>NZ_JAWRXD010000009.1:0-131136 GCF_046535215.1 Priestia sp. SIMBA_032 | reverse complement strand
AGCACAAAAAGAACAAGAGCAAGCTCAAGCAGCAGCACAAGCACAGGCAGCACAAGAGCAAGCACAAAAAGAACAAGAGCAAGCTCAAGCAACAGCACAAGCACAGGCAGCACAAGAGCAAGCACAAAAAGAACAAGAGCAAGCTCAAGCAGCAGCACAAGCACAGGCAGCACAAGAGCAAGCACAAAAAGAACAAGCAGCTCAGCAACAGCAACAAGCAGCTCAACAGCAGCAACAGCAGTCTCAACAGCAAGCTAGCGGCAAGTCTATGACTGTTGAAGCAACAGCTTATACAGCTAACTGTGCTGGATGCAGTGGTACAACAGCTACTGGAGTAAATTTAAAATCAAATCCAAATCAACGAGTAATTGCGGTTGATCCTAGCGTTATTCCATTAGGTTCAAAAGTATACGTTGAAGGTTATGGTCAAGCTGTAGCAGCAGATACAGGTGGCGCAATTAAAGGAAATCGAATTGATGTATTCGTTTCTTCAGATAGTGCTGCACAAGACTGGGGCAGAAGATCAGTTAAAATTACAGTTATCGACTAATACTAGTCTTATAGAATAGAAGTAAAGAGAGATGTCTTTTAGGAGACATCTCTTTTTTTTATGCTTAAAATGAACGTTTGAAAAAATTAGGTCCGGGCATACTAAAATTTATAGTAGGAATTAGTTTGTTATATTAGTAATTATTTCTTGATTTATATACAATGTTTGAGTGTCCTAAAAAGCTGAAAATATGTCAGGAGTATAGAAATATGAAACTTTATAAAAAAATGGCTTTACTAATAGTGCTGGGTGTTATTGCAGGATTCTCGTATCTAGGCTATCAGGGATTATTTCAGCACGACGATCATTTGAATACGTCTGATCATAATCCTTTATCTTCTTCTAAACAGAAGCAGAATAGTATAGAAATTGTAGGGAACCCAGAATCCATTGCTGTGTTAGTAAATAAACAAAATCTTCTTCCTGATCACTATGAACCCACTGACCTTGTATACCCAGACGTTCGGTTTATATTTAAAGAAAAAATTGAAAAGCGCCAAATGCGTACAGAAGCAGCAAAAGCGTTAGAAAGGATGTTTTCAGCTGCTGAACGAGAAGGAATTTACCTAGCCGGTGTTTCTGCCTATCGTTCTCAAAGCCGTCAAGAATCTCTTTATCAAGCGTATATAAAACAAGATGGAGAAGCGGCAGCTAATCATTACAGCGCTCATCCAGGCAGCAGTGAACATCAGACTGGTTTAAGTATAGATGTATCAAGCAGCACCGGTAAGTGTGCAGCTCAAGATTGTTTTAAAGATACTCCTGAAGCCAAATGGATTGAAGCAAATTCATATAAATACGGATACATTGTTCGCTATCCAGAAGGAAAGCAGCAGATTACAGGTTATAAATATGAGCCGTGGCATATACGATTTGTCGGGAAAGAACTCGCCTCTAAAGTGTCTAAGAAAGGAATTACGTTAGAAGAATATTATAATGACTACATGCAAGTTGATAATCCAGTTCAATAAAAAAGAAGAGTTATATAAACTCTTCTTTTTTGTATTGCTCGAATATACCCTTACTTTAAAAGGGGGAACGAGGGAAAGATGTAGAGATGAACCACGGGATGCTATATCCTATGCCTTACTAGTAAAAGAGTTAACGTTTATAAATTATAATGAATTTTGTGATAAAGAATACTCATGTTCGTTTTCATTTTCCTTCACATATTCTACAAAAAAGGAGGTGAAAGAAAATGAGTTTTTACGGAGGTTATGGTTATGGGTACGGATACGGAGCAGGTCACGGAAGTAGCTTTGCGTTAATCGTTGTGCTATTTATTTTACTAATTATCATCGGTGCTTCATGGGCAGGGCACTATTAATACGGTGTCCATAAATAAGCTCCCTTGAAATAATTCAAGGGAGTTATCTGTTTTTATCTATAAGTAGGTGACTGTAAGTACGAAGTGCTTACATATCCTTTAAAGCCGTTGTATTCTACAAAAGCCCAATCAAATGAAAGCTTGTTATCTTTTGAGTAGCCCCAAGCTAAGAAGCTGACGCTTTTTCCTTTAGGAATAGTTGTTACAACTTTGTTGCTTGTGCTAGATCCTGTACGTAAATTAAGGTTAGCAGCTGTATGAACAGTAGTAGGGACTTTCATTAAATAGGAAGTACTGATATATCCGGTGCCGCCAATTATTTTAATGGCGGCCCAGTCTGCATTTACAAACTTGACTACTTCGATTTGATCTTTTTTTCTTAATGTATCAAGAATCTTTCCCTGAGTGCTAGGTTTTGCACGTATATTGAGTACGTTTGCGGTCACTTCATATACGCTGAACGGTGCGTTTATTTTTTCTGCTGCACTTGCTGTTTGCTCGTGAGTGGATGGCAGTATTCCAGATAGAGATGAAAAAGTAAAGCCCGCTGCTAATGCTAAAACCGATATAGATTTTGTAATTGTCTTCATATAAATATCCAACTCCTTAGTGAAATAGGTAATAACTTTTCTATAACACTAAGAATAAGGGTTACTTGTTTCTAAATTGTTATCAACATATATCCCAGTTGTAAATTTATAAAAGGTCTGTAAAAAAGTTTATTTCACGGACCTTTTAATAGCTTTATTGTTACTCCTCCTCACGATCTTCCGTTGATTTGTAAAAAGAAAAATATACAAAAACAGATAATACTGTTCCATAAATGCTCCACAAAGCTAAAGCGAAAATAAATTCTTTCTGCAGGCAATAAATAATGGTTAAAGCAACTAGTGCAATAAAACTTATCAAAATGGTCTTTTTCATAAGCACCCCGCCTATTTAGTTTGATTACTCTATATGCTTTTTGATCTTGCTTTTACCCTATAATTATTCGACTGTTGCGCTAAAGATGAAAGGAAAAAGTTAAATAAAGCCGAACTTATAATAAAAAGAAGAATGCAGGGGGCGTTTTATGTTAGAACAACATGTGTTAGAAGATATACAAAAGCTACAGTCTATTTGCGAACAAGAAGAGCACATAGAGCTGAAGCTGAATTTTGATATGTTACGAAGTCGAAAACAAAATGAAGTTAACGATTTTTTTCATTATGAAGATAATCAGCTTGTTGGGTTTATTGGTCTTTATGGGTTTGGGAATACAGTAGAAATATGCGGAATGGTCGCTCCTAGCTATCGCCGAAAAAGGATTTTTTCAAAGCTGTTTTCTCAAGCTTTACATATATGTAAGAAGCGTGGGTATACAGAGATTTTATTAAATGCTCCTGGCGACTCGGTTTCAGGCAGGGAGTTCTTAAAGCAAATCCCATGTTCATTTACTTTTTCAGAATATCAAATGAAGTGGACAAAAAAAGAATTGGAAAATGATACTCCCTTTGTTACACTTCGCTCTTCCCAATCAGATACCGATATGAAAATGGAAATGCAAGTTGATGTGGAATGCTTTGGTATGTCTTTAACAGAAGCAGCTGCTTATTATGAACAAACGAAAACGGAAGAACAGCAAAATCATTTTATCGTAGAGTACAATAGTCAAGCGGTTGGAAAGTTAAGGGTATCCTATAATAAAAGCGAAGCATGGATTTATGGATTTGGTATTTTACCTTCTTATCAAAAATTGGGAATAGGAAAAGCTGCTTTAAAACAAGTTGTTTTAAAGCAGCTTCGGCTAGGATATGATATATTTCTTGAGGTTGAAGCGAAAAACAAACGCGCTTTGCAACTCTACGAAACATGCGGTTTCAATTCATATCACGTGCAAGATTATTACGTATACAGCTGGTAGATAAAAAACATGGAAATCTTAGATTTCCGTGTTTTTTATTTATATATTAGATGATATGTGCTTTTTTGAGTAAATAATGAGAAAGTAGAGAAAAAGTGATATGCCCGTTGATAGAAACAAGGAAGGCCATACAAACATGATAGGAGCGCTGCAAGCAAGGATACACGTAAGAATACCTCCAATAAATGCTTTTCTAAACAATTGATAAGCCGTATACCCCAGGCTAATACTGATAAATACATTGATGAGGCTAAGAAAAATAAAAGAAAAAAACAAATTATTTCCCCCTTGTTTTTAATACACAATAAAAGCGAATATTTTACATTTTTAGTGTGGCAAAAAATAAAAAAACAATAAAATTTGGATCCTAAAGATGAAAAAGGAAGCGATCTGTGTTATGTATAGTAAAGTGAATGAAAACGTTAAAAACGGAAATGAGTTAATAAGGCAATGCAGTAGAAAGAAAGGAGTAATAGGATGGAATTTGCCCATATCTTTACACTAAGTGTATCTGTTGTAACAGCTGTTAATATTTTATTAGCCGGTATTCTTATTTTCATCGAACGAAGAGATATAGGATCTACATGGGCATGGCTTCTTATTTTATTTTTTATACCGATTGTCGGCTTTATTGTATATCTATTCTTTGGAAGACAGCTAAAACAGAAGAACTTTTATAAGTTATCATCTGATGAGCGGGAATATTTAAGATCTTCAGTAGATGAACAATTAAAAGAACTTAAAGCTACCCATGAATATCGAAATGATTTATTGATTCAACATAATAAACTGCTGTTCACTAATTTAAATTCTTCTAAGTCACTCGTGCGTACCGACAATGAAATTGATATCTTTAGTGATGGTAATCAGAAATTTGATGCATTGTTTGAGGATATTCGAAATGCTAAAAAAGAAATTAATATTCAATATTATATTATTCAACGAGATAATCTTGGGAAAAAATTAAGAGATGAGCTAACAAAAAAAGCAAAAGAAGGCATAAAGGTTCGTGTTCTTTATGATGAAGTAGGATCTAGAAAAATGACTCCATCATTTTTTAAGGAGCTTATTTCATATGGCGGCGAAGCACAGGCGTTTTTTCCTTCAATTCTTCGCTTAATTAATTTTCGGATTAACAATCGAAATCATCGAAAGCTTTGTATCATTGATGGTGAAGTAGCATACATAGGAGGATTTAACGTAGGAGATGAATATTTAGGGTTAGATCCAAAAATGGGTTATTGGAGAGACACTCATTTTCGCATTAAAGGAGAGTCAGTGAACGATATTCAAGGGAGATTCATTTTAGATTGGCATCAAGCAACAAAGCAGCCAATTGAACTGGAACAATTTTTGCATCGTACAGAAACTCATTTTGGAACGGTTCCTATACAAATTGTAGCAAGCGGGCCAAACTCGACTACTCAGCATCTAAAAAACATGTATATCTCATTGATTATGTCGGCCAAAGAAAGTGTGTACCTTCAAACGCCTTACTTTATTCCAGACGCAAGCTTTATGGATGCTTGTAAAATTGCTTTATTATCTGGAGTAGAGATTCATATTATGATTCCAAACAAACCCGATCATCCTTTTGTTTATTGGGCTACGTGGTCTCACGTAGGCGAACTGCTGACGTATGGTGCACATATTTATCTCTATGAAAAAGGCTTTTTGCATGCTAAAACGATTGTAGTAGATAATGAAGTGTCTTCTGTAGGCACGACGAATATTGATCCACGGAGTTTCAGCCTTAATTTTGAAGTGAATGCAGTTGTATATGACCAGCCTATTGCCAAAAAGTTGCAGAACCTGTTTCTTGAAGATGTGCAATACAGTTCAAAATTAACGTTTGAACGATATAAAGAGCGCTCTCTTCTTATAAAATTTAAAGAAGCGGTATCTCGCTTACTGTCACCAATTTTATAATACAAATCATTGATATCATAAAACAGACTTGAATTTTTAGATTCAGGTCTGTTATTTTATTGGTTTCTCCTTGTAAGGAGAGTTAGAGATAAAATTAAAAAGTTTTACCAAAAAATCCAAGGGTATTAATACTATAACAAGCTAAAAAATGATAATACCTAGGAGGAATAGAAAATGACAAAAAATGTAGTAGGTACGTATGATTCAGAGGCAGCGGTTATTACAGCGATTCGAAATTTAAAAACACAGGGATATCCGGACAGTGCACTTTCTATCTTGACAAACAGTGGTCTGCGTCATGAAAATACAGAAGCGATTGAGCATTCTGCAGGAATTGATGTGCAAACAGTTGATACAGATCAACACTCAAAGCACCATCAATCCTTTATGGAGAAAATAAAAAATGCTTTTACGCCGTCTGAAGAAAAAATGGATCAAGATGTTAATCGAATCGAAAATCAATTAACCGAATATGGTGTACCTGCTGCAGAAGCTTCCTCATATGTATCTGATCTTAAAAAAGGAAAAGTTTTGCTGATGGTAGACGCAGTTGAGCATGATAAACACAATTCAGCTCTAGGACAAACAGTGACACCTGCTGAAAAATCAGCTGACCCAATGAATGAAAAAATGTTATACGGCAATCACGAAAATAAAATAAGGTAATGTTGAAGTAACCAAATGCGATAATAAAAGACTGCGTTCTTAAATAAAAGCTAGTTAACGAAAGGAAGGGGACCGATGAGAAATCTAGAAAAAACGGAATATGAACTTGACTATTTAAAACAGCAGCAAGAAGTTAATCAGAAGCTCATCAAAGTTTCACAGTCTCTTGTTGCTGCGTTAAAACAGTATGAAGAAGAACCAGAGAATACGGAAGTGTTAGCTGTTCTTGCTGACTTAGAAGGTCAGCAAGAGCAGCTAAAAGCAAAGACCGAAAAGATATCTAAAGAGCTTGCACATTTATAGAGTGAGATGAAAGAAGTTCCTATAAAAGGGACTTCTTTTTATGTTTTATCATAAACAATCTATTGTGAGAGAAAGAGAACCTTATATAACGGAACGTAAACGTTATGGAGAGGTTTTGTTTTAGATACATATAGAGGAGAAGAAACGCGATAAGAGATTATGTAAAAATGGGAAAAGGAAGAACGGTCATTCGCTCTTCCTCCAGCCGTATTGCTTATGATAGTGATTTAGAAACGTCCGCCGCCAAGTTGCTGTTCAGCCATTTGCACAAGACGTTTTGTGATTTCGCCGCCTACTGAGCCGTTTGCGCGTGCAGTTGTGTCAGGACCAAGAGTTACGCCAAATTCGCTAGCGATCTCATATTTCATTTGATCGATTGCTTGTTGAGCACCGTGTACTGCTAATTCGTTGCTGCTCTTATTTCTGCTGTTTGCCATCATAATCAACTCCTTTTATAAGGTTAAGATTATGATTTGATTAATAGATAGTTTTTATACATAAAATAAAAAAATTTTTTCAAGGACTTATAAAATATGCTTATTGGAATAAAGAACCAAAAGTTTCCGCTAGGTAACGGAAAATAATTATATGTAGAAAGAGAGAGGAGACAAGTAAAATAGAACACAAGTAAGTAAGCGATTACAAAACAATTAAGATAGAAGAAGAATTTTAATATTCCTATTCTATTTAAAAGGAGGAGATTTGCTATGTATCAAAGGTTAAAAAAGTCTGTACTATTGGCTATTACATTGAGTTTAGCAATTGGTATTGTACTCTCTTATGAGAAAGCAGCGATGGCGAAGCAGACGCACGAAAAAGCTACATCCTATCGTACCGTGACAGAGATTTATGACTGGGGAGCGGCGATCACAAAAATTATTATTGACTTAGGTGAACCTGTTCCAACCAATTCACTTACAAAAGAAACGTTTAAGGTGCATGTGGCTCGAAGTGATAGTCGATTAGAACCGTCTTTATTGGAACAAGGAGATCGTACAGTAAAAAAAGCCTATGTATCCGATAAAGATGGACAACCAGCCGTACATACTGGAAAATATGCAGTTTTAGAAATGGAAGTTGGACCAGCTGTTTTATTAGGAGCACCACTAAATTATGATGAATATGGTACAGGGTTAAATGCATGGATAGACAGTCAATATACCATTACTCAGCAAAAAGATATAATAACAAATAAAGGAAAGTTGTCAGGGCTTGTAGTGAAACAGTTTGTGGGAGAGAAAAAAGAACTCGTAGATGATTTTACAATTAAAAAAGGTATATATCAAAATATAGAATTAGCATACGCAAGTCATGCGCCGGCAAAGGATAAGAAAAAGAATCCATTAATCATTTGGCTACATGGTGGAGGAGAGGGAGGAACAGATGCAACAATTCCCTTATCTGCCAATAAAGCTGTTAGTTTTATCAAAAAAGAAACTCAGGATTATTTTGAAGGTGCCTACGTTTTAGTACCGCAAGCGCCAACAAAATGGATGGATGGTTATACGGGCAAAGCGGATGGAACTTCTATTTATAAAGAATCACTGATGACCTTAATTGAAGAATATGTTTCTAAAAACCCTGATATTGATCCCAATAGAATCTATATCGGAGGAGCATCTAACGGCGGATATATGACTATGCTTATGATTCGTGATTATCCAAAATACTTTGCAGCAGCATTCCCAGTATGTGAAGGACTAAATGATAGATTAATTACGAATCAAGATATTGAAAAGATGAAAGAAACACCTATTTGGTTCGTAGCCGCCAAGAATGATACAGTCCTTCCGCCAACAATTAACACTCTTCCAACTTATGAACGTTTGGTGAAAAGCCATGCAAATAATGTTTATTTATCACTATTTGAGGATGTCCATGACACCACAGGCTTGTATAAAAACAATGATGGTTCGCCCTATCAGTATAATGGACATTCATCTTGGATATATCTGTATAATAATGAACCCAACGCTAAAATAAACGGAAGCACAACAAGCATAATGAAATGGATGAGCAAACAATCGTTGAAAAATTAATCATTTTAAAAAAAGCTGTTGCACATTGAACAGCTTTTTTATTTCTCTTTTAAAACGAAAGATTGTATCTAAAATAAACGATTGAATACTTTCGTGATAAAATAAGGAAAGAGATCACGAAGAAAGGAACAGTGAAAGTGAAACCAACCATTTACGATGTTGCGAAAAAAGCAGGGGTATCAATAGCCACTGTATCCAAAGTAATCAATCAAACAGGCCGTATTAGTGAAAAAACGATAAAAAAAGTGAATGAAGTAATGATGGAATTAGATTATCAGCCTAGCAGTGTTGCAGCGGCGTTAACAGGAAAAAAGACGTACACGATCGGTGTTCTAGTTCCTGATATCTCGAATCCTTTTTTTGCAGAGGTAGCAAGAGCTTTTGAAAATAGTGCTAGAGCAGCGGGATACACGCTTTTTTTATGCAGTACAGATCATCAAACTGCGCGTGAGCATGAATATATAGATCTTTTATTTAAAAAACAAGTAGATGGAATCATTATCGCAACCGAACTAAATGATACGAAGCTCGTAAAGAAGATCGTGAAGCATGATGTACCGCTTGTATTGTTTTCAGTTGACCATCCTTCTATCTCAACGCATGTAGTGACAATTGATAACGTTCGCGGAGGATATATCGCAGGTGCGTATTTAATAGAAAAAGGTCATCAATCGGTAACGATTATGACTGAAAAAGATAGAAAAAGCAGTGAGGGACGATTAGAGGGATTTAAACAAGCGCTCACAGAAGCAAATATATCACTAGAAAATCAATCCATTATCAGCTGTTATTCAACAGTAGAAGATAGCAGGAGAGCAAGTAAACAGCTGCTTTCCTTGCCTAATAGGCCAACAGCAGTCTTTGCATGTACAGATCTAATTGGGGTATCACTCATAAACGAGGCAAGAAAGCAGGGGCTTTCGATCCCGGGAGATCTGTCGGTAATTGGATTTGATAATACGATTTATGCCGATATTGCTGAGCCCGGTTTGACAACGATTGAACAACCCATTTCTCAGATGGCTACTAGTACGTTTGAACAGCTGTTAAAGTCTATGAAAAAAGAAGAGCATGCGAAACAGCGAGTAACGATTATTCCCGAACTAGTAGAACGTGCGTCGGTAAAAAAGTTATAAAATAGACAAGGTAAAAAAGCTGCAGGTGTTGAGATACCTGCAGCTTTTTCTGCTTAAGCATATTTATAGAGAGACCGGACTTTTAACTTCGTTTATTGTTTCGCCTTTAATAGTTGTCTCTGTTGGAATCGTAAGGAAACCAGTTAGAAAAGCACCAAAGAAGTATAAGCAAGCAAAGATCCAAATTACGCCGCCCGTGCCCAAAAGACCAATAAAAACGGTCACAATTAAAGGACCTACAAAAGCAGAAAGTCCAGATCCTAAGTTCAACACAGACATTGCAGCTCCTTTATTCTCTGGAGCTAGAGAAGGCACTAACGCTGTAAGAGGAACATATCCTGCTAGTGTTGCACCGTAACAGCATGCGACAATCATCATCACCCAATAATTATGTCCGACGAATTGCGGTACATAGTAGAGAGCAAGTGTTACAATTCCGCATCCAACTCCGCCAAACCATTTGATTGTATTTACCCAGCCAAACTTATCTCCAACAATACCAAAAATAATATTAAAAGCCATATTCACAAAAAACAATGTACCCCAGATTTGCAGCCATTCACTCATCGTAAAATCATGTTTCATCATATATGTTGGCAAGAAAACAACAAATCCAAATTGAGCAGCAGAGTTAATAATCTTTACGATGCCTCCGATCCCTACTTTAGGGTTCTCAAATGCAATTGTAATCCCTTTCATTAATTCTTTTGTTTTATTATCGTTTACTTTTTGTACGGTAAACTTGTCTTTATTCATAATAATAGAAAAGATTCCACCGATCAAAACAAAAAGTAAACCACTCCACAAGGTAGCGATTTCGCCAATTTTTGGAACCATATAACTTGAGTAAAAGGCTCCGATTACGCTTAATCCAAGCTGGAAGACAAACCAAAACCAGCCTACTGCTTTTGAAAGCATTTCCTGGGGCGTGCGGTAAGACACCCAGACCAAGAATGAGTAAGCAAATAAAGGGTAACCAAATCCTCTAAGGGCATAACAAATTAGTATAATTGTGTAATTCATAATATGAAGTCCTAAACCTATAAATCCAATTGAACCAATAATAAAGGATATCAAGCCGAATGCCATTGCTTTCCTAGGACCCCACAGCTGAACCAGTACGCCGGAGAACCAGGAAGAAACGGAGACCGTAATGCCGTAAACAGTAAACAGTAAAGCAGCATGTTCAATGGTTAAACCTCGTTCTACAAGATAAGGAGATAACCATCCTTGTTCTAAACCATCGCCAATCATAAAAACAATAATACCTATGTATCCCCACGTTAAATGAGAAGGGATCCCAATCCTGTCTAAAGCCGTTTTTCTGGAAATAAATTCATTCATTTTCCACACCACCAGATCGATTATTTTGTGTAAAACATCAAACTAATTTGGTTAAGCGCTTAATCTATTTGATAAAAGTATACGCTTACATTTTTTGAACGTCAATTAAAATTTTAAATATATATAATTTTCAATTAAATTATTTTAATCATAAAAATATTAGTATGTAAGGCAATAATCACTGAATTCATGATAAAAATACTTAAATATAGAGAATTTCTTTATGTTTCATCGATAAATAGATAAAAAATAAAAATAGTTTTTTATAGTATGCATTTAGATTGTTTAAAAACAAATATTCTAAATAATCTATAAAAACTGTTTGCATTTCAGAAAACGTTATGTATAATTGGAATCAGGAAAGCGCTTAACCTATATAGAGGTTTGAGCGAATGTTTTCTTAACTTTTAATTAAAGGGGAAAATAAGATGGGGATTCTTACAATTGGAATAATTGGTGCTGGACGCATAGGGAAATTACACGTTGATAATTTAAAATTAATGCCGCAAATAAAAATTAAAGCGGTTTCAGATGTGGTAGTAGACCATTTACATGAATGGGCTGCAAGTAAAGAAATTTCGACGTTAACAACAAATTATCAAGATTTATTAGCTGATCCAGAAATTGATGCCGTTTTTATTTGTTCGCCAACGAATACGCACGCATCGATTATTAAAGAAGCAGCTCGAGCGAAAAAGCATATTTTCTGTGAAAAGCCCGTTAGTTTTTCAGTAGAAGAAACAATCCAAGCGTTAGAAGTAGTAAAAGAATACGGCGTGCAGCTTCAAGTTGGCTTTAACCGACGCTTTGATCCCAACTTTAAAAAAGTGCATGATCTTGTACAGCAAGGAGAAGTAGGACAGCCGCACATTTTAAAAATCACCTCCAGAGATCCTCAGCCTCCGAGTCCGGAATACGTTCGCGCTTCAGGAGGATTGTTCATGGATATGATGATTCATGATTTTGATATGGCTCGTTATGTAATGGACAGTGAAGTAATTGAAGTATCGGCTTACGGCACGACGCTCATCGATCCTGCTATTGAAGAAGCAGGGGATATAGATACGGCAATTGTGTCATTAAAATTTGCAAATGGAGCTTTAGGTGTAATTGATAACAGTCGTCAAGCTGTCTACGGTTACGATCAGCGCCTTGAAGTTTTTGGTGAAAAAGGTGCAGCTGCTGCTGACAATTGCCGTCCTACTACAGTAGAAATATCAACAGGCGAAAGTGTAGTCAAAGAGAAGCCGCTGTATTTCTTTCTTGAGCGCTATACACAAGCGTACATAGCGGAAGTGACACAGTTTGCAAGAGCAATTATGGAAAAACAAAGCGTTATTTGTACAGGGAACGATGGATTACAAGCAGAACGAATTGCTAAAGCAGCAAAAGAATCTTTACTATCCGGGCAGCCAGTAAAGATTGAACATAAAAAATACGCAGTGAATTAATGACGGTAAACGTGGGGATGAAAGAAATGGGTCTTTCTACCCTTTTAGGAAAGCGCTTAACTAAGGAGGAATAAAGATGAATCCGCTTGTTTTTAAAGAAAATCGTGATTTAGATTTTATCGCTATTGGCCGCTTATGTATTGATTTAAATGCAAATGAAACACAGCGTCCAATGGAAGAGACTAAAACATTTACTAAATATGTAGGAGGCTCTCCGGCTAATATTGCGATTGGAGCAGCAAGGCTAGGCTTAAGAACAGGCTTTATCGGAAAAGTATCAGATGATCAAATGGGACGCTTCATTACGGATTATCTGCAAAAAAATAAGATTAATACAGATAGCATTGTTATTGATAAAACTGGGGCCGTAACAGGGCTAGCTTTTACGGAAATCAAAAGTCCTACAGATTGCAGTATCTTAATGTATCGTGATAATGTAGCGGATTTAAAACTAGATCCTACAGAAGTATCAGAAGAATATATTAAGAAGTCAAAGGCTCTTTTAATATCTGGAACGGCTCTTGCGCAAAGTCCTTCTCGTGAAGCAGTGTTTTTAGCACTAGAACACGCACGCAAGCATGAAGTTGTAGTGTTTTTTGATATCGATTATCGTCCATATACATGGGAGTCCGAAGCTGAAACGGCAGTCTATTTTAATTTAGCTGCTGAAAAATCAGATGTAATTATTGGTACGCGAGAAGAGTTTGACATGATGGAAAACCTTTTAAATTATAAAGAATCTAATGATCAAGTAACAGCAGAGCGCTGGTTTTCTCACCATGCTCAAATCGTCGTGATTAAGCACGGTGGAGAAGGGTCTATTGCCTATACAAGAGATTGTAATTCTCACCGCGGAGGAATATTTAAAACAAAAGTTCTGAAAACGTTTGGCGCTGGTGATTCCTATGCTTCAGCCTTTATTTACGGATTGATGCAAGGGCTGGAAATTCGACAGGCAATGCGATTGGGCGGTGCCTCCGCTTCGATTGTCATTTCAAAACACAGCTGTTCAGATGCTATGCCGACAAGCGTTGAGCTCTTCAACTTTATGGAGACAGCAACGGAAGTTTTGCAGGAAGCTTAATAAACAAAGGGAAAATCTTGAGAGATTGCTTGAGAGATTAAAGGAATAGCAGCTTATTAAAATTAGATAAAGGGAGAGATATTCTATGACACAGACAGCAGTAAAAACAGTGAAAAACTATATTGGTGGACAATGGATTGAATCAGCTACATCAAAAACGGAACCTGTGTATAACCCAGCGACAGGTGAATTAATCGCACAGGTGCCTCTTTCTACAAAAGAAGACGTAGATCAAGCGGTGCAAGCAGCAAATGAAGCGTTCAAAGGGTGGGCAAAAACAGCCGTGCCTAAACGTGCACGAATTTTGTTCAAGTATCAGCAGCTATTAGTAGATAACTGGGATGAATTAGCAAAGTTAGTGACAGTTGAAAACGGAAAAAGCTTTAACGAAGCGCGAGGTGAAGTGCAGCGTGGAATTGAATGCGTAGAATTTGCGGCAGGTGCTCCTACATTAATGATGGGTAAACAGCTTCCTGATATTGCAACAGATATTGAGTCTGGCATGTACCGCTATCCAATTGGCGTCATTGGAGGAATTACACCGTTCAATTTTCCAATGATGGTTCCTTGCTGGATGTTCCCGCTTGCGATCGCTTGCGGCAATACATTTGTGTTAAAGCCTTCTGAGCGTACGCCGCTGTTAGCTGCAAGATTAGCTGAGCTGTTTGAAGAAGCTGGTTTGCCAAAAGGTGTATTAAACATTGTAAACGGCGCGCATGATGTGGTAAACGGTCTTCTTGAACATAAATTAGTGAAAGCTATTTCGTTTGTAGGTTCCCAGCCTGTAGCTGAGTACGTGTACAAAAAAGGTACGGAAAACTTAAAGCGTGTTCAAGCTTTAGCCGGTGCTAAAAACCATTCAATTGTATTAAATGATGCAGATTTGAACGTAGCAACAAAACAAATTATCGGAGCCGCTTTTGGTTCAGCAGGAGAACGTTGTATGGCAGCATCTGTTGTTACTGTACAAGAAGAAATTGCGGATCAGCTAATTGAAAGATTAGTAGAGGAAGCAAATGATATTGTAATTGGCGACGGCTTAGAAGAAAACGTCTTCTTAGGACCAGTCATTCGTGAAAATCATAAAGAGCGTACGCTCAGCTATATTGAATCAGGCGTGCAAGAAGGAGCAGAGCTAATTCGTGACGGTCGTACTGATGCAGCAGTAAATGGCAACGGATACTTTGTAGGACCCACGATTTTTGATCATGTTACGCAAGAAATGAAAATTTGGCAAGATGAAATTTTTGCACCTGTGCTGTCCATCGTACGTGTGAAAACATTAGAAGAAGCTATTGAAGTAGCTAATAACTCTCGATTTGCAAACGGTGCTTGTATTTATACAGATAGCGGCGCAAGCGTACGTGAGTTTCGTGAAAATATTGAATCTGGTATGTTAGGAGTAAATGTAGGAGTACCGGCACCTATGGCATTCTTCCCATTCTCTGGCTGGAAAGATTCTTTTTACGGTGATCTTCATGCAAATGGTACGGACGGCGTGGAGTTTTATACAAGAAAGAAAATGGTAACAACGCGCTGGTAAGTAATTCATTAAAAATCGCATTTCATTTTAAAAGGAAGTATCAGGAATTAAAGATATTCCTTATGCTTCCTTTTTTAAAATCGCAATCTAGTATTAGAAGGGAGAAAGAAGTATGGAAACAGTTAGAATGACGACGGCACAAGCATTAGTGAAGTTTTTAAATCAGCAGTATGTTGAATTTGATGGAAAGCAGCATCAGTTTATTAAAGGGATTTTTACAATTTTCGGGCACGGAAATGTGGTAGGTCTTGGGCAAGCTTTGGAAGAAGACCCAGGAAATCTAGATGTATATCAAGGACGTAATGAACAAGGAATGGCCAATGCAGCGATGGCTTTTTCAAAACAAAAACATCGAAAGCAGATTATGGCTTGCACATCTTCAGTGGGGCCAGGTTCAGCAAATATGGTTACAACGGCAGCTACTGCTTCAGCTAATAATATTCCGGTTTTGCTGCTTCCTGGTGATGTATTTGCAACTAGACAGCCGGATCCCGTTTTGCAGCAAATTGAACAGTCATATGATTTATCTATTTCTACAAACGATGCTTTCCGACCGGTGAGTAAGTACTGGGATCGCGTAAGCCGCCCTGAACAATTGATGACAGCTATGATTAATGCAATGCGTGTGTTAACGAATCCTGCAGATACGGGAGCTGTAACTATTTGTTTGCCTCAAGATGTACAGGGAGAAGCATGGGACTTTCCAGCTTATTTCTTCCAAAAGCGCGTTCACCGCATTGAGCGCCGTCTTCCGACTAAGGACAGTCTATCAGATGCGATTCACTTAATGAAAACAAAGAAAAAGCCAATCATCATTTGTGGAGGAGGCGTTCGGTATTCAGAAGCTGCAAAAGAGTTAAAACAATTTGCTAGTGAGTTCCATATTCCATTTGGAGAAACTCAAGCAGGGAAAAGTGCCGTTGAAAGTAACTATCGCTATAATCTGGGCGGTATAGGTGTTACAGGGAACTCAGCTGCTAATACAATCGCTAAAGAAGCAGATTTAGTAATTGGAGTAGGCACTCGATTTACTGATTTTACAACAGCATCTAAACAGCTTTTTCAACATCCCGACGTGCAATTCCTTACCATTAACACGTCTGAATTTCATGCAAATAAACTTGATGCTGTGAAACTTGTAGCTGATGCAAAAGAAGGGTTGCTTGCTCTTATGAAAGAGCTAAAATCAATTGGCTATCAGTCTGTTTATACAACAGAAATTGCAAGTGCTAAAGACGCATGGGGTACAGAATTAGAGCGTCTGCATAGCATACGTTTTACTGGTGCAGATTTTGTTCCGGAAATACAAGGTCATTTAGATGAAAGCTTAGCTGAATATGTAGAATCACTTGGTACTCAATTAACGCAAACAGAAGTAATTGGAGAGGTGAATAAGCTCCTTGATGACAACTCCGTCATTGTTGGTGCAGCAGGAAGTCTCCCAGGAGACTTACAGAGAATGTGGAAGTCTACTAAACCTAATACCTATCATATGGAATATGGATATTCATGTATGGGATATGAAGTATCAGGCGCACTTGGAGTTAAGCTGGCAGAACCAGCTAAAGAAGTATATGCGATGGTTGGAGATGGAAGCTATCAAATGCTTCATTCAGAGCTTATTACAAGCCTTCAAGAAAGAAAAAAGATAAACATTTTACTGTTTGATAACTCCGGCTTCGGGTGCATTAATAACCTTCAAATGTCAAACGGTATGGGGAGCTTTGGCACAGAGTTTCGTTATCGAAACGATGAAACAGGAAAACTAAACGGAAACGTGATGAAAATTGATTTTGCAGCCAGCGCCGCAGGCTACGGTGTAAAAACGTATCGCGTAAGTTCTCTTGAAGAATTAAAATCGGCGATAGAAGATGCACAAAAACAAGAGGTTTCTACGCTAATTGATATTAAAGTGCTGCCAAAAACTATGACGAACGGTTATGAATCATGGTGGCATGTAGGAGTAGCAGAGGTATCTAAAAATCAGCATGTACAGGAAGCTTATGAAGATAAGGTGAAAAACCTTGAAATGGCAAGAGTTTATTAAGGAGCAGGAGAAAATGAGGTTGTTGAAGAGAAACATTCGATAAATATAAAAGAGGTTTTAATTTCATATAAGGGAGAGGAAGAGATGTTCAAGGAAAATACGGTCAAACTGGGGATTGCTCCAATTGCTTGGACAAATGATGATATGCCTGAACTGGGAGCTGAAAATACATTCGAGCAGTGTATCAGTGAGATGGCTTTAACCGGTTTTAGAGGAAGTGAGGTCGGAAACAAATATCCGCGAAATGTTTCAATCTTAAAAAAGGCATTATCGCTTCGGAATTTGGAAATTGCAAGTGCCTGGTTTAGTACATTTTTAACAACAAAGCCGCTGGAAGAAACGGTAACGCCATTTATTGAACATCGTAATTTTTTATACGAAATGGGAGCAAAAGTAATTGTTGTGTCTGAACAAGGGCACAGCATTCAGGGGCTGATGGATGTTCCTTTATTTAAAGAAAAGCCTGTGTTCACGCCAACAAAGTGGAGCAGACTTGCAGAAGGCCTGCACCATCTTGGGAAACTGGCACAAGAAAAAGATATGCATATTGTCTATCATCACCATATGGGAACGGGCGTACAAACAACAGAAGAAATTGAGCAGCTAATGGAGCTTACCAATCCGGAGCTTGTTTCGCTGCTATTTGATACCGGTCATCTTGTCTTTTCAGGAGAAGAACCTCTTTATATCTTAAAAAAATATCTGCACCGTATTAAGCATGTTCATTTAAAGGATATTCGTCAAGACGTAGTTGATCGAGTCAAAGAACAAGACCTAAGCTTCTTGCAAGCGGTAAAAGAAGGAGCCTTTACTGTTCCAGGTGACGGAGCTATTGAATTTGATGAAATATTTACTACGCTTGCCGCTTCGGATTATAACGGATGGTTTGTCGTAGAAGCAGAACAGGATCCAGCCCTTGCTAATCCTTTTGAATATGCGCTAAAAGCGAGAAATTTTATTAAAGAAAAAAGCGGTCTTTAATTTCGAATGTAAAAGACTTGATGCCTTTTATATGCTTATCAAGTGAAAGGAGGAGGGGAAATGAAGCCAACCATTTATAGTGTGGCTGAAGAAGCAGGTGTATCAATTTCTACCGTATCAAAAGTTATCAATCAAACCGGTCATATTAGTGAAAGAACAAGACAAAAAGTAATTGAGGTTATGGCGCAGTTGAATTATCATCCAAGCGTCGTAGCATCTGCTTTAACAGGAAAACCCACTAAAACGATTGGGCTTCTCGTACCCGACATCTCCAACCCTTTTTTTGCCGACTTGGCGAGAAGCATAGAAGACCGAAGTCATGAGCAAGGTTTCCATGTGGTAATGTGCAATACCGATAACGATGCGGAAAAAGAGAAGAAGTATCTATCGCTGTTAATTCGTCAAAGAATCGATGGTTTAATTGTAGCATCTGCTTTTCGCAATGCTAATCTTTTAAAAAATATGCTTAAGCAAGATATACCGATTAGCGTTATTGCTTCAGAAATTCCTCATATATCCGTTAATACAGTGACAGTGGATGACTACAAAGGGAGCTATTTGGCGACTGATTATTTGCTGTCTTTACATCATGAAAAAATTGCAATTATTACAGAAAATGCAAAAAGTAATCACGCTCGTTTAGATGCTTTTCGAGACGCTATGCAAGAAAACGGAATCATCGTGCCGCCTGAGCACGTTATTACGACTGAAGCAAGTATTCAAAAAGGATATGAAAGTGCTAAGCGGATTTTTTCAATGAAGGAGAAAGTGACGGCTATTTTTGCTTGTAACGATTTATTGGCTATCGGCGTTATGCAAGCTGCAAAAGAATTCAAAATTGATGTGCCGCAAGACTTATCAGTGATTGGCTTTGATAATACGGTTCTTTCTACTACTATCACGCCCATGTTGACAACGGTAGCACAGCCGACAAAAGAAATGGCTGTAAACGTAGTGGATTTGCTGGTTAGAGAAATGAAATATCCAGCGATTCATAAAGAACATTTGCTTCTTGAGCCAAAATTGATTATTCGTAAATCAACGGCTCCGTTAAGAAGGGGCGCCACAGCATCTGTAAATAATTGAACACAATCAAGAATATTGCTGTTAATAAAAACTCATCATAGTCACATATTCAAAAGAATGTATAGAGTCTATAAAGAAAAAATGAGTGATTAGTAAATTCCGATTGCGCTATTACATAAAGGAGGAAGTTAAGCATGCTAGGTAAATTAGGTGAATTAAATAAAGGATACAACGTACTTACAGAAATGGCCGGTCAGCACAAAGATATGTTGATGGATATTGGGATTTATAATATGTCTCAAGGAAAAGAAGAAACCTTGCTAGACAGCAGCAATGAAACGGCTATTCTTTTACTAGAAGGAAAGGTAAACCTAGAGTGGGAAGGACATTCGAAAGAAATTCAGCGTGATTCCCTTTTTGAAGAAGAGCCTTGGTGTTTGCACGTTTCAAAAAATGTGGAGGTTAAAATTACCGGTCTTGCCGATAGTGAAGTACTAGTTCAAAAAACGGATAATGAAAAAGAGTTTTCATCAAAATTATATACGCCTGAAGATTGTCAAAATACAGTAGCTGGTGAAGGAGTATGGGAAGGTACTGCTCAGCGTGTAATTCGAACAATCTTTGACTATAATAACGCTCCTTATTCTAACCTTGTTATTGGAGAAGTTATTTCTTATCCAGGAAGATGGTCGAGTTATCCGCCTCATCATCATGACCAGCCCGAAGTTTATTACTATCGTTTTGACAAGCCGCAAGGGTTTGGCTGCGCAATGGTTGGAGAAGATGCGTACCGTGTAGTTGATAATAGTTTTATTACAATTCCTGGTGAATTAGATCATCCTCAAGCAACGGCTCCCGGCTATGCGATGTACTTCTGCTGGATGATTCGCCATCTTGATAATAATCCGTGGACAGACCGTATTATGGAAGAAGAGCATAAGTGGTTATTAGAGCCAAATGCAAAAATTTGGCCTGAAAAATAAATAAAATTCTTTATACAAAATGGGTTTTAAATGTTGAAAAACCTCGAATAAAAAATAATTATGCGTAAAATAATAGTTTATTTTTGTAAAAATTGTTTTTATATGTTAAAATGTAGCTTGTATTAATATTCAGGCGATGATATCGCTCTTTTTGGCAGATTCCTTTTTTAGGAGTCTCTTTTTTTTCTAAACAGAAGCAAGAGATCGTATGTCAATCAAAAAAAGGAGATAAGCGTAGCCGCTTATCTCCTTTTCTTTTTAGCATTATCTAACGCTAGGTTCTTTTTCACTACTTTTTCTAAAGTAACTTCCACGTGAACATTTTTTTCATCGATGTCATTCACAAGCACGACGGTTCCTTTTCGTCCTTTAATCTTTAAATCATCACCCGTAGAGGGAATATTTTCCCGCAGCTGGCTTAATAGAAGCTTTCTGTTTTCAAAAAAGTGGACAGCCACCATTTTATCTCACCTAATTTCATATGATATGTGTGATACAAAGATGTGTATATGAAATCCTTCCTATACATTATGTCGTCAATGGTGGTTTTAGAACATGTTCAATAGATAATTGGTGCATCAAATAAATAGAATGACATAGTTATAAATTTCCTATCCTTGGACATACTTATACTACTAATCTAAAAAGGGATGTGGATGAAAATGAAGGTGGCTATCGGATTAAGTGTATTTACGGTCGTTACAGGAGCAATTGCTTTAGGGGCAGTTTACTTTTTAGCAGGTATCTTTTCTTTTTTCTTAACGGTTTTTTCATAAAAAAATCCACCAAGAGGTGGATTTTTTATTTAGCAGCGGCTTTTGTTTCATGAGGCGAATTGCCGATAAATCCAAATTTCCCGCCGACAACTTCTTTTACTTCGTGGATGACAATAAAAGAATTTGGATCAATTTGCTGGATTTTCTTTTTAATTTTTAATAGCTCGTTCTTTTTAATAACAACATAAATGATGCGTTTATCTTTATTGGCGTAGTAGCCATATCCGTAAAAGATTGTGGCTGCATTTCCAAATTCACTGGTGATGACTTGCGCGATGTCTTTGTATTGATCGGACATAATCGTCATTGCTTTTTTGTTGTGGAAACCTTCGATAACAATATCGACGATTTTGGCACAAAGATAGACGAATATAAAAGTATAGAGCGTGTTGTTGACGCCAATGGCAAAAACCGATGCTAAAATAATAACGCTGTCCATGTAGAACATGCTTTTAGAGATATTATAGCCTTTTGTGTAGTTTAATAAATAAGCTAAAAGAGTTGTTCCGCCGGTAGATCCATCTGCGATAAAAATAAGAGCTAGTCCTGTTCCCATTAATAAGGCGCCGAATACAATTCCTAAAATCATGTCGTGAACATGAAAGGGAATATAGCTGACCAGACCTAAGAAAACGGACGTCATGACAGCTCCTAGAATCGTATAAAGAATGGTTTTTTTGGTTAGAAATTTATAGGCTAAGGCAATAAATATAAGGTTTACAAGAAACGTGCTGATACTTGTAGGGATATGAAATAAATAATATAAAACAAGAGCAATACCAACTGTACTTCCGTCACCTAATTTATTTGGAATGACGAAAAAATCAATGGATGCAGCAACTAAAAGTGCTCCAACAATAATTAAGATGATGTCTTTATAGATTGTTTTCAATATGCAAACCTCCTTGATTATTAGGATATTTTTATGGGGAATCTTGTTTTTACTAGTGTTTCACAAATGATAAAATAAAAAACGTCTTAGAAATTGTCTAGTTATAAAACTGATCAACTTCTAAGACGAAGAATTACGATACGTGTATAGGTCTTGATCCTGCTTTTCTATGCTTCGATGTCACCGATTATATAAACCTCTGACCGCTATGTCAACGCTATGAGAGATGTTCAACTTTTCAAAAAATAGAAGGCGGTTTCCTTCATAAAAAAAGAATCCTTTGCGACAGTGCAAAGGATTTTCAAATTTATTGGAATAGGGGGAATACGTTATTAGGATTACCATTTTCATAAATTAATATACCTTTATTTTTTAAAAAAATTATTTGTTAATGACGATTGAAAGTTTGTAATTCACATGCTGATTTAGCTCTGTCAAAAAATCATTTAGTTCTTCATTTGAATGAAATTTGCATTCTAGTAAGTAGCAGCCATCGCCGCTGATTTTAAAGTTGTTGATAACGTGCTCCTGTTGACTTTCTACAAATGTAAGGTAGGGGTGGTGATGAATACTCTGCGTATAGATATTTAAAAATGCATGGACGGTGTAGCCAATTTTTCGTTCATCAATGTTAATTGTGTAGCCTTTGATAATGCCTTCATCTTCTAACTTTAATACTCTAGCAGAAGCGGCTTGGCCGGTTAAATGCACTTTTTCTCCTAATTCTTTCATTTTCACACGTCCGTTTTTTGATAGTTCTTCTAGTATGCGCTTATCTGTATTATCTAACATCGCTACAAATCCTTTCGTATGTCTAATCAAAAGGGTTAACTACTTGATGTCACCTATGTATACTGATACGTCTTCTATTTTATACTAAAGGAAAGTAAGAAAAAAGAGCAGTCAATATGCAAGATATAGAAAGTAGCAGTAGTTTGTAAACAGCTAGATTGACGAAAGCTTAAGCTTGCTGTATGATTCTTTGAGTGTTTACGTGGTTCGTAACCATCCCACGTTAAAAAACTAAGGAGAGAATAGTAAGATGAATATAAGAACACTTTGCGTCAACGGTCTTTTAGCTGCTATGTATATTGCTGTCAGCATGCTAATTCAGCCGTTTGGCTTCACCAATATCCAATTTCGTATATCGGAAATGTTCAATCATTTGATTGTATTTAATAAAAAGTACGTGTACGGCATTGTACTAGGGGTATTTCTGACGAACTTGTTTTTTTCACCAATGGTTGCTTATGACCTGGTGTTTGGGGTAGGACAGTCTGTCCTATCATTACTCATTACCATTTTTTCTATGCGCTACATTAAAAATATGTGGGCTCGTATGCTTGTGAATACACTTGTGTTTACATTTACGATGTTTATTATTGCTTTTGAGCTGCGCCTAGCATTTGACTTGCCATTTTTCTTTACGTGGCTAACAACAGCCGTTGGCGAGTTTGTTGTTATGCTTGTTGGAGCACCAATTATGGCAGCAATTAATAAACGTGTACAATTTAATAAGCTAGTTGGATAAAAAAGATGGGGCTGTGATAAATCTCACAGCCCCATCTTTTTTTCTTTGTTATTCTATAAGTGTAGTGATAAACCCCTTATTATTGAAGAGCTTTTCACGCATGAACAAATTACCCATATCTAGCATGTGAAAAGAGCAGGTCGCGTTTGCGATCTGCTCTTTTTGCGTAAGGCAATAGGAAGTATCAGGTTGGGTTATTTTGAAAGAAGGAGTGACAAATCTCACAGCGCATTCTTTTTTCTTTTGTTACGATATATATATAGTTGGCAAACTCCTTATCGAAAAGTTTTTCGCACAACAACACATTACCTATGCGTAGCAATTAAAAAAGCAGACCGATGACGGTTTGCTTTTTTAATTGTATTTTTACCATTAAATAACTTTTTTGAATTATAATTGTAAAATAACCTTTGTTACTAGAGAGGGGATTGTTTTTTGAATAGACAGTTAGGAATTCTTGTTTTATTAGCATTAGCCATCTTATTTGCCGGCTGTTCAAAAGAAGAAGACAACGTTCCTTTAAGAGAACTAGAAAAGATAAGTATTAACGTAATCAAAGAACAAAAAATGAAGCAAGGGATTTCATATGAAATGGAATTAGTAAACAAGAGCGATTTGACCATTAAACAAAACAATGTATTTTTATCCTATCCTTTAAAAATAAAAAACGGTTATTCTGATAATAAATTTAAGGTGTTAGCAGAAGGAAATAAATTAAATATCAAGCCAAAGCAAAAGGTGAAGTTAACGGCATTTCTTCCTTATAAAGGAACTAATAAAGAAGTGTTAGCTATTGATGAGCCTGACGTAAAGTGCATAGGGTATTGGAATAAGCTTGATGACTACCATCAATTTTCTTTTGGAGGATCTTTGAAGCGAGAATAATAGAAAGTTATTTATTAAATAGTGGAATTTGAAGGGTGTGAAATCGTATATAAACTAAGGGGGAGATTTCATTGAAGAGATACGGACGGACTGTTTATCATTAGCTTCATCGTGTTGCTAGGTAGCTTTCAACTGCTATCAGGCATGATTCTTACGCTTTGGTATGTTCCAGAAAGCGCGGATATGTGGAGTTCAATTGAAGGTTTATTAAATGAAGTCATTTTCGGCAGTCATTCACCTAGCTTTGCTTTTGCAATTCCCGTTGTAGCAGCTACAGCCGCCTTTTTCATCTCTAAAAAATGGGTTAGGAAAAGTGCATAAGGGATTGATAAAGGTGGTGAATAAACAGTGAGTGTAGATACGGATAGATTAGTTGACTTATTTATTTTATGGGGAACACCGGCTGTTTTTAGCATAATAGAGTACTTTAAACTGAGTAAAACTGAAAAAAAAGAAGCTATCCGAGACTTAACATCTTTAAAATCTATTGTAACAACAGGATTTATATTGATTGGAGGAGTGATGGCGAGTTTAGGCAGAGTATTATCTCTGCTGCCTCTCCATATTATAGGTGCTTTTATTTTAGCTATTGGTGGTATCGCGGGTGCTATTGAAGCATGGAAGGTAAAAAGAAAGAATAGTATTGTTATCTTTGTTTTAATAGTATCTATGATTGCTCTTACATTTATAATATAAATTCTGCATGTAACAAGAGCTGCTCAAATCATGAGCAGCTCTCGTTAGCTTCTTATTTATTGCGTCTCCCGCTGCTGGTCTTTTTTCTTTAACGTGAGAGCGAGCAGGAACGAAACGATAGCGAAAGCGATGGCTACATAATAGACGGTATGCACCCTGCTTGTCATACTTTTTATTTGTAACAGCGTTTTATTCGTTTCATTTGATTGTTGAATAAAGTGCTGAGAAGCCATAGTCATAATACTTGTATACAAAGCGGGTCCAATCGCACCTGAAACTTGGTTAATCGTATTTGAAATGGCTGAACCGTGAGCGTGAAGAGGTTTAGGTACTTGATTTAAAGCAAGCGTCATCACGGGACCGATGCTTAAACCTACGCCATTGGTTGATTCCATGAAAACAGCTCCCTGACATAATTACTAGTTGATCGGTCAGTATAATAGTAGCAACCCTATACCCCTATACGGATCAGTCAATCTAGACGTTTAGGTCTTATAGAAGTGGAGAGTGACGTTAGTTTGACAGGTGTAAGCATTGCTTGAAATGTTAAGAATAAGATTACAAAGTATTTTGGATCTATACTTCTATTACTGTTAAAAAAATATGATCAAGTAATGAAATTAAAAGAAGACGAGAAGCGTATAGCATGTTACGATAGGGACGGTATAGAAATTGACACATATCTGTTTCTAATAGAAGAGACAAATTTTAAAATTTTTAAATGTAAGGTTGTGATTCACCTGAGACTGAATAAATTTATTAGCGAATCTGGCAAAGCGTCAAGACGAGGGGCAGATAAGTTAATTAGTGAAGGAAGAGTAACCGTCAATGGAAAGGTTGCAAAAATCGGAGATCAAGTTGAGCCTGGCGATGATATTCGAGTAAGCGGCCAACAGCTTCGGATTGCTCGAAACAATGTATATATTGCGCTTAATAAACCAGTCGGCATTACAAGTACGAGTGAAAAAAAAGTAAAGGGAAACATCATTGACTTAGTCAATCACCCTTTGCGTATTCACCATGTCGGACGACTAGATAAGGATTCAGACGGCTTAATTTTACTTACAAATGACGGCGATATTATTAACGAAATTTTACGTGCAGAAAACAAACATGAAAAAGAATATATTGTTGCAGTAGATAAGCCCATTACACCGGAGTTTATCAAAAACATGTCTGAGGGAGTAAAGATTCTGGGTACAAAAACGCTTCCTTGTAAAGTGACACAGCTGTCTAAGTACGAGTTTCAAATTATTTTAACACAGGGCTTAAATCGTCAAATTCGCCGTATGTGTGAAGTGCTTGGATATGAAGTATACCGCCTTCAGCGCACGCGTATTATGAATATCCATTTAAACAACTTACCTGTTGGGCAATGGAGAGATTTAACGAAAAAAGAGCGTACGCAGCTATTCAAAGAATTAGACTATGAACCTAAAGAGTGGTAAATCAAAAGACACCAGCCTGTTAGACTGGTGTCTTTTTTTATTCGCATACAACTACTTGTCTAGAAAATACGCTTTTGCGCGCTACGCAGCGATCTGAAATAGAAAAGCCAGCTTCATGAATCATATGGTCAATCGTATCTACTGTAATCACGACTACTTTATCCGAAAAGCGGCGAGCGTGTTTCAAAATAGAAAGCTGATCTTCAGGCGTCGCGTGGGTGTAGAGATTGTAAGGCATGTCGATGATAGCTACATCATAGTGAGTTGTAACATCCGAAATCGGTCCAGTTTTGACATCACCGCTTAAGCCGAAATACGCAATATTTTCACGAGATCCGTCGGTCACAAGTGGATTGATATCCCGTCCTACAATATCAATGCCCATTGAAAGAGCTTCTACCAGGACTGTACCAATACCACAGCATGGATCAATCGCTTTGATTCCTTCAGGATTTGGAACGGCAATGTTAGCTACAGCTCTTGCAAGGCGGGTACTGAGTGCCGTAGAGTATTCACGCGGTTTCTTCAAATGATGCAGCCATACAGCTTCACTTTTTTGATATTTTCCAAAATACCAGCGTCCTTCAAACGTAACAATGCCAAACAAATGGTCAGGGTTATGCAAGTCTGCTTCTGCTACAAAATGCCAACCCACATCACGTTCAACAGCACGCTGACCTTTATAACTTATTTTTTGATCTTTTTCCAAGTCATTAATTTTCATAAAAATGAGTTTGAATGTTTGATCTCCAAGGTCAATATCTTCTACTTGTTTGCAAATATCCGCAAGGTCATCTGCTTCATACATAATATCTAATCGCTCTTTGATAAAAGGGCTTCTGCTTGGATCAAGTTTAACGGCACTTTTTATGATAGGTTTCTCAGTTTCAATTTCAAAAAGAGAGCGTCTCTCTAATTGACATAGTGAGAGTTCCTCTTCGCTGCATGCGTATGTGTAGATATACTGAGGCAGCTGCGTATGGTTATTCAATATCGTATCATCCTTTATCGTATCTAATTATCCTTCTCCTCAAACAATAGCGAGAAAAGAAGAGAAAAGCAACGAATTTAAATATATTTGGCCGTGAATACTAAATTGAAGCGCTACATAGTCCACTTATTTGACAAAACATGCTAAAATAACTGTTGGTAACCTGCATGTGATGCTGTTTATACACAAGAACTGGATCAAGGTTTCTCAAAAATCATTTACACACTGCTGACATTTTGATGAATAGGAGAGGCTACGTGATGTCTAAAAGTGATCATGAAAAGCAACAGATGAGTCGGGCTGATATGAAAAAACAAGCCAAAACATCCTCGCAAAACCTTGTGATGAACGTACTCATTGCCATTGTATCTGTATGTATTTTAGCTCTTATTATAAATGTTTTTGTACTAATGAAATGAGCCGTTATGCTGCTCATTTCTTTTTATTAGATTCAGCTTTTATTGAAGCGTTTGAGGTCAGCACATTGTGAATAGCATATCTTTTTTTTACAAATGATAGTTGTGATATGATAAAGCAATAATACATTAGGCAAAAAGCTGGAGGTTACTTAGTATGCCATTACTTAGATTTGATGTAATAGAAGGAAGAGACGAAAAAGAGTTAAAAGCATTACTAGACGCTACTCACCGAGCGATGCTAGAAGCCTTTGGCGTCCCAGAACGCGATCGTTATCAAATTGTACATCAGCATCCTGCTCATGAAATGATTATTGAAGATACAGGTCTTGGCTTTGAGAGAAGCAAGGATTTGGTTATTATAAGTGTGACGAGCAAACAGCGAACAGAAGAGCAAAAACAAGCTCTTTACAAATTAATTGTAAAAGAGCTGGGAGAAAGCTGCGGTATTCAGCCAAACGACATTATGATTTCAATTGTTGAGAACGGTAATGCTGACTGGAGCTTTGGCATGGGAGAAGCTCAATTCTTAACTGGGAAATTATAAAACGGTTTATTATTTAGAGAAGCCCTTATTTCTAAGGGCTTTTTCTCATTTTGTCTATAAAAATATTATTCTCTTAGTCACATCTTACTCAAAATTAAATACAGACATCTGTCAAATGAATGATACAATAAGCTTATATGCCGTTTTGAGTGGGAAAACCAAAAAAGAGTTCGGCGTACTAACTTCAGAACAACAATAATTTTACATAAAGATGTAAAGATTTAAAGGTTAAAAGAGAAATGTATAAAATCTGTAAAACAAAAGAACAGTTACGCGTTAAATATAGTAGTAAAAGGTTCTTCACGTGTTTTTTCGGATAATAAGAGAAAGTAATTTTGATCATTGAGGAGGAACTTAGAATGTTTGGATTTGATGCAGATGTATCACCATTAGTGCGAATTAAAGTAATTGGAGTCGGCGGTGGAGGAAATAACACCGTTAACCGTATGATTGAACATGGTGTACAAGGGGTAGAATTTATCGCCGTTAATACGGATGCTCAGGCGCTTAACTTATCTAAAGCAGATGTGAAAATGCAGATTGGTGCGGCCTTAACGCGAGGATTAGGTGCAGGAGCTAATCCGGAAGTAGGAAGAGAAGCAGCCGAAGAAAGCAGAGAACAAATTCAAGAAGTACTGCAAGGCGCAGATATGGTATTCGTAACAGCTGGCATGGGCGGAGGAACTGGTACTGGAGCAGCTCCGGTTATTGCCCAAATTGCCCGTGAACTAAATGCTTTAACAATTGGAGTAGTCACTCGCCCGTTCAAGTTTGAAGGAAATAAACGTACGAAGCAAGCAGTAGGCGGTATTACTGCGATGAATGAATCGGTAGATACCCTTATTGTGATTCCAAATGACCGCTTGCTTGAAATTGTCGATAAAAAGACGCCTATGCTTGAAGCATTCCGTGAAGCAGATAATGTTCTTCGCCAAGGTATTCAAGGTATTTCAGATTTAATCGCTGTTCCGGGGCTGATTAACCTTGACTTTGCTGATGTAAAAACAATCATGTCTAATCAAGGATTTGCGCTTATGGGTATCGGACGAGCTTCCGGATCAGACCGGGCAATCGAAGCAGCGAAAAAAGCGATTTCTAGTCCGCTGCTAGATGCATCGATTGATGGAGCAAGAGGCGTGCTGTTGAACATTACGAGCGGCAGTAGCTTGAGTCTTTACGAAGTACAGGAAGCAGCAGATATTGTCACGTCTGCTTCTGATCAGGACTTAAATATGATTTTTGGATCTGTGATTAATGAAGACTTAAAGGACGAAATGATGGTAACCGTTATTGCCACTGGATTTGATGATGAAGATGTTTCACCATCAGCTTCTACTTCTAGAGTTTCAAGAGCACGCTACTAAATTAAATAACAAGCTTTTATGGTGGTAATTGTTTTTTGTCAATTGCCTTAAAAGGGAATCCGGTGCAAATCCGGAGCGGTCCCGCCACTGTAACAAGGAGCCTTATGTCAAAAAGCCACTGTCTATTTAGAGACGGGAAGGCGGTATAAGGCAATGACTTGAAGCCAGGAGACCTGCCATAAATCTCAGCACACAATAACCTACGAGGATAGGGAGGTGTTTTGGCAGAATCAAAAATAAGATAAACAAGGGATACGTTTATCTGAATTTGTTGTGAAGACAAGCACTTCTTTTTAGAAGTGCTTTTTTGTGTATTAAAATAGAAGGTGGAAAAATCAATGATAAATAATAAAAAACTCGTGTCTATGATATTTCTTGTGTTACTTTGCCTCACTGCTTGCGCTCCTAATGAAGAGAGCGTAAGTATAAAAGAAAGAAAGAAAACGGATAAAAGTGTAACGTTCTTATTTAATTTTACATCTGCAACGCTTGATCCTCATACGGATGATAATTATACAGCAGTTCGTGCGGGAGTAGGGGAGACGCTTGTTAAAATCAGCGACGATTTAAAAATAAAGCCTTGGCTTGCTGAAAAGTGGGAAACGAAAGATAACGGCCTTACATGGACATTTATGATAAGAAAGAACATCACGTTTCAAAATGGAAAAGCGCTGGATGCAAATGCCGTTAAGTCTTCTCTTCAAAGAACGATAGATCAAAGTTATGCGATGAAAAACGCTTTAAATATTAAAGAAATGAAAGCGAACGGTCACATGCTGACAATTACGTTAAAAGAACCGATTCCTAAATTCCCTTCTGAATTAATGCATCCAAATACAGCTATTATAGACGTTGATGCTTCTAATATAACTAAGAAGCCCATTGGTACGGGTCCATTTCGCGTCTTGTCTTTTGATCAAGGAAATCAAGTGAAATTAGGGAGATATGAACATTATTGGGATGGGAAAGTGAAATTAAAAAACGCGATTTTTGCATTTAACGAAGATGCTAATGCGCGAGTTGCTGCTCTTCAGTCCGGGACAGCCGATATTATTTATCGCCCGCCTTTAGAAAGCTTGAGCACTTTACAAACAGATCCGTCTTTTAAGGTAAGTGGAGTACCTAGTGTACGTACCCATTTATTGCTTTATAATCAAACCAATGACGCATTAAAAGACGAAATTGTAAGAAAAGCTATCGATGCTTTATTGAACCGAAAAGAAATTGTCAGCAGCATAATGAACAATCAAGCGACAGCGGCTCGAGGTCCATTTTTACCCCAATTTCCTTTTGCTGATAGTACTGCTAATGAGCAAAGAGGTATGACATCTGCTAAAAAATATTTAGAGAAAGCAGGCTATCAAATCAAAAATGACAAAGCAATCAAAAATGGAAAGCCACTATCGCTCTCTCTTGTCACATACAGCTCTCTGCCAGAACTGCCTTTAATTGCTCAGCTTATACAGTCTAATGCGAAAGAGTTAGGAATTACTATTAAGATTCACCTAGTTGAAGATAGCGATGAATATATAATGGCAAAAGATGATTGGGATTTAGCATTGTACAGCCTTATCACAGCACCTAGAGGGGATGCCAGCTATTATTTAAGTACGAACTATTTGCCGGGCGGTGGTTTAAATGCCAGTCGGATTAATGACGATAAGCTAACAAAAATGATTCAGCAGTTAAATTCAACAGTAGATGACGCAAAACGAGATCAATTAGCCAAACAAGCAACCGCCTTGATTAATAGAAAAATGCTGACGTCATCGATTGTATATCCAAACATTGTTGTTGCTTACAATCAAAAAGTGAAAAACTGGACAACAAATCCAAGCGAGTATTATATGCTGACTCAGCATTTAGATGTAACCCCATAGTCAATATTGAGACATAGAGAGGGAAAAGAGAAAGTATAAAATGACAGATAAAAGGACGTGACAATAAACGTGCAAGAAGTACAAATGTATCAAATTAAAGAAGTAACAGAAAAGGATGCTGAAGTGATTCAGTTTGTCATGAATATGCGAAATGAGCTGTTTCCTATGCTGGAAAAAAATCAGCTTCCTGTGGATTTGCTTCATTTTAATGAACATTATGTTCAAGCGAAATGAGCTGCTTTTTTTGCAGCTGTTATGGAAAGTCAACAAGTAATTGGAACCATAGGTTTATACGCTTACGATGGAAGGTTTCATGCATTAAAAAAGCAATATGAACATAAAACTGCAGCTGAGATTGTAAAATGCTATGTCGATCCAGCGTACCGGCGTCTAGGCATTGGACAGCAGCTGTTAAAAGCAGTAGAACAATTTGCCCAAAGTCATTTTTATGACACGCTGTATCTGCATACTCATCCTTTTTTACCTGGAGCTATTCCTTTTTGGGCTTCACAAGGCTTTATCAAAAGGCTAGCTGAACAGGATGAACCATGGAATACGCTGCACATGGACAGAAAAATACAATGAGTCATAACGTAACGAGATCATACAGTAATTACCATGGAATCTATATACGGGCTCATGCTATAATGAACGTAACTTACATTTATAGCCTGTAGGGCAAGTCCTTACAGAAAAGAACCACGTTTCGAATTGGCTGAAACGTGGTTCTTTTCTATGAAAAAAAAATAACAAAATATTTTCAAAAATATATATGAAATCGCTTTCAAAAAAATGAAATATATTATATAATTACTAGTGTTGTGTTGTACTTTGTTAGTGTTAAATCAATATCCTACATGTGTGAGCCGATTGCCTTATGGTAGTCGGCTTCCTTTTTTATGGTAGAGTCTAAAGGGAAATAGCATTCGTTAAAATGGCTGTAATTGTCATCACAATAGTTGTCCCAAAGGCCCACTTGAAAAGAAACTTTTGATGCTCCCCAAAATCTACTTCAACCAGCCCAATCAGAATGAAAGTAGCGGGTACTAAAGGAGATAGGGGAAACCCAGTTGTGGAATGTCCCAATAAAGCTGCTCGCCCTATTTCTACAGGGTCTACACCAAAATTAGCTGCTGTATGGCTAATAACAGGTAAAATGCCAAAGTAATAAGCATCAGGTGAAAATACAAAGCTAAGAGGAAGGCTCGTTATTGCTACAACTAAGGGAAGGTGAGAGCCCAGCCATTCAGGAGTGAGGCTGACGATGGTATTAGCCATGGCATCCATCATTTTTGTTTCTGTAAAAACGCCTGTAAAGATTCCGGCTGCAAAAACCAACGTACTAACCATTACAAAGCTGTTTGCATGACTTAAGATTCTTTCCTGCTGCTCTTTTGGATGAGGAAAATTAACAAATAAAGCAATGGCAAAAGCAATAGCAAATAAAATAGGAATAGGGAGTATGTCTACGACCAAGAGAGTCATTAAGCACAGTGTCAATAAGGCATTAAACCAAAAGAGTTTAGGTGGCTTCCCAGGAGTCTTCCCAGGAGTCTCATGAACTGAAAGCTGTTCAGCAAAAGCCATTGATGAACCTTTTAAATGAATGGTTCCTAAGCGCGCTTTCTCTCTTTTTCCGAGTAGATATGCTGAAAATAAAGTCCACATCAATCCCGCTGCTATAGCTGGAATAAGAGGGTTAAATAGATCTGATACTTCTAATTGCAAACTTGCTGCGGCTCTTACGAGAGGACCTCCCCAAGGAATCATATTCATAACACCTGCGCTTAAACTAATAACACAAGCCAGTATTAGTCGGTTCATTCCGAGTTTTGTGTACAAAGGAAGCAAGGCGGAAACTGTAATTAAAAATGTAGAAGACCCGTCTCCGTCCAAGCCAACAAGCATTGTAATAACGGCAGTTGCCATTACGACTTTTAAAGGATCGCCTTTCACAATGTTTAGGATACGAGAAATCATAGGATCAAATAAACCGACGTCAATCATTAGTCCAAAATATAAAATAGCAAAAACGATCATAATGGCCGTAGGAGCTACTTTTAAAATACCATTCATCATCATATTGCCCATATCGGCACTAAAACCTCCAATTATACCAAAGAGGATACGACAAAAATAAAAGCAACAACCACGGACAAGCGTTTACTGATGACAAGAAATAGAAAAGTAGCAATCATTCCAAACCCTAACAAAGAAAGCATTATCCATCACCTCTTAAAAAGTTAGAAGATTATATTAATTCACATTATAGCATTAGAATTACTGTTAAAGGTTGGTATTTTTAAATAAGATAGCTTCAAACTAAAACTAAAAACTAAAAAGGCCGCCTTATAGGCGACTGGTTTAAGCTAGGTCAGCTGTTATGGTCTGCTTTTGAAGGTGATCAGACAGCAGGCTGTAGGCGATAATCTTCTTTTTGTATTGTTTCACGACGTCGACATGATCATGATAGCTGTATACGCATAATCGAACATCGTTTTTCCCTTTTTTCGTATCGATAACAAGTGGAGTTTCACTGTCTTCTAGGTGTTTATAATAGTCCTTATTTCCTTCATGGACATAATATTGTTTTAAAAATGTTGCTTTATTAAAATAATCAATCACTTGAATTTTATCTTTGCCTTCTAAATGTTTCCCATCAACTGTGACAGTAGCGTTTTGATCATCAAGTGTTGGATGTAATTGGAACTTGCTCAAAAGCCATTTGACAACTGGAGTTGGAAGACACGTTACTAATATTTTGAGCGCACTTACAAGAATAATGGAAAGTAGTACAATCCATGTCATAGTTAATCATCTCCGCTTAAATGAAATAAGATTACATACTTATTTTACCACAGAGAACATGATTGCTTTTTGTACATTATGTGAACCTTCTTTAGTGAAAAGATGTATATGAAATGCGTTTATTTATGCACATTTAGGGAAATATAAAATTATAACAAATACTACATATAAAAAAGGAGAAAAAATTATGTTGTGGACGATTATTGGACTTTTATTTATTTTTTGGTTATTAGGATTAGTTTTTCATATTGGCGGCGGCATCATTCACATTCTTCTTGTCATTGCAGTGATTGTGCTGATCGTAAAACTTGTGAAACGAATTTAGATATAAAAAGCCTTTCCTTAGGGAAAGGCTTTTTATATGGAGAGATTATAAAAACAAGCTGTATTTCGATATAAAAAATCATATGTTTCCGTTACAGAAACCCTTTTGAGACGTGCTATTTGCTGAATGGACTGATGCATCATTGATGGAACGGTTGTCTGGTTTTGAAAAGGTCCTTCAAATGGCCACGGCCCATCTGTTTCAATCATCAAATAGTCAAGAGGGTATTCCGTGGCAAGCGCTTGGATTTTAGGCTTATATACAATATCAGGTGTAACGGAAATATAGTAGCCGTTGTTTTTCATTCGCTCAACGGTCTTTTTAGCTCCTTTGAACCAGTGGAAGTGAGCTTTAGACACAGAATGTTTTTCTAGTAAGTCGCACACGATCTCAGCATCTTCATATACAGCATGCAGAATTAACGGCTTTCTCCACTTTTTTGAATGAATAATAAAAGCTTCAAGCAGCTCCAAATAGGGCTCTAGAGAAAGAGGGTATGTCTGCCTTAAGTAATAAGGTAGACCAACCTCACCAACAGCGATCATTTCTTCATTGTTTTGATCGATCCAAGCAAACAGCTCCGCTAATTCATTTGAAGAAGGCAGCATTTGTTCAGGGTGAAATCCGTAGGCGGGTTTCACGCAGGAATATAACTTGCTGATTTTTTGATTAAGTTGGCAAGAGTGTAATGTAGAAGATACAGAAATAAGCGCTTGTAACGAACGATCCTTCTCTATTATGTCTTTCCATCTTTTCGGTTCATATTGATCGAGGTGAATATGCGAGTCAATGATTCGTTTCATAAATACTGCTCCTCCCAGCTCATTTTGTTTAAAAATAATAGGTAAGAAAACGTATGATTCTGTTAGACTTCCACTTTATTTCTTATTTGTTTTTTTGTTCCCCCATTTAGTAATAGATGAAAACGTATAAATAACAAGAGCTAACCAAATCATTGCGACTCCATGTCTAAAATAAAACCACATCGCATGTTCCTACTAAGGTAAGTGCTTACACAAGCGCGTATGATATACGTTCCTTCAGCTTATATTCAAGTGGTTATGAAAAACAGTTGATTTCCCCTTTAGAAACTGTCAAGCTTAAGGAAGAAGAAAATCTTAGAGGAAAGAATATATAGGTGACGAATATGATCGAAATAAAAAAGTCTACGATAAGCAACGGAGAATTTAATAGAGGTGTATTTGCTAAGCAAGATATTAAAAAAGGAACGCTTATTCACGAAGCTCCCGTAATCGCTTATCCTAATAAAGAGCATGATTTTATTGAGAAAACAACACTAGCGGATTATGCTTTTGAATATGGAGTGAATCATACGGCTATTCTTTTGGGATACGGTATGCTGTTTAATCACTCGTATACACCAAATGCTACGTATGAAATTAATTTTGACAATCATACCTTTGATTTTTATGCATATACGGATATCCAAGCAGGGGAAGAAATTCTCATCAACTATAATGGAGATGAAGATGATCAAGAGCTCCTTTGGTTTGATCGTGAAGACGAAGAAGAACAAAAGTAAAAAGTTAAGCCCATCGAAAATCGATGGGCTTTTTATTATGCTTTTTTATCTGGATACATAGTAGAATTCAAACGGATGAATTGATAAATATGCGTAATAATAACTTTTAAAACGGCATATCCAGGAACGGCTAAAATAATACCGATGATTCCGAATAAGTTTCCGGCGGTTAGAATGACAAAAATGACCGTAATCGGGTGAATATCCAGGCTTCTTCCCATAATCTGCGGAGATATTACTTTACCTTCAAGCAATTGAACAACTGCCCAGACAATGGCTAGTTTTACAAGCATGAAAGGAGACGTAATAAACGCAATAATAATGGCTGGAATAATGGCGATAATAGGACCAAGGTAAGGGACAACATTGGTTACCATGGCGATAATCGCTAGAAGTAATGCATAATCTAACCCAATAATCAGATAGCCAATGAAAAGCAGTACACCTATACAAATCGCAACAAAAATTTGCCCGCGAATATATGCGCTTAATGCGTGGTTCATGTCGGCTAAAATGAATTTAGCTTCAGAACGAGAGCGGTTTGGAAGCAGTTTTACAATGTAATTAGGCAAGTTTTTCCCATCTTTTAATAAGTAGAAAAGAATAAAGGGTAAAACGGCAACCGATAATATAATTTCTGTAATGGTGCCGACAAAGTTCACAATACCGCTTGAAAATCCAGAAACATATTTACTCAAGTGTTTTGATGCATCTTTTGAAATCTTATCTAGGTCCGTGTTAGCCGACTGAAGACCCTGTTCGACATATCGGTTATTCGAAAGATTCGTCACCGCATGCTGAACGTCATGCGTCAGCTCTGGGATATTATCAATAAGACGGTCAACTTGATTTTTTAGAGGCGGGATAACCGATGAAATAATAATGGCTAATGCGCCGATAATCACTATGTATAAAACAAGAATGGAAATAATTCGTTTTACACCTTTTCGTTCTAAAAAGTCAACAAGCGGATTAAATAAATAAAAGCAAATTCCTGCTAAGATAATCGGCAGTGCGATCGTTTTAATAAAAATAGAGATAGGAATTAAAATAAATCCGATTTTTGATAACGAAAAAATAGTCATGCTGAGAATAAAAATAATAATTGTATATACAACAAATTTATTATTTAAGATTTTTTCTCGGAAAAAAGTTCCTTTCTGAGGTCTAGGTTCCAAGCTGTTCAACTCCTTTAAAAAATAAACGTATAGTTATCATACCCTGATTTAGACTAATTTAAGAGGGTTTTTTACAAAGAAGTGTGCATACTAGTAGAAAATCTTCTAGAAAGAAGGTGTGAAATCATTGAAAGAACACAAACAACCATCGTATGATGATTTCTCTACAGTAGAAAAAAGCCACGAGTATATAACCGCTGAAGAATTTCCAGACGGTCCTTTCGGCTCTCCTGTTAATCAAAAACTGGGGAAATCTACTTCATGGGAAGAAGGGCAGCGAACGTATAGCGCATTTAATTATGAAAACAAAAATCTTCATAAAAAAGCGCAAAGATTATTTCCAGGCGCGCATCCTGTACATGATAACCCAGAGGACCATGAACAAAATCCTAGTTAATGTCTTTATTATGCTCTGAATATATTGCCCTATCTTTTTGCTGAATTATGTTGACAATAAGAAATTTAGCCTGTAATATAAAACGTAACTTATCACTGTTTCTACAGGATTCGACAAAATTTAATTTACTTAAACTTGTGATCTCAACTTCTATTTACAGCTATTAGAGCGCTGTAAGTAGAAGTTTTATTTATGTTATCGATGAAAAAGAAAAAAGCAGGTCTGCTCAAGCAGGCCTGCTTTTTTTATTATTGAACAGCGTCAAATTTATTTACTTTCCACTGTGCACCAGATTTATAGAATGTGACAGTGCGTTTTACGCTGCCTCCATCTACAGTTGGAACTGTAAATTCATAAGAGCGAACTGTTGCTGTTTGATACACAAGTTTTGTTTTTGCTTTTGACCATTCTAACATGCTGAATCCGTCGCCGATTGGGTGTGCAAGTTTGCCGTTATATGTGATATAGCCGTAATTTGTTAGTCCTTTTTCTACTGCACTATTTGTAAATGTTTCAGATAAGTAGCTTGATAGCTCAGCTTTTGTATCAAATTCAGGGCAAAGATATACGTACTCAGTTCCTTTATATTCAAATGTACGTTCTGTACATGGTTTGTTTTTATAACCGTGCAGAGCACTCCAGAAATGATTGCTGGCACTAGCTGCAATTTTGACAGCATTTGCATCCGTTAGTGTTGTAGATGTTGTTTGTGCTGTCACTCCAGTGCTTAGTGTAAAGAAAATAGCGATTGATGATAAAACTAGTCCAATTTTTTTCATTTCTAACTCACTCCTAATCAATTAACCTTATTTATGTAACAATTATGTGTTTTATATTTCTTTTGTTACATTTATATTACAATAAATCTGTAATAAAAGAAAGTGTTTTGTCTTTTTTTCTTAAATTTTTTTAGATTTTTACTAGTTTCTGAAGTAGATATAATAAATAAATTGCGGATAAATGTTGATTTATCAGGGTTTTTAAACCGATTTTTTTGTTTTGCATTCGTTTTGTTACAAACATTTTTTTGTAACAAAACTGTAATAAAAGAAGCTGGATACTTTCACGATACAGAAAAATAAAGATAAAACGGTGAAAAAGCGATTCTAAAAGTTTATTTTCCTTTTTTTTAGCGTATTTCTTTTGCGGTTTTGAGCTTTTTAGTAGAGTAGAGTAAGGGGAGGCGAAATCATGAAAGCCATTATACATAGTGAGAAAAGCGGGATAGCAGGCATGAATTACAGAGATTTTCCGGAGATGCCCCCTGAAAGAGGAGAAATTCAGAATAAAAAAATCCCCAGCACTAACTGGGGGACCTTTTTATATAATCAAACGTTTGTTTAAATGAAAAAAACAAGGTAATAACCGGAGTTTCAGCAGTTTTTTATCATAACCACCAAGCCAATAAAAAGGTAACAAATCCTCCTAATATCAAAAATCCCATGCTGTATTTGAGCGTGTATTTAAACAGTTCACTTTCTTTTCCAGCCAGTCCCACTGCCCCGGCAGCGACAGCAATTGATTGAGGAGAAAGCATTTTAGCCATTACGCCGCCGGCAGTATTAGCCGCTACAAGAATAATTGGCAAGACATTAATTTGCTGAGCTGTAGTTAGCTGCAAGTTGCCGAACAGCGCATTGTTTGATACGACAGATCCCGTTAGAAATACGCCGATCCACCCAAGAAATGGTGATAAAAATGGAAAATAAGCAGCTGATGTAGCAAGCGCCAATCCAAGTGTAGAAGACTGTCCTGAATAATTTGAAATAAAAGCAAAAGCAATGACCATCATTATCGTCATAATAGGTCTTGCTAGTTCTTTTACGGTTTCTAAAAGAGTAGCCCATGCCACCTTTGGCGATACGTTAAGCAAGAGAACTGAAAGGATACAAGCGATAAGAATTGCTGTACCTGTTGCTGCAAATACGTCTATTTTTAAGATAGCAGCATAAGGCGTAGGATCCTTTACTAAAGGAGCTGCTTTAATTACATGATTGTGTAAAAATGGGACGTTAATAAGCAGGTTCATATGTTCAAGCATCGTTTTGACAAAAGAAATGCTCCAAGCCGTAACGAGTACCGTTAATAGAATAAAAGGAGACCAAGCTTTTAAAATTTGTTTTGGTGACAGGCTGAAGCTTTTAGCTGCTGCCGGGCTTGTTCGTTTAATATAAAAAGCAAGAGCAAGCAAACTCACAATAGAAGATGTGATATTTGGAAGTTCAGGGCCGATGTATGTAACAGTTAAATACTGCGTCAGCGCATAGGAAACGGCTGTGATGCTCGTTGCTTTCCATACGTCTTTTAATCCTTTTATCCCATCAATAATAAAGACAAGTAAAAAAGGGATAAGAAAAGAAATAATCGGAAGCTGCGTGCCAAGAAAATGAGCAATTTCTTTTGGATCTATGCCAGATACTTGTCCTGCGACAATGACAGGAATCCCCATGGCGCCAAACGCTCCTGAAGCTGTATTAGCAATTAAACATAGCGCCGCTGCTTTTAACGGCTTGAACCCAAGTCCAACTAGGAGCGCTGCTGTAATGGCAATTGGAGCTCCAAACCCCGCTGCTCCTTCTAAAAAAGCATTAAAGGAAAAAGCAACAAGAAGCATTTGCAAGCGGGGGTCATCGGTTATTGAAATAATAGATTGTCTAATGGTAGTAAACTGTCCGCTTTTGACAGTTAGCTTGTATAAGAACACCGCGCCGATAATAATATAGCTGATGGGCCAAAGTGCATACAAAAAACCATAGCCTGTGGCTCCTAAGACCATTGAGGCAGGCATATCATAAAAATAAATAGCAATAATCATAGAAAGAAGTACCGTAATACCGGCAGCAATGTGTCCTTTTAATTTCAAAAGAGTTAAAGCAATAAAGAAAAAGATGATGGGGATGAGTGCAATTAGTGCAGAAAGCCAAATATTATTTAACGGATTATATACCTGAGTCCACGTCATATTCATACACCTCTACTACATATTTAAGACAAGGGAGCGGGGGAGTCCCCCGCAAAAATCTTTTGATGTTACACAAAAGCTCTGTCGCGAGTTTGCTTAAGAATGCTAGCAGAGTGCTCGAGCTGCTGCTGTTCGTGAGGAGTTAAATTCAATTCAATAATTTGGCGCACGCCGTTTTTATTAATAATGGCTGGTACGCCGATATACACATCAGAAATACCGTATTGTCCTTCTAATAAAGCAGATACCGTTAAAATAGAATTTTCATCATCTAAAATAGCCTTGGTGATGCGTACAAGTCCCATCGCAATTCCGTAATAAGTCGCTCCTTTTCGATTAATAATATGATAAGCCGCATCGCGGGTTTGTTCGAATAGATGCTGCATATCCGGTTCTTTTTCAATAGCGGCAGTATTGATAAAATGTTCGAGCTTCACACCGCCAATTTGCGCATGGCTCCAAACAGGAAATTCCGTATCTCCGTGTTCGCCCATAATATAAGCGTGAACGTTGCGAGAATCTACTTCGAAATAGTCGCTCAGCAAGTAGCGGAAGCGAGCTGTGTCAAGAATCGTTCCTGAACCAATTACCCGTTCGTTTGGCAATCCTGATACTTTTTGTGTAACGTGTGCAAGAATATCAACTGGATTTGTTGCCACTAAAATGATGCCGTCAAATCCGCTGTTCATAATATCTTTTACAATGCATTCAAAAATTTTAACGTTTTTTTCAACTAGATCTAAGCGCGTTTCCCCTGGAGCTTGATTAGCGCCCGCTGTAATAACTACTAAATCAGCGTCAGCACAGTCTTTATAATCTCCAGCCCAGATTTTCATCGGTGTGGCAAATGGCATTCCATGATTGATATCGCGTGCTTCGCCTTCTGCTTTTTCTTTGTTCATATCGATTAACACTAATTCATTGGCAATACCTTGATTCACCATTGAAAAAGCGTAGCTTGAGCCAACAAAACCAGTTCCGATAACGGCAACTTTTCGTGTTTTTGGTGTGAATTGTGTTTTCATTTGTATCATCCTTTGAATTTTATTTTGTGATGTTTTTCACAATGTTAGTGTAACAAGAATAAATACCCTCGGCTGTGATAAAAATCACACCTTTTAAAAAATAGTAAACAATTTTAAAGGGCGATTTTAAAAAAGAGTCCTTCTACATGAAGTGCCACATTTAGAAAGATCTTAAACGTTTAAAGTGTTGAGTAAAGGCAACTTGTTTTGCAGAAAGCTAAAGAGTTTAACGTTCTCTATTTGTATGTTAACAGCCAATAATGTTTCTATAGACCCACACGAAATCCATTTGTTACACTAAATTTGCTTATTTTGAATAAAGGAGTTGAAGGGATGGAGAACTACTATGAGCAAGCCCAAAAAGGCGCTTGGGTTAGTATCTTATCATATATCTTTTTATCAGCATGTAAACTTACTATTGCGGGTGTCACCGCTTCCTCTGCATTAAAAGCCGACGGTCTTAATAACGTCACAGATATTATTGCATCAATTGCCGTCTTAATCGGTTTAAAAATCTCTAAAAAACCTCGCGATAATGATCATCCCTATGGACATTCCAGAGCGGAACATATCTCTTCACTTATTGCTTCTTTTATTATGATGGTCATCGGACTAGAAGTATTGGTCGATGCGGGTCAGTCATTATTTATGGACAAATCTGAAGCGCCTAATTTACTGGCTGCTTGGGTAGGTCTTGGAGCCGCTGCTGTTATGGGTGGTGTCTACCGATATAATATTAAGCTTGCTAAAAAACTTGATAGCCAGTCTTTATATGCGGTTGCTAAAGATAATTTGTCTGATGCACTTGTGAGCATAGGGGCTGTTGTGGGAATTTTCGGCTCACAATTCGGCCTGCCTTGGCTGGACGTGGTAGCTGCTTTTGCTGTGGGAATTATTATTTGTAAAACAGCCATCGAAATTTTTAAAGAAGCAGCTCATTCTTTAACGGACGGATTTGATGAAGAAAAGTTAGGGCACTACAAAGAAAGCATTGGGCTTGTAGAAGGGGTAAAAGAAGTAGAAGATGTGAAAGCGCGCAAGCTTGGTAATCAAGTCGTTATTGATGTAACTGTTAAAGTAGATCCTCATTTAAATGTTATTAAAAGCCATGAAATTGCTGATCAAATTGAACATATGATGAACGATGAGCATCAGATTAAAGATACGCTTGTTCATATTGAACCTGATGCATACGAAAAGCAAAAATAAAACCAGCACGTTCTTTCGTTATGAAAGGATGAGCTGGTTTTATTTTTGGGGAAATTTGAAATAATTCACAAAAACTTCTTCAAAAATGAAAATAAAAAGCCGTTATTAGTAATATAAAGATTTTTGTAGAAGGGTGAGGGAATGAAGAGGTTAAGTGCAAAGCTCGTAGTATTTTTTAGTATTTTTATAGCTATTTTATTATTAGTTGTTTCAGGGGCTGTTTATCAATTTACCAAAACACAAATAGAAAAAGATGTAGAAGTTCAGTCTCAAAGTCAAGTGAAAGAGTTAAAAGAAACGATTCATACGTACTTAGACATGTATAGTCGTTCTTTGCTGACGTACAGTGAGAACGATGTAATCGTTAATTTTGTTAAGCAAGAAGGAAATGGAACAAATCAAGAGAAAAATCCTTATTTTACATGGAATACGGTTCAAAAAGAGTTTACGCAGTTTAAAGAAAAATATCCGAACCTGGCACTTGAATACATAGGCACTAAAAATAAGGGAATGTATTCTGTTCCTAAGCAAGAGTTTGGTTCAAACTATGATCCGACTTCCAGGGTGTGGTATAAACAAGCAGTAGAATCACCTGAGGAGGTTGTTTATACGGATCCATATGAAGATGCAGCAACAAAAAAGACGGTTGTGACGATTGCAAAGGCTATTTTAGATCCAGATACTAAAAAGGTGCTGGGTGTTATAGCTACTGATTTAGACTTAGATGCATTAAAAAACATTGTAGGTAAGGCAGAAGTAAGTCACGGTGGGTATGCATTTTTATTTGATCAAAATGGCACAGCGCTCGTCCATCCAACAGAAGCTGGAAAAAATTTAATGAATCAGCCATTTATGAAAAAAATGTACGAAGCAGACCGAAATAGAGATTTCATGAAGTATACCTTTCAAGGTGAAGAGAGAGTGATGGCATATGATACTCTCGAAGGAACGGATTGGAAGATAGGAAATGCCTTTATTTATAATGAAATGCTCTCAAGCGCTCATCATTTACTGACTGTTATTGTCTGGATTGCGTTAATTGGCATCTTATTATCAGTGGTGTTAACCATCTTTTTCTCAAGAATCATTACTAATCCAATTCGCCGCTTGAAAAACGAAGTAGCCAAAGTAACAGCTGGCGATTTAACAGTTCAGGTTAAGACGAAGTCAAAAGATGAAATTGGTGAGCTTACTCATTTATTTAACGATATGGTAGCTAAAATGAAAACATTGATTGGCACGGTTCAGACGTCTGTTGAGACAGTAAAAACGTCTGTTGAAGACTTGAGTGCTGTATCTGAAGAAGCAACTGCATCCAGTGAAGAAATTGGCCGGGCTATCCATGAGATTGCCAGCGGCGCCACGCAGCAGGCTTCTGATGCGGACTCCACTAATCACAAAACGATGAGTTTATCTTCGCAAATTGAAGAAGTCATTGAACAAAACGCCCAGATTAATAAAATGACGATTGAAGCTGTAACCATCAATGAAAAAGGTTTAAAACAAATGCAGCTGCTTCGCAACCAAACCACTGAATCGTCTCAAACGATTCACGCTGTTCAAACTGTAATGGAAGAGTTAACAAGTAAGATGAAAGAAATTGAATCTATTATTTTCACGATTAATAGTATTTCAGATCAGACAAATTTGCTTGCACTAAATGCTAGTATTGAAGCAGCTCGTGCAGGAGAACATGGCAAAGGATTTGCGGTAGTAGCTGAAGAGGTGCGAAAACTTGCTGAACAGTCCTCGCAGGCCACTGAACAAGTTCGCCACACGATTGCAGCGATTCAAGGGGAAGTGGTAGCTGCGCGTGAAGAATGTAACCGTACAGAAGAGCTTTCAAAGTCTCAAGACTTTGTGGTAGGAGATACAGAACAAGCTTTTCATGAAATTGCAACCACGATTGAACAAGTGGCGGCGGCTGTCGAACATGTGACAAGCAGCATGGACAGTATTGATGAGCATAAGGAAGACGTGGTAGCGGCCATTCAAAGCATAGCAGCTATTGCACAGCAGTCAGCTGCGGGAACTGAAGAAATTACGGCTTCTACAGAAGAACAAATTAGAGCTATTTCTACTGTTTCTCAATCCGCTGAACATCTGCAGGAGATTAGTGAAGAATTGGCGAATTTGATTCGTCAATTTAAAATTAAATAAAAAAGAGCGCCAATATGTTATTGGCGCTCTTTTTTATTTAGTAGGAAAACAAGTTGCTGTACGGTAAAAGAACCTGCTGATCTGGAGGTGCAACAGCTGACACTCGCTGATGAGTAAATGGATGTAGAAAAGAAAGCTTAATGGCGTGTAAAGCTTGCTGCTGTTCTTTCAATTTCTTTCCTCCATAAAGCGTATCACCAACTAATGGATGGCCAATGTGACTCATATGAACACGAATTTGGTGAGTGCGGCCGGTCTCTAGCGAAAGTTCAATAAGCGTTTCATTTTTTGCCGTATTGCGCTTTAACACCCGATACGATGTTTTGGCAGCTTGTCCCGTTCTAGATACTCTTCTTCTCGTAGCGTGATGCCGATCGCGTCCAATAGGTTCGTTAACGATTCCTTGCTCTTTTTTCATGATTCCTTGGACAAGAGCAACATAAGTCCGATTAATTTTACGTTCAGCCAGCAGCTGGTCAAACACAGAGCTTGCTACAAAATGCTTCGTGAATAAGATAGCACCTGATGTATCGCTGTCCAAACGATGAACGTGTCTAGGCTTTGTTCTGAGGCCTATTTTTTGAAAATAAGCAGCTACAGCATTTAAAAGAGTTTTTTGGTCCTGTTCTGATGAAGGATGAGTATCTAGGTTTATTGGTTTGTTTACGATTAGTACGTGCTCATCTTCAAACAAAATCTCTATATTAACATTATAAGGTGTTACTTCATTAGGCTCTGCTTCAAAAAAAGGGAGTGACACTCTATCATCTTCCTTAAGGGTGTTCCTCCATGGTAAAGGCTCACCGTTTAGAAGCACATTTTTATTCATCCGAAACTGATGCAGCGTTTTTTTAGGAATATGCCATTTCGTTTTTAAATAATCTTCAATTGTTTGCCCTGCATCATTTTTTGCGATTTTATCTTCTAGCCATTGGCCGTGTATACTCATATTTAATCCCTTCCTTACATACTAGTAAATATCCTTTAATCTCTAAAAAGAACTTGTAAATAATTAGGAGGAAATAACTACCTGAAGTTCTCGTTTTATGTTTATGTTATGCTAAATAAAGAGACATAAGTTAAGAGAAAAAGGGGGGGTAACCATGAAAATTGCCCAAGCAGCTCCGCCAGAAATGGAGAATTACATAGAAGAGTTGACTGAACAGCTTCGCTATGACCTGTTACCTCGGTATGTATCTGTAGATAAGCTTAATCCTGATGAATTATTAAATCCAGATTATTGTACAGACCATTTATATAATGGCTTACTCGATGAAGCATTGCAAGTCATTAGTAGCCTTCAGACAATAATTGCCGTGATTGAAGCGATTCAACACCGGCCGATTGAAGAAAGCGACTGCGAGCAATTCGAAAAAAATATTGCAATTTTAAAAAAATATGGATTCTTATTTCCTGTTGCTATTGAATGTTTTGCAAAAGAAAACAATTTGATTACGTATTCGTATGAATCGTTTTATAATTCATACATAAATTGAAAAGAAAAAAGCATGGTTATCCCATGTTTTTTTCTTTTTTTAAATGAATTTAGGCTTTCAATTGGATAAAAAAAGAACTTGTGCTATCGTTAAATTCGGATAAAGTTCTTATAGAAACATGAAATCAAATACTATTGCTTTCCATATAACAAATAAATTGAAATAATACAGATGTATAACGTACTGTAAATTATGTAAATCATACTAAATAATGTTATGATTAGACAGGCTGTATAGAGAAGAACATTTATCTTTCATAAGATTACAGAACGTTTCAATCTTATTACATATGTTTAAAATTAGCCTAAATGGTTTCTTTTTACGCCTATATCATATACAATGCCCCCTAGATGATTTTTTCGAATAGCTAATAATCGTTTGGGATTATGAAAGGAGATTGATCATGAAAAAACTGATGTATACAATGCTCATTGGATTAATTGCTGCGGCTTTAACAGCATGCGGTTCAAACGATGATGCAAAGCAATCAAAGAGTGATGATCAAAAAACTGCACAAACTGAGCAGCAAAAAGAGGCTCAGAAGAAGCAGGAAAAACAAGCAAAAGAAATGCAGAAAAAATTAGATAAACAAAAAGTAGACGACAAAAAAACCGTAGCGGTTGTAAACGGTAAAAAAGTTTCTGGTGAAGAATATAATGCGGCATTATCTTCATCACAAGCCCAATATCAACAAATGGGACAGGACCCAACATCTAAAGAAGCAGCTAAACAAGTAAAACAGCAAACCATTGACAATTTAGTAGGTCAAACGCTGCTATTACAAGAAGCTGAAAACAAAGGCTATAAAGCAACTGATGAAGAAGTAAATAAAAAGTTAAAAGAAACGAAAAAGCAGTTCAAAACAGATAAACAGTTTAAAGCGGCTTTAAAAGATGCAGGACTAACTCAATCACAATTAAAGTCTGAGCTGGCTGACAGCATTAAATATCAGCAGTACGTAGATAAAGACATCCAAACACCAGAAGTAACGGATAAAGAAATTCAAGATTATTACGATCAATTTGCAAAACAAAGCCAAAGTCAAGCAAGCAGCGGTAAAGAACAATCTCAAATGCCAAAGCTTGAAGATGTAAAGCCTCAAATTAAGCAGCAGCTTGAACAACAAAAGAAACAAGAAGCATTAGAGAAAAAAGTTGAAGAACTTAAGAAAAATGCAAAAGTTGAAGTGAAGCTTTAAATACAAATGAAACGGCCTTTTAAAGAGCCGTTTTTTTTGTTATGTACATTATTGCTTTTTGTCAGTAAAAAGGGGTGCGTGAAAGATTTTATTGTATTTTGACTTATAAAGTAAAAAGTGTTCTGATGGTTTGCCTTTCATCCTATACTTTTCTTATATAGATACAAGAGAAATTGGGGGAGTCAATAAATGAAAAAGGTGGCTGTTTTTTTTGTTGGGCTTATTTTTTTACTCGCGGGGATGGGTCTGACAGGCAATGCGTCTGCGGCGTCCAATCAACTTATTATTATTAATAAATCTACTAACACCCTTGCTTTTTATGATGGAGGAAAATTAGTAAGGACGTTCAAAGTTGCGACAGGGAGGCAGATGGGTTATACACCAGAGGGTACTTTCAGCATTGTGAATAAAATTAAAAACCGTCCTTATTATAAAGACAACATTCGGGGAGGAGATCCTAGGAATCCGCTAGGTGATCGCTGGCTAGGGTTAAATGCACGCGGAACATATGGAACGACGTATGCTATTCATGGAAATAATAATCCAAGTTCTATCGGGACTTACGCAAGTTCAGGGTGCATTCGTATGTATGATGAAGAGGTACGCTGGCTGTTTGACCGCGTTCAAACCGGTACAAAAGTGGTTATTGGTCAATTTCATTCTCAAAGTTTTGATTCAATCGCTGTTAAAAACAAATACAAAGTAAGCAGTGCTCCAGTCGCCCAGAATCTTTGTAAAACGAAAAAGCTCTCAAAAGGCCAAATTGGTTTTGTAACGATTCAATCACCGATGGTTTTGTTAAAAGAAGAAAAAGGAAAATGGGTAAAGATTCGTACGTTAAATCGCGGTGAACGCTATAATGTATATAAAATAGACGGCATTAAAGTCTCTTTAGGACCAGGATTTATTGAAAATTATCCTAATAAAAAAACATCCATAAAATTAGATGTTTGCAAATAGAAAATGACGCTGGGACAAAAGTATTTTAGCCCAAGTGAAAAACGAATCGCTAATCAACATGTTTGATTTGTGGTTCGTTTTTTTATTGTGGTGAACGCGGGTTTCATCTGTTTTGTTCCTTCTAGCAGTTGATGGGAGGGCAAGGCGAAGGCTCCTGCGGGAAAAGCGGAAGGGATGAAACCCCGCAGGAGCGTACGCGACGAGGAGGCTCATCGGCCGCCCGCGGAAATCAACTGCAGTGTCACAAGCTAATGCATCCATTTGTTCGTCTTTCGACTGGATTTATTTCGTTATATCTCAACCTCATTTTTTGAATTTTTAATAATGTTTATTATAATAAAAAACAGGGAAACTAATTGCCTAATGAAGAGAGAGAAAGGGTTGTTTTAACGTATGTCTACAATAGATTTATCAAAATTCGAGAAAAAAATGATTATTCGTAACATCAAACCGGACGATATAGATGAAATTTTAGCACTTCAAAAGCTATCATTCCCCGGAATGGATCCGTGGAAAAAAGAACAGCTTGAAAGTCACCTGGCCATTTTTCCAGAAGGACAAATATGCGCAGAGTACGACGGGGAAATTATCGGATCTTGTTCAAGCTTGATAGTGAACTTTGATGAGTACGATGATCAGCATACGTGGGACGATATTACAGACGAAGGATACATTACAAATCATAACCCGGAAGGCTACAATTTGTATGGAATTGAAGTAATGGTTCATCCAAAGTATCGCGGCATGAAAATAGGACGCCGCTTATATGAAGCGCGTAAAGATTTAGCACGTGAATTGAACCTGAAAAGTATCATCATCGGAGGAAGAATTCCTAATTACCATAAGCATTCAGCTGAAATGTCACCTAGAGAGTATGTAGAGCAAGTTATTCATCATAAAATTTATGATCCAGTGCTATCTTTTCAGCTAATGAACGGATTTACGCTTATGCGTATAAACCCTGGTTATCTTCCTGATGACCTAGCTTCTAATAAGTATGCAACGTTGATGGAATGGAACAACGTAGATTACGTTCGCCGCTCAAAACGCCATTTTAAAACATCATTCCCAGTGCGTATTTGTGTTGTTCAGTATATGATGAAACAGATTAATTCATTTGAAGAGTTTGCAACACAGGTAGAATATTATACAGATGTTGCTTATGATGCAAAAGCCGACTTCTGCGTATTCCCGGAAATTTTCACAACTCAGCTAATGTCTTTCTTGAATGAAAAGATTCCAAGCAAAGCGGTTCAGCGCGTAGCAGAATATACTGAAGAGTACATTGAGCTGTTTACTAACTTAGCGGTTAAATATAACGTAAATATTATTGGAGGATCTCACTTCGTCGAAGAAGATAATGGAGATATCTTCAACATTGCCTATCTATTCCGCCGAGATGGAACAATTGAAAAGCAGTACAAAGTGCACATTACACCTAATGAAAGAAAGTGGTGGGGAATTAGCCCAGGAGATAAAGTTGAAGTGTTTGATACAGATTGCGGTAAAATTGCGATCCAAATTTGCTATGACATTGAATTTCCGGAGCTTGCTCGTATTGCTACAGATAAAGGTGCAAATATTATTTTTACACCATTCTGTACGGAAGACCGCCAAGGCTATCTGCGCGTAAGATACTGCTCTCAGGCCCGTGCGATTGAAAACCAAATTTATACAGTTATCGCAGGTACAGTTGGAAACCTGCCTGAAACAGAAAACATGGATATTCAGTACGCTCAGTCTGCTATTTTTGCACCATCTGACTTTGAATTTGCACGAGACGGTATTGTAGGAGAATGTAATCCTAATATTGAAATGGTGGTTATTGGAGATGTAGATTTAGAAATTCTTCGTCGCCAGCGCCAATCAGGAACGGTTCGTCAATTAAAAGATCGACGCCATGACGTTTACAATATTAAATATAAAAAATAACGTATTTTCTAAAAACATCATGCAAATGCATGGTGTTTTTTATTTCAACTTTTGCCATAATAAAAACTATTACAATGAATTTTGTGTACTAACCATGGAAAAGAGGGGAAAACATGAGTTTTCATGGACAATCGGTATTACCCGCTGTTCGAGATATGAAGCAATTGGAAAATTTTTTAGCAAGTAGCTACGAGTACGGAGTTCTTTTAGACAATCAAGTGGGCATGCTAAAAGGAATTATGAGAGAGGTTCATAAGCATGAAAAGAAGCTAATCATTCATTTAGACTTAATTCATGGCTTAAAGCACGATGAGTATGCGGTTGATTTTTTGTGTCAGGAGTTTAAGCCTGCGGGGATTATTTCGACAAGAACAAACGTCATTTTAAAAGCTAAACAAAGAGGGATCTATGCCATTCAACGGGTCTTTTTATTAGACAGTACGGCTTTGAAGAAAAGCTACGAGTTAATGAAGAAAGTAAAACCCGATTATATTGAGCTTCTTCCTGGAATTGTGCCCACTTTAATCCAAGAAGTCAAAGCTGAAACAGGCATTCCAGTGTTAGCTGGAGGTTTAATACGAACCGAAGAAGAAGTTCGTAATGCTTTGGGAGCCGGGGCTTCTGCTGTTACAACATCAAATAGAGAATTGTGGAGTATTTCAACTTAAAAAAACTGTTTGACAACGCTTTCATCATCTAGTAAACTTCTAGATAAGTTAATAGATGTGAGGGAGAATAGGAGATCCACGGTATAGCCTTTTAATGATTTTATTAGGGGGATGTATTGTGGATTTTCTTGTTTTCTTGTCATTTTAATTGTTTTCATACAAAGGGGAGGTTATTTATATGCAAGCATTCTTAGGAGAAATAATTGGAACAATGATTTTAATTATCCTTGGCGCTGGTGTATGTGCGGGCGTCAATTTAAAAAAATCGTTTGCTGCTAATTCAGGATGGATCGTTATCACAATGGGATGGGGAATGGCAGTAGCGATGGCAGCATATGCGGTTGGTAATATGAGTGGGGCACATTTAAACCCAGCGTTAACTGTAGCGCTTGCGATTACAGGTGATTTTCCGTGGTCACAAGTACCGATGTACATCTTAGCTCAGTTTATTGGAGCCATTCTTGGCGCAACAGTTGTTTATTTACACTATCTTCCACACTGGAAAGAAACAAAAGATGCTGGTACAAAATTAGGCGTATTCGCAACGGGACCAGCAATTGCTAACCCATTTGCAAACGTTTTAAGTGAGGCAATTGGAACGTTTGTATTAGTAGTAGGAATCTTAGCAATTGGAGCAAATAAATTTACAGATGGATTAAATCCTTTAGTAGTAGGATTTTTAATCGTAAGTATTGGTTTATCATTAGGAGGAACAACAGGTTATGCCATCAACCCTGCTCGTGATTTAGGACCTCGTATTGCTCATGCTATCTTGCCGATACCTGGCAAAGGCAGCTCGAACTGGAAATACGCTTGGGTGCCAGTAGTGGGTCCTTTATTAGGCGGATCAATTGGCGCAGTATTTTATCAAGCAGCATTCTTAAATAAAATGTCTAGCAGCTTATGGATTGTTTTAAGCATTGCGGTGATTGTTTTAGCTGTTATCTACGCTGTTTCTAAACAAAAGGCAGCACAAATTCAATCAGCAGTAGTACCAAAAAAATAAATGCGCTTTACCATCTAACTATGTACAATAAAGAAACGACACTATACAGAGAATAGGGGATATTGATATGGAAAAATTTATTTTATCTTTAGACCAAGGAACAACAAGCTCACGAGCAATGTTATTTAATAAAAAAGGTGAAGTTGTACATGTAGCTCAAAAAGAGTTTACGCAGTACTTCCCAAAACCAGGTTGGGTAGAGCATAATGCTAGTGAAATTTGGGGTTCTATCCTAGCAGTTATCGCATCTTGTCTATCTGAGTCAGGTGTTCATGCTGATCAAATCGAAGGGATTGGAATTACCAATCAGCGTGAAACAGCAGTAGTATGGGAAAAAGCAACAGGAAAGCCAGTATACAATGCAATCGTATGGCAGTCTCGACAAACTTCTGGTATTTGTGAAGAGTTAAAAGCAAAAGGATTAAACGATACGTTCCGCGACAAAACGGGATTATTAATTGATGCATACTTCTCTGGAACAAAAGTGAAGTGGATTTTAGATAACGTAGAAGGTGCACGAGAAAAAGCCGAAAACGGTGAATTGTTATTCGGAACAATCGATACATGGTTAATTTGGAAGCTATCAGGCGGAAAAGCGCATGTAACGGATTACTCAAACGCATCTCGTACGCTTATGTTCAATATCTATGATTTAAAATGGGATGATGAACTGCTAGATATTTTAGGAGTACCGAAATCCATGCTTCCAGAAGTAAAGCCTTCTTCTGAAGTATACGCTCATACAGTAGATTATCACTTCTTCGGTCAGAGTATTCCAATTGCGGGAGCAGCAGGAGATCAGCAAGCCGCTTTATTTGGACAAGCGTGCTATGAAAAAGGAATGGCGAAGAACACGTATGGAACAGGTTGCTTCATGCTCATGAATACGGGTGAAAAAGCAGTTAAGTCCGATCACGGTTTGTTAACTACATTAGCATGGGGGATTAACGGCAAAGTAGAATATGCGCTTGAAGGCAGTATTTTTGTAGCAGGATCTGCTATTCAGTGGCTTCGCGACGGTTTAAGAATGTTTAAAAATGCGGCTGAAACTGAAAACTATGCGACGCGAGTAGAGTCTACAGACGGCGTATATATTGTGCCAGCTTTCGTAGGACTTGGAACACCTTATTGGGATAGCGATGTACGGGGGGCGATGTTTGGATTGACTCGCGGTACAAAAAAAGAACACTTTATCCGTGCAACGCTTGAATCACTAGCTTATCAAACAAGAGATGTATTAAGCGCAATGGAAGCGGACTCTGGAATTACATTAAAAACATTGCGTGTAGACGGAGGAGCAGTTAAGAATAATTTCTTAATGCAGTTCCAAAGTGATGTGTTAGACGTTCCGGTTGAGCGTCCTCAAGTGAATGAAACAACAGCTCTTGGGGCAGCATATTTAGCGGGTCTAGCGGTTGGCTACTGGAAAGATTGCGATGAAATTGCGAAGCAGTGGAATATGGAAAAATCTTTCGAACCAAATATGGAAGAAGAAAAGCGTGAAGAATTATATAGCGGCTGGAAAAAAGCTGTACATGCAACAATGGCTTTTAAGTAATTATTTGATGAAAACCCTTTAATTAAAAGCGCATGTATGATATAATTTACTCAAGTTAATAAATTGGTTGGAGAATCGGAGAGACCACAGATCCATATGTAGGTATACTATATATGTGATTTGTGGTCTCTCTTTTTGTATATTGGAAGAATTTTATATCTCTGAAAAATGAAAGGGGAATGACGTATGTTTTCAAGTCAAACACGTTCGAATAAATTGGTAGACATGACACAAAATCAATATGATTTACTAGTAGTTGGTGGGGGAATTACTGGGTCAGGTATTGCACTTGATGCGACTCATCGAGGCATGAAAACGGCATTAGTTGAAATGCAGGATTTCGCAGCAGGAACATCTAGTCGTTCAACGAAGCTTGTTCACGGCGGTCTACGCTATTTAAAACAGTTTGAAGTTAAAATGGTAGCCGAAGTTGGTAAAGAACGTGCTATCGTATATGAAAATGGCCCTCATGTAACGACTCCGGAGTGGATGCTGTTACCTTTCCATACGGGTGGAACATTCGGTAAATTCTCAACTTCAATTGGACTGCGCGTTTATGATTTCTTAGCTGGTGTAAAACGCTCAGAACGCCGCAAAATGTTTAGCGCAGAAGAAACGCTTAGCCGCGAGCCATTAGTGAAATCTAAAGATTTAAAAGGCGGCGGTTACTACGTTGAATATAAAACAGATGATGCACGTTTAACGATTGAAGTAGCTAAAGAAGCTGCCGCAAGAGGAGCAGACTTAGTCAATTACACAAAAGTGGAAAACTTCATCTACGATAAAGGAAAAGTAGTAGGGGCTGTTGTTCGTAATCAGCTTACGAATAAAGAATATAATATCTATGCAAAAAAAATCGTCAACGCTGCAGGTCCATGGGTGGACACGCTGCGTGAAAAAGATAATTCAAAAAAAGGCAAGCAGCTTCAATTAACAAAAGGAATTCACTTAGTTATTGATCAAGAGCGCTTTCCGTTAAAACAAGCCATTTACTTTGATACACCTGATGGACGTATGGTATTTGCGATTCCGCGTGATGGAAAAACATACGTAGGCACAACAGACACGGTCTATAAAGAAGACGCTAGACATCCGCGTATGACTGTAAAAGACCGTCAATATGTTATCGATGCGATTAACTATATGTTCCCAACGGTTGATATTACAGTAGACGACGTAGAATCAAGCTGGGCGGGTGTTCGTCCACTTATTCACGAACAAGGAAAAGATCCTTCTGAAATTTCGCGTAAAGATGAAATCTGGACATCAGAATCAGGTTTAATTACAATCGCTGGAGGGAAATTAACTGGGTATCGTAAAATGGCTGAAATTGTCGTAAATCGTGTAGCTGAAGATTTTAAAGCAGAAGGACGCGAATTTGAAAGCTGTCAAACTAAACATTTACCCATTTCTGGAGGTAATGTGGGAGGTTCAGGAGGGTTCCCGACGTTTGTAGAGCAAAAAGTTAAAGAAGGCATCAAACTAGGGTTATCACGTGACGCTGCTGAAAAGCTTGTGAAACGCTATGGCTCAAACGTAGATAAAGTATACCGCTATATGATTGAACGTCCGGATCAGCTAAAAAACAGCGACCTTCCAGCTAGTGTATTTTTGCAAATTCAATATGGCATAGAAGAAGAAATGGTTTCAAAACCAGTGGACTTCTTCATTCGACGTACGGGCGCTTTATTCTTTGATATCAACTGGGTAAGAAGCTGGAAAAAACAAGTGATTGCTCATATGGCCGAAGAGTTAAAGTGGACGCCTGAGCAAACAAAAGCTTATACGGATGAATTAGAACAGCACCTTCATGATGCAGTTGTACCAGTAGATGAAAAAGTTAACCGTATGACAGGTATTTCATGATAAAATAAAAAAGTACCTCAAAATTTGTCAATGCAGCCATAATATAATAGCAGGAAGTCAAATTTTGACGAAGAAATATAATATGACTGTTAAAAAAGAGAAAGACGATTACTCGTTTTTCTCTTTTCATACATATTTACATTTATATAAGGAGGCTTTTTTTTATGAGTTGGGAAGAAACGTATACATCTTGGATTAATCACCCAAATTTAGATCCTGAATTACGTCAAAATTTGGATTCAATCAAAGGTGATGAAAAGCAATTAGAAGATAGTTTTTACAAAACGTTGGAATTCGGAACAGGCGGAATGCGTGGGGAAATTGGAGCGGGTACAAACCGTATGAATACGTATACAATCCGAAAAGCTTCCGAAGGCTTTGCTGAGTACATTAAACAAGCTGGCGAAGAAGCTATTAACCAAGGCGTAGTCATTGCATATGATTCTCGCCACAAATCGCCTGAATTTGCAATGGAAGCAGCAAAAACATTAGCAAGTCACGGAATTAAAACGTATGTATTTGAAGAGCTAAGACCAACACCTGAACTTTCATTTGCAGTGCGTGAGTTGAACGCATTTGGAGGTATTGTTATTACAGCGAGCCACAATCCTCCTGAATATAACGGATACAAAGTATATGGTCCAGACGGTGGTCAGCTGCCGCCAAAAGAAGCTGATGAACTAGTTGGCTTTGTAAATGCTGTGGAAAATGAACTTACATTAGCTGTTCAATCTGAAGCGGAGCTAAAAGAAAAAGGTCTTATTGAAATGATTGGTTCAGCGATTGACGAAGCATACAATGAGAAACTAAAAACGATTTTAATTAATCCAGAGCTAGCTTCTGAAACAGGTAAAGACTTAAAGGTAGTTTTTACACCTCTACATGGTACAGCTAATAAGCCAGTTCGCAACGCGCTTCAATCCATCGGTTACGAAAATGTCACGGTTATTGAAGAACAAGAACTTCCTGATCCGAATTTCTCGACGGTTAAATCTCCGAATCCTGAAGAGCCGGCTGCATTTGAATATGCTGTTCGTAAAGGAAAAGAAATTGATGCAGATATCTTAATCGCAACGGATCCAGATGCAGATCGTTTAGGAATTGCTGTCAAAGACCCAAGCGGCGAATATGCGTTATTAACAGGAAACCAAACGGGTGCTTTATTGCTTCACTATTTGCTTTCTCAAAAGAAAGAAAAAGGCGTACTGCCTGCTAATGGCGTTGTGTTAAAAACGATTGTAACGTCAGAAATCGGCGCACAAATTGCTCGTTCATTTGGACTGCAAGTTGTTGACACTCTAACAGGTTTTAAATTTATCGGTGAAAAAATTAAGCAATATGAGCAAACTGGCGAGTATACATTCCAATTTGGTTATGAAGAAAGCTACGGCTATTTAATTGGTGACTTTGCTCGTGACAAAGATGCTGTACAAGCAGCTATTCTAGCAGTAGAAGCTTGTGCTTATTATAAAAAGCAGGGCATGACGATGTATGAAGCGCTTCAGCAAGTGTTTACTAAATATGGTTTCTATCGTGAAGGTCTAAAATCTTTAACGCTTAAAGGAAAAGAAGGGTCTGAGCAAATTCAGCATATTTTAGCTACATTTAGAAATGAGCCTCCTACTGACATTGCAGGATTAAATGTTTCGGTTGTAGAGGATTATACATTAAGTGAGCGCCAGCATATTAAAGCAGGAAAAGTAGAAGAGATTACATTACCAAAATCAAATGTATTAAAATATATCTTAGAAGACGGTTCTTGGTTCTGCCTTCGTCCGTCTGGTACAGAGCCAAAGGTGAAGTTCTATTTTGGCGTCGTGTCAGAAGATGAAGCGACGAGCATTGCCCATTTAGAAGCTGTACAAACAGCTGTAATGGGTGAAGTAGAACGTGTATTAGACAAAGTGAAAACGGTATAAAAGTAAAGCCTGCTCAAACTTGAGCAGGCTTCTTTTATGATACTTTATTTGATTGCGTATTTGACAAATACGAAGAAGATCGTAGGGCTTTATAAATTCTCGGAGCAAGCATAGCCCCAAGAACAGTAAAAATAAGATCCTTTACCGCAAACCACGACATAATCTTCCAAGCGGCTGCATATGTCATTGCAGGAGCTTCAAGCCAATAATTAACCGCTATATACATATACGTAGTACCAATTAAATAAATAACGGCAATACCAACTAGCGATGAAATTAAAAAGATAGAAAAAGTTGGCTTGCCGCGCATTTCCATAATTTTTCCTATGATAAATGCAGCGACAATATAAGAAAGCAAAAAGCCGCCGGTGCTTCCAAATAAAATACCAATTCCTGCTTTAAATTGAGCAAATACCGGAGCGCCGGCAATGCCAATTAATACATATACAATCATCGAAATAGAACCCACTCGGCTCCCCAGTAAAAGTCCTGCTAATATAACAAAAAAAGGCTGAAGTGAAAGAGGCACGCCGCCTACTTGTAAAAAAGGTGCCCAAGAAGTAATATTTGCACCAATAGCCATAAGAGCTGCAAACATACCGGCTAATGTTAAATCTAATGTGCGAAACCTTTTAGTACTCATATATGTTCCTCCCAGTATGTACTGAAATATCTTAGCGTATGTACTGAAGATTGTACGTCGAATCCGCTTTTATGTCAACGATAAAAATAAATATGTTTACATATATTTTTCGATGTTTTTTGAAATAAAGTATGCATATTTTTAGTGTAAGATAAAAAAATAAAGAAGGGAATTCATCCCTTCTTTGTCCAAGTGTGTGTATCAAAAATACTAGTACAATGATTCTTCCAGAAGCTCCGGGTTGTGCTCCGAATATTCCGTTGCATGATCAATGTAGCGTAGTAAAGAATAGAGCTCTTCTTGAATGATGCGGTAGTTTCGTTCAAAATTGTAGGCGTGCAAAAAATGTTCAATCTTTTTTGAAAGAAAATCGTCGTCTGTTCGAACCATTAAAATTAATAAGTTATCCCATTGTGAACGGTGTGTGTAATATAAAGCTCGATCATAATCAATTACATCCATTAATAACGTTCCTCCTTTTGAGGAGTTGAAATTAGTGTATGATATTTGCGGGAATTCTTACGCTGTAAATGTTGGGCAAAAGACCAGTGCATAATTAAAAGAGGTTGTAGTCATTATGGAAGAAGAATAAACGTACAGACCGGATAAATGATAAGAAGAGCAAAGAATAATGCAGCGTCGCAGTTATATTACATCCATTATTTAAGACAACTAAATAAAAATCCCCTTTTCTTGAAAAAATAAAGCTTCTTTTTGATGAAAACACATGAATTGACATGTTTGTACATAGATTGAAGTAAGGAGTGAAAGGGGGAGCTGTCGTGAAAGAAGCAGATTATAAGCAATTATACCGTGCGATTGATGAAATTACGGAAATAGCTAGCGGTTTCGGCTTGGATTTTTATCCGATGCGCTATGAAATTTGCCCGGCAGATATTATTTATACGTTTGGTGCATATGGGATGCCAACTCGTTTTTCACATTGGAGCTTTGGAAAACAATTTTACAAAATGAAATTACACTACGATCTTGGATTGAGTAAAATTTATGAATTAGTTATCAATTCGGATCCTTGTTATGCATTTTTATTGGATTCCAATGCGCTTATTCAGAATAAATTAATTGTAGCTCACGTGTTAGCCCACTGTGACTTCTTTAAAAATAACAGCCGTTTTGCCAACACTAAACGGGATATGGTAGAAAGTATGGCAGCGACCGCTGATCGAATTAAAGAATACGAAGTAAAGCACGGTAAGCGTGAAGTAGAAAAGTTTTTGGATGCTGTCTTATCGATTCAGGAACATATTGATCCTTCTCTTATGCGTGCTAAGCTTTCTTGGAGCATAGATGATGTAGAATCATCGGAAGAAGAAATCATTTCTCCTTATGATGATTTATGGAATTTGGATTATAAAGAAAAGAAAAAACCAAAACCTCCAAAGTCTTTTAAAAAATTTCCGCCTCAGCCTGAAAAAGACATCTTATTATTTATTGAAGAATACAGCCCTTATTTAGAGGATTGGCAGCGGGATATTTTAACGATGATGCGAGAAGAAATGCTTTATTTCTGGCCGCAGCTTGAAACAAAAATTATGAATGAAGGCTGGGCTTCTTTCTGGCATCAGCGCATTATTCGAGAAATGGACTTAACGAGTGATGAAGCGATAGAATTCGCCAAGCTAAATGCAGGTGTTGTGCAGCCGTCCAAGACGGGAATCAATCCATATTATTTAGGATTAAAAATCTTTGAAGACATTGAAGAACGCTACAACAATCCAACAGAAGATATGATTCGCCGGGGCGTGGAGCCTGGGTCAGGAAGAGAGAAGATGTTTGAGGTACGTGAGGTTGAATCAGATATTTCCTTTATTCGCAATTACTTAACAAAAGATTTAGTCATGCGGGAGGATATGTATTTATTCCAAAAACAAGGAAAAGACTATAAAATCGTCGATAAAGAGTGGACAGAAGTTAGAGATCAGCTTGTTAATATGCGCGTAAACGGGGGATTTCCTTACATCACAGTAACCAATGGAGACTATTTAAAAAATGGAGAGCTCTATTTAAAACACTGGTATGAAGGAATCGAATTAGATGTTAAATACTTAGAAAAAGTGGTACCGTACGTTCATCAGCTTTGGGGCCGACCCGTTCATTTAGAAACGGTAATGGAAGGAAAGCCAATCGCCTTTACGTATGATGGAAAAACAGTGCATAGAAAACATTTGTAAAAAAGAAGACCGCTTAAACAGCGGTCTTTTTGTGCTTCTGTAACTTATCCATATAAATTGAAAAAATAAAATTACTATGCAATAATCGAATGAGAATTACTTTCATAAATGTTGTAACTATAATGATTACAACAAATTAGGAGTGAGAGCAATGAAAATTAGCAGTCGATTCACCGTGGCCGTTCATATACTATCTTTAATTAAAGTAGATAGCAGTCATCCTAGTACTTCAGAGTGGATTGCTAGCAGTGTAAATACAAATCCTGTTGTTATAAGACGAGTAATTGGGATGTTAAAAAAAGGTGGACTCGTGGGCGTAAAAGCCGGAGCTGGCGGAGCTTATCTATTGAAAGATTTAGAAGAGATAACGTTGTTAGACGTTTATCGAGCGGTGGCGGCAGTGGAAGAAGGAGAATTGTTTCAAATGCATGAAAATCCGAATGTGGAGTGTCCTGTAGGAGCCAATATTCAAAGTGTCCTTGAATTGATTTTAAAACGTTCTCAAGATGCCATGGAACAAGTCTTAGCCGATGTGACGATGAAAGAATTAGTGACGGATTTAATAGCAAAAATAGATGCATAATAACATGCTTCTGTTCGTGAAAAAACGGAGAAACCCAGGTTTCTCCGTTTTTTTATAGCTTCACAATTGTTCGTCCTCGAGCTTGTCCTTTTAATAAAGTAGGAAGTACCTCAGGGAGCTGTTGCAGTGAAATTTCCTGCTGAATAAAAGGTTCAAAGCTTTCAGGCTTAAAGTCATTAGCGAGTCTATTCCAAATCTCTTTTCGAGTAGGCATTGGACAGTAAACGGAATCGATGCCGAGTAAATTAATCCCTCTTAAAATGAAGGGAAAGACGGTTGTTGGCACCTTAACTCCAGCTGTTAGCCCGCTGACCGCTACAGAGCCTCCGTACTGAATTTGACTGAGAACAGAAGCTAGAGGCTCTCCGCCCACAGGATCCACCGCAGCAGCCCATTTTTGCTTGCCTAATGCTTTTAATTTGCCATTATAAACGTCTTCACGCGCTACAATAGAGGAAGCGCCAAGCTCTTTCAAATAAGCTGCTTCCGAGCTTTTTCCCGTACTTGCTTCCACTGTGTAGCCTAATTTTGAAAGAATGGCAACCGCAAAGCTTCCTACGCCTCCCGTAGCGCCTGTTACAAGTACGGAGCCATTAGCTGGACTAGTATGATTTTCCTCTAAGCGATGCACAGATAAAGCAGCTGTAAAGCCAGCTGTTCCGATAATCATTGCTTCTTTTAACGTTAAATTTTCAGGAAGAGGCACAACCCATTCGCTGCGTACGCGCGCATACTCACTGTAGCCTCCAAAGTGCGATACGCCAATGTCATAGCTTGTTGCGATGACACGATCACCTTCTTTAAAATCAGGGCTGTCAGAAGATACAACAACTCCTGCTAGGTCGATTCCTGGGACAAATGGGTAGCTTGTCACAATATTGCCATTTGCGATGCTGGCTAAGCTATCTTTATAATTCAACCCTGAATAATGCACGCGAATAAGTACATCGCCTTCTGGCAAATCGTTTAGCGTCAGTTCTTGGACAGAGGCCTCCACTTGTTCTTTACCTGTTTTATCTACCACTAATGCTGAAAATGATTGCTCCATTTTATTTCTCCTTTCTATACTGAGATGTATATATCTATACATAGATTACCTTATTTCTATACCCATTATAGAAAATAATAAAAGAAGTTCCTAATACTTTGATTACGAAAGAGGCCATTTCATTATAAAATAGTGGTATAGCTATTAGGTAGCAATACATAGAAAAGAGGAGAAGAGAAATGAGCACAAACATATATTTTAACCATGATGCAGGGATTGATGATTTAGTATCCCTTTTTTTACTGCTGCAAATGGATGATGTAAAGGTAACGGGGGTATCTGTTATTCCTGCTGACGGATACTTAGAGCCAGGTATCAGTGCAAGCCAAAAAATTATTGATCGTTTTGGAAGTTATGATGTCGAGGTAGCCAAATCTACTTCACGCGGTATGAACCCATTTCCAAAAGAATGGCGCATGCATACGTTCTATGTAGATGCACTGCCAATTTTAAATGAAAAAGGGGAAGTGCAAACAAAAATAAGTCAGCTGCCTGCTCATGATCATTTAATTGAAACATTGCAGCACACAGCCGGAAAAACGACTTTATTATTTACAGGACCCCTAACTGATTTAGCAAGAGCGCTTGAAAAAGCGCCGGAAATAGAAGAGAAGATTGATAAGTTAGTGTGGATGGGAGGTACATTTCAAGAAGTAGGAAATGTGCAGGAGCCTGAACATGATGGAACGGCGGAATGGAATGCTTTTTGGGATCCAGAAGCAGTAGCAAAAGTATGGGAAAGCAGCATTAAAATTGAGATGGTTGCTTTAGAAAGCACAAATCAAGTTCCATTAACGCCGGCTATTCGTCAAATGTGGGCTTCACTTCGAAAGTACGAAGGAGTAGACTTTGTAGGGCAGTGCTACGCGGCTTGTCCGCCGCTTGTGCACGTTGAAACCAATTCAACATATTATTTGTGGGATGTACTCACAACAGCATTTACAGGGAATTCAACGCTTGTGAAGGTGAAAACCGTTTCGAGTATTGTGCATACAGAAACACCAAGCCAAGGAAGAACAGAAATTTCTGAAGAAGGACGACCTGTAGATGTCGTATATGATGTCACAGCTGAATCATTCTTTACGTACATTACAGATTTAATGAAAAAAGCAGTAGCCAAATAAAGAAAAAGGTTGCACGTGAAAATGTGCAACCTTTTTAGTGAATCATATTTAAAAATTGACGTGTACGCTCTTGTTGAGGATTTGAAAATATTTGATCCGGTGTACCTCTTTCCATAATGACGCCTTGGTCCATAAAAATAACTTCATCTGCTACTTCACGGGCAAAGCGCATTTCATGAGTTACCACCACCATCGTCATTCCTTCTTTTGCCAGGTCTTTCATCGCTTGAAGAACATCTCCTACAAGCTCAGGGTCAAGAGCTGAAGTAGGCTCATCAAACAGCATAACTTTTGGGTCCATCGCCATTGCTCGAGCGATGCCAACGCGCTGCTGTTGTCCGCCTGATAGTTGGAAAGGATAAAAGTCAAGCTTATCTCCTAAACCAACTCGTGTTAATAATTCTTTCCCTCTTTTTTCTGCTTCTTGAGTAGAAATGCCTTTTACAATTACAGGACCTTCCATAACATTTTCAAGCGCACTTTTATGAGGAAACAAGTTATAGTTTTGAAAGACCATCCCTGTTAGGCTTCGAAATGAAGTGATGTCTTTTTTACGAACAGGTTTGGTGAAATTCATGCTTTTTTTATCAAGTTCAATTGTACCGTCTGTTGGGATTTCTAAAAGATTTAAGCAACGTAAAAAAGTAGTTTTACCCGATCCAGAAGGACCAATTAATACAATTACCTTGCCCTGTTCAACTTCTAAATCAATCCCTTTTAATACTTGCAAATCACCGAATGATTTATGCAAATTTTTGATATTAATCATATGAAAAACTCCTTTAGCTACTCGAAACGGTTATTTAGATACGTAACGATCTAGTCTTATTTCAATGCGTCCTTGGATAATGGATAAGATTGTGCACATAATCCAGTACAAGAGCGCTGCTTCACTATAAAGAAGTAAAAACTCATAGTTAGTGGAAGCAATTTCTTGAGCTTTACGGAACATCTCAGAAACCAGAATAAGCGATGCAAGTGACGTATCTTTAATAAGGCTAATAAAAGAGTTAGATAATGGCGGAATCGATACACGTGCTGCTTGCGGTAAAATAATTCGTCTTAACGCTTGGGAATAGGTCATACCAAGTGAGTAGCCAGCTTCCCACTGTCCTTTAGGAATAGATTGAATCGCTGCTCGGATAATTTCAGATGCATACGCACCTACACTTAATGAAAATCCAATAATAGCAGAGATAAATGGGTCAATTGTTATATCTAAATTGGGTAAGCCGTAGAAAATAATAAATAATTGCACAAGCAGCGGTGTACCTCGAATAATCGATACATAGATGCGCGCAATTATATTTAAAACTTTTATAGATGATAAACGAGCCAAGGCTGTTAAGACAGCTAAAATGATACCGAGTACAAACGTGATTAATGTTAGTGGAATAGAATATTGAATAGCTCCCTTTAGCATTGGTAAGAGAGATGATTGAGCGATTGAACTCAATTGATTCAATCGCTCTCCATCAGGAAAAATATTATTTAGGAGAAACATCTTCGCCAAACCATTTCTTAGAAATTTTTGCGTATGTTCCGTCTTTTTTCATATCTTTCAATGCTTTGTTTACTTTATCCACTAACTTACCGCTGTCTTTTCTAAACATAAAGCCGCTTGCAGCACCATCGGATTTTTCATCCGCGATTTTGATAGGTGCGTTAGGGTGCTTTTTCTTATAGTCAAGGAACGATAATTTATCGTTGATTGTAGCATCAACACGGTTTGCGCTTATTAGTTCTACTGCTTGAGCAAAACCTTCGGCACTCGTAATGTTTGCACCGTAAGATTGAGCCATGTCTTTGTAGTTACTTGTTAATGACTGCGCTGATTTTTTTCCTTTTAAATCTTTAAATGATTTGATATCTTTTTCGTCTTTACGAACAATTAACACGGCGCCTGACTGGATGTATGGGTCAGAGAAATCGTATTTCTTTTGACGATCTTCACGAATACCCACTTCATTAGCAATCATGTCAAATCGTTTAGCATCTAATCCAGCAAACATGCCATCCCACTGTGTTTCTTTGAACTCAGCTTTTACGCCAAGACGTTTAGCTACTTCTTGAGCCAATTCTACATCAAACCCAGTTAGCTTTTGTTTGTCATCATGAAAAGTGAACGGAGGGTATGTACCTTCAGTTCCAATTGTTAATACGCCATCTTTTTTCACTTTATTATATAAATCCTCTTGTGAAGATTTATTGTCTCCATTGTTTGCTTCATTTTTTGAGCTAGAACCGCATGCGGCAAGCACAACTGTGAAAGCTAATAGTAGCGACAAAAGTGCAACAAATTTCTTCATTTTCTAAACCCCCTAGTATTCTGATAGGAAATGATACTCTGTGATACTAAACAAGAACACAGCAAAAGTCAACAAAAAAAACTTATACGATTAATGTGACTTAAAATAAGGGAAATATACCTTCTATACACGGTTTGTCATAAGGATACAGAAAGATTTTAAAATTTGGATTAAGTGGATTTTTAAGGGATATTTGAGGAGTAAAAAGGAAGTTTCATGCGACGATTTTCTCTTTCATTTTTTCATGACTTTTGGTGCAATAAACATATAGTTAAATGTTAAGGTAGAAATAAATTCCTTATGGTACACTTAAAGAAGAATTTATGAAACGGAGCGATATGATGAAAGCCATAAACTTAATCTCAATTGCCTTTGGTGCTATCGCTGGTACATATGCACGTTATTTGCTTAATCTTTCCTTATTATATACGGGCTGTCCAATAGGAACGGTAATTGAAAACCTATTAGGAAGCTTCATACTAGGCCTATTAACAGGATTTTTTGCATGGAAAAAGCCAAAAGAATGGATAAAGCTTGGACTAGGAGTGGGCGTGTGCGGCGGTTTTACAACGTATTCAACGTTTGCAGGAGACGTCATTTCTCTCACTCAGCACCATTTATTTGGAGGAGCCATTTATGCCATTGTCTCTTTAGTAGGTGGAATACTTCTTGCTTTAGCAGGCTATCTATGCGGTGAAGCGGCAGGGAAAAATTTAGTGAAAGTACATGAGGTGAAGTAAATGAGCATAGTGAGCTTGGCGCTTGGCGGGGCGGCTGGAGGAATATGCCGTTATCTTTTGGGTTTAAAAGTTACAAAAATAGTTTCAAACCCTCCTTTTCCAGTATCAATGCTGTTTGTAAACTTGCTCGGTGCGTTTGGGCTTGGTCTTTTTTACGGTAGTTATTATGGAAAGATTCCGAGTCATGCTTATGATGATTCAATATTTTTAATGATTGGCATTGGGTTTTTTGGTGCCTTTACCACTTTTTCAACGTTTAGTGTGGAAACCGTGCAGTTAATTCGAGAAAAATCTTATAGAAAAATGTTGGCGTACGTGGGGATTTCAGCATTTGGAACAGTTGGTTTATTTACAGTCGGTTTACTGGCAGGAACGTTTTTATTTAAGTAAAGAGAACGTTTCTAGTAGGGAAAAACAAAAAGACGGAGAAGTAGAGAATGGATAGAAAAGCAGAAGTTTGGAAATACATTTTGTTGATTGTAGCTGTTGCAGGTCAGATCATCGGTTTTTTATTTTTATTTATAAATGTTGTGGCGGCATTTATTTTTTACGGTTTTTATATTCTAACTTTTATTATGTTACTCCTGCTGTTTATATGGGATCGGAAAAAGGAAAAAGACAAAGAAGAATTTGACGACTATACCGATTACTAACCATGTAAAAAGCATAATAATGCGGTGCGCCGGGTCTCTTAGAAAGATACATCTATAAAAGGAAGAGAGCCGTAAGCGTATAAAGAGATATTGTATTTACATCTAGTTGTGTTATAATTTTAAGTGCGAAAACAAAATTAATAAATAGCAATCACTAGGGGCGCTTTCTGAAGCTGAGACGAATGTATTTCGGACCCTTTGAACCTGATCTGGTTTGGACCAGCGTAGGGAAGTGGCGATCATGTTTACATAACGATGCATGCTAACCACTCTACGTTGTAGAGTGGTTTTTTGTATGCAATAAAGCCCTCTGCACAAGATGAAGTGATTGAAATTTCTCTTTATCTCTGAATGGAAAGGTTTCGATCATGTGGATATTCCTAAATTTCATGTCATTACAACAGATAAGCAGTCAATCGAAGAGCTTCAAAAAATTTTAACGGCTATCGCGCCTTTTGCGGGTGCCATTCATATTAGAGAAAAAGAGAAAACGGCAAAGCAGATTCAATGTTTACTAGAAAGCCTGCCATTTTGTCGCTCTAAAATTATTGTGAATGACCGAGTTGATGTAGCGCATGCTTTAAAAGCAAAAGGCGTACAGCTTGCCTATCATAGTTTAGACGTTTCGTTTGTTATAGACGCATTTCCTTCTCTTATTGTCGGAAAGTCAGTTCACTCTGTGGAAGAGGCTTTAGAAGCTGAAAAAGATGGTGCTCACTACATTCTATACGGACATATTTATTCAACACATTCAAAAAAAGGATTAAAAAGTCGAGGGGTAGCAGCACTAAAAGAAGTAGTAGACGCTGTGCAGATACCGGTTATTGCCATTGGAGGAATTACACCTGTAAATGCCAAAGAGGTACTTCAAACAGGAGCACACGGTATAGCTGTGATGTCTGGTGTTATGCTTGCGCAAGATCCCCTCAAAGCGATTAAACAATATTCTCATATATGGACATCTGGAGGTGGAGAAAATGAAGCAGCATTATGATGTACTGTTAATCGGAGGAGGTATAATCAGCTCTTCTATCGCTTATCATTTGTCAAAACAAGGAGCGTCAGTAGCTATTCTTGAGCGTAATCAAATTGGTTGTGAAGCTTCAAGTGCAGCCGCTGGTATTCTAGGTGCTCAAGCTGAAATTGATGAAGAAGGTCCTCTTTTAGACCTTGCTATTAAGAGCAGAAGCATGTTTCCTGAGCTGGTGAAGGAACTAAAAGAAAAAACGGCCATCGACGTAGAGCTCATTCAAAAAGGCTTATTAAAAGTCGCTGTAACAGAAGAAGATGCACACGTATTAAAGAAAAAAGCCGCTCAGCACCACCGGTGGGATGAACATGTAAGATGGATCGATGTAAAAGAAGCGCGTTTGTTAGAACCCGGGCTCTCTCCAGACATATACGGAGCCATTACAATACCGGGAGACGGCCAGCTAGCTCCGGCTAAGTTAACGCAAGCTCTTGCTCATGGAGCCTTGTATCACGGAGCAGATGTATTCGAATACTGTGACGTTCATTCTCTTATTATGGAAAGTGAAACAGTAAAAGGTGTACAGACGTCCAAAGGCTCTTTTTATGGAGGAAAAGTAGTTATTGCAGCAGGCTCATGGGCTAAACGCTTTATTTCTTCTGAACATTTGGGTCACGTGTTTCCCGTAAAAGGGGAGTGTATTGCTCTTCAAAGTCATAAGCCGCTGCTTTCTAAAACGATTTTTTTAGATGAAGGTTTTTACTTAGTGCCTAAGACTGGCGGAAGGATCGTAATTGGGGCAACTAAGCTACAGCACGATTTTACTAAGACCGTTTCTGCACAAGGTATTCAATTTTTGCTAAATAAAGCTTCTGCGCTTCTGCCGGCTATTAAAGAAGCCACATTTGAAAAAGCATGGGCTGGTCTTCGTCCACAAACAAATGATGGCTGGCCTTATTTAGGAGAGCATCCTGAAATAGCCAATCTACACATGGCGTTTGGCCACTACCGAAACGGTATTTTATTAAGTGCTGCAACTGGAAAAGTTATGGCTGATGCTTTGTTAGGGGAAAAGCCGAATCATTCATTTTTTACATCATTTCAGCTAACGAGAGCAATGGAGGGAGTTCATTGAATCTAATTATTAATGGTAAGACCGTCACTGTCGGAGATGAAATTGAAACGGTCGAGCACTTGCTGCAGGCTCAGAGTCTGCATGAGCGAGTTGTAATTGTTGAATTAAACAAGAACATTTTGCAAAAAGAAGAACATAGCGATGCATGCTTAAAAGATGGAGATACATTAGAAGTTGTTTCATTTGTTGGAGGAGGATGAAGAGTATGTTAAAAATTGGACAATATACATTTAATTCACGTTTATTATTAGGAACAGGCAAATTTCCGGACTTTACGACTCAGCGTCAAGCGGTAGAAGAGTCGGAAACAGAAATTTTAACATTTGCGGTTAGACGAATGGATATTTTTGATCAAAATCAGCCTAATTTATTAGAAGCACTTGATGTGAAGCGTTTCACTCTTTTACCTAACACTGCTGGAGCAAAAAATGCAGAAGAGGCCGTACGTATTGCTAAATTAGCAAAGGCTTCTGGACTTTGTGACATGGTAAAAGTGGAAGTGATTGGATGTAATAAAACGCTGCTTCCTGATCCAGTTGAAACATTAAAAGCTAGTGAAGAACTGTTAAAAGAGGGCTTTACCGTTTTACCTTACACATCAGATGATGTTTTACTTGCGCGTCGTTTAGAGGAGTTAGGCGTACATGCCATTATGCCAGGAGCTTCGCCTATCGGTTCAGGTCAAGGTATTATTAATCCGTTGAACATGCGTTTTATCATTGAACAATCAACTGTTCCAGTAATTGTAGATGCAGGTATTGGAACGGCTTCAGACGCAGCTCAAGCTATGGAGCTAGGAGCAGATGGTGTGCTATTAAATACAGCTGTTTCAGGAGCAAAAGATCCTGTGAAAATGGCTCGTGCTATGAAGCTAGCGATTGAAGCAGGACGAGCAGCATTTGAAGCAGGACGTATTGAAAAGAAACAATATGCAACGGCAAGCAGTCCAACAGAAGGGATGAGTATCGGTTGATTAATCGTTATTCCCGCCAAGAATTGTTTCAACCTATTGGAAAAGGCGGACAGCAGCAAATTCAAGAAAAGCATGTTCTCATTGTAGGAGCAGGTGCTCTTGGAACAGGGAACGCCGAGGCCCTTGCACGAGCGGGAGTAAAGAAAATAACGCTCATCGATCGGGACTATGTAGAGTGGAGCAACCTTCAGCGGCAGCAATTGTATAGTGAGAAAGATGCTGATAAAAGAATTCCAAAAGCAATTGCCGCTAAAAAACGGCTTCATGATATTAATCACGATGTAAAAGTAGAAGCGCACGTAGCAGACGGTACCCCTCAAGTTTTAGAACAGCTTGTTGAGGGGGTAGATGTTATGATTGATGCAACCGATAATTTTGACACACGCCTTGTAATGAATGATTTATCACAAAAATATGATATTCCTTGGATTTACGGAGCATGTGTAGGAAGTTACGGAATTAGTTATACTATCATACCAAGTGAAACACCGTGTTTATCCTGTTTGCTTGAATCTGTACCGCTTGGAGGGTTAACATGTGATACAGTGGGGATTATTAGTCCTGCTGTACAAATGGTAGTCGCTCATCAAGTAACAGAGGTGTTAAAAATATTAGTTGGAGACTGGAATGCGCTCAGGAGGGAACTTGTTTCGTTTGACGTATGGAAAAATGAGTATACGAGCATCAATGTGAACGTGTTTCGCAAATCTGCTTGCCGCTCATGCGGCAGTGAACAAACGTATCCCTTTTTACAATATGAAAATCAAACGAAAACAGCTGTGCTATGCGGAAGAAACACGGTACAAATCCGTCCGGGTAAATCAGCCAAGCAGCCGCTGCAGTCTTTAGGTGAACGATTAAAAGGAAAAGGATATAAAATTGAACAAAATCCGTATCTGCTTTCTTTTTATGTAGATGATTACCGTTTAGTTATGTTTCAAGATGGGCGCGTCTTTGTCCATGGAACAAACGATATAGTAGAAGCAAAGTCACTTTATCATCGGTATATTGGGTAAGAGAGATGGAGGTTTCAAGCATGACAGTACCAAAAGCATTAACCATTGCTGGATCAGACAGCGGTGGAGGAGCAGGCATTCAAGCAGATTTAAAAACATTTCAAGAGCGTGACGTTTTTGGCATGTCTGTTATTACAGCTGTGACCGCACAAAATACAGTTGGCGTTCAAGGAGTTTATCCTTTAGAAGTAGAAGCAGTTGAAACGCAGTTAGATTCAATTGCCACTGACTTATTTCCCAATGCAGTGAAGACAGGTATGTTGTTCAGTGCTGATATTATTTACGCAGTGGCTCGTAAAATCAAACAGTACGGACTGCAAAATGTTGTAGTTGATCCCGTTATGATTGCAAAAGGCGGTCAGTCTCTTCTTCAAAGAGAAGCCGTACAGGCTCTAAAAGAATTATTGCCTCTTTGTGAAGTCATTACGCCGAACATACCGGAGGCGGAAGTCATCACGGGTAAAGAAATTCACACGATCGAAGACCGAAAAGAAGCGGCAAAACAGATTCATGAGCTAGGTGTAAAGCACGTGGTAATTAAAGGCGGACATGATCAATCTCATCAAGATATGATTGATATAGTGTATGATGGTCATAAGTACGTTGAAATCACGCATGAAAAGATGAATACAAAGCATACACATGGAACGGGATGCACGTTTGCTGCTTGCGTCACAGCTGAAATAGCGAAAGGCAAAAGCGTGGTTGAAGCAGTTCAAATCGCTTCCGATTTTGTTCACTATGCGATTAAGCACACGCTTGAAATTGGTTCCGGACACGGTCCTACTAATCACTGGGCGTATGGAAAATACTTTCGTTCAAAAATATAAAAAAACGTGCCTACCATCTAGGCACGTTTTTTATGAAGAAGGAATATGGGTAGGAATCTCTCCATCGATGCCTAAATAATAATGTCTAAGGGGCTTTAAATTATCATCAAGCTCATAAACAAGCGGCACGCTTGTAGGAATATTCAAGTTCGCAATGCCATCAGGCGAAATGTTATCCAAGTACTGCATCAGAGCCCTAATCGTATTACCGTGAGCGGAAATAATAACCTTTTTGCCAGCTTTAATAGAAGGAGCAATAGTTTCGTCCCAATATTCTAGAACCCGCTTTTCTGTATCGGCTAAGTTTTCCGTTACAGGAAATTGTCCCTTACCTAATTCCTTATACTTAGGGTTGAAAGCTTCATAGCGAATATCTGTTGTCTCTAAAGCAGGAGGGCGTTCGTTCATCGACCTTCTCCACAAATGCACTTGCTCTTCTCCAAATTTTTTTGCGGTTTCTTCTTTGTTCAAACCTTGAAGAGCCCCGTAGTGACGTTCATTCAGCCTCCAAGATTTGTATACAGGAATCCACATGAAGTCCATTTGATGTAAGACAATCCATAGAGTGCGAATGGATCGTTTTAAAACAGAAGTATAGGCAATATCAAAAGTATATTCGTTTTTCTTTAGCACTTTTCCAGCTTCTCGCGCTTCTTGCAATCCATTTTTAGAAAGATCTACATCCGTCCAGCCTGTAAATTTATTTTCCAGATTCCATACGCTTTGTCCGTGCCGAATCAACACAAGTTTTATCATCATGTTCTCCTTTCAACAGTGACTAAGGACTCTATTCTTTTTTATTATGAGAAGGAAAGAGTTTTTTATCCTAAAGCTAGGGAAAGGAGTTTTTATCATTTAGAAAAAGTGATGCTGAAAAGTAAAGCTTTAACTTTTTTACGCATATGATAAAAATAAAAAAGGGAAGGGAAGATAGTCGATGAGTGACCAAGAACGTCAGATTCAAGCGCTGCACGGCCAGATTGAAGATTTAAAAGAAGAAATGTATCAGATGAAGCTTGATATTAGCACATTAGAGAAAGAAAAAGGAAAGCCTGTTTTGACACCGGCTCTCGTTGGTCAAATAGGAGGTTTTGTTCTAGGTGGATTAGCTATAATCGGTATTTTTTGGATGTAGAACTTTTCGTTTTGAAAACGAAAAGTTCTCCTGATTTTTCAATAAGCAATTCCAACGCGGCATTTTGGGAATTTTTGAGCCCATATTTCATGGTAGGTAAAGTGAGCGGTATCTCCCGTTGAAATTTTAACGGCATTTGCTGGCAAGATATCTTTTTCCACTCGGTATGTGCCTGTTATTTCACCGTCAGGCAAGTAGGTTGGGCATATAACGGTCCAGTTTAGGTCACTTTCCTTCAAGTGTAAGTATCCTTTTAAATGATCTTCTGCTGCTCTGGTCGTTTTACGCTTCGATTCATTTGATTGAAAACGATACTTTTCCGGTTCTGTTCGTGACTGTAAAATACCTGCAGTTCCGATAGTAAGAATACGATGAACGCCGTAATGCTTCATGCTGTTTATAATGAGCGGCATACTTTTTGAAATTGTCTCTGCACCATCTGTATTTAACGCGCCGACTACGATATCTTGGTGCTTGAGGGCAAAGCTGATATTTTCTTGATGAAGGACATCGCCTTGTAAGATATGTAGGTTTGGATGACTAACCTTTAGCTTATTGCGATCTCTAACAAGTACTGTAACGTCATTTTCATCTTTTAGCATCATTTTTAATAAAGACTGTCCAACTCGCCCTGTTGAGCCTAATAGTAAAATTTTCATTGGTTGCACCCCTCTATAAAAGATAGTATCTATTCTTTAGGATATACAATCTGTATACTTATTCATAATAAAAAGCATGCGTAGCATAAAGTAATACAAAGTTGATGAAGGAAATATTCAACATCAAAAAAATTTGATATGATAAAAAGACGGAAAAATCAAAAAAATAGGAGAGTGAATGTCTTTTGGGAGACTTGCCTCTGAATCAAATGATGATATTAGTCGTTTTGCTTATGTTATCAGCTTTCTTTTCATCTGCTGAGACAGCCTTTTCAAGCGTAAATAAAATTCGTTTAAAACATTACGCTGAGAAAAAATATCGAGGAAGTAAAAAAGCGCTACATATTGCTGAACACTTTGAGCAGACGCTATCGACAATTTTAGTAGGAAATGTTGTCGTAAACATTGCTGCGTCCTCTTTGGCAGCTAAAATTGCCCTCGATGTGTTTAAAGGAAACCTAGCACTTGTGATTAGTATCATCGTTATGACCATTATCATTTTGATTTTTGGTGAAGTCTTACCGAAATCGTTAGCGAAAGAGCATGCCGAATCTTTTGCGCTGATGATTTCTTCCTTGTTATTTATTATTATTAAATTGTTAACCCCGATTTCCTTCTTATTTTTACAAGTGAAAAAAGGAGCTTCTCACTTGTTAGCGTCTGCTCCTACACCAACGATTACAGAAGATGAAATTAAAGTGATGGTAGATTTAAGCGAAGAAGAAGGAATGATTAATAATATTGAAAAAGAGCTAGTTCATCGTTCACTCAATTTTAATGACATTGTGGTGGGGCAAATTTTAAAACCTAGAATAGATGTCACAGCAGTTGACGTAAATGCTGATATTGATTCGGTTTGCCAAATGTTTCTTGAAGAGAGATATTCGAGAGTTCCTGTATACGAAGATCATATTGATAATATTATTGGCATTTTATCAGAAAGAGAATTTTTAACCTGTTTAGTCCAAAGAAAAGAGATTTCTATTCGTGATTTGTTGAGACAACCTATTTTTGTAGTAGAATCCATGAAAATATCTGTTCTATTGCCAGAGCTCCAAAAAAGTAAGGTACACATGGCAATTGTAGTTGATGAGTTTGGTGGAACGGCCGGTCTTGTGACCTTAGAGGATATATTAGAAGAAATTGTAGGAGAGATTTGGGATGAACATGATGAAGCTGTTAAGTATGTACAACAGATAGGGGAAAAGGAGTACGAATTTAACGCGGACATCCCTATTGATGAATTTTTAACCTATGTAGCGGTTAGTTCTCCTGACAGTACGTGCCATACCTTAGGGGGATGGATATATGAGCAGTTTGATCATATTCCTGCTAAAGGAGACTTTTTCTCATATGAAGAGATATTGTTTACCATTAAGGAAGTAGAAAATCGACGTATTCGCAAAGTTTCCGTAAAATCATTTGCGAATAAGAATGAGGAAACTGATTAAAAGAAACTAGAAAGCGCTCCAAGGGATCTTGGAGCGCTAAAGCCATAATATGAAATTAGTTAATATTAGTACTTGCCGCCTAAGTTTTGCTCAGCTAATTGTACTAAACGTTTTGTGATTTCGCCACCAACAGATCCGTTCGCACGAGCTGTTGCATCTGGTCCTAAGTTTACACCAAACTCACTAGCGATTTCGAACTTCATTTGATCGATAGCAGCTTGAGCACCAGGCGCCACTAACTTGTTTGATGAATTTCTGTTTGATGCGTTTTGATAATTTGCCATGTGTATTCATCTCCTCGTTAGATAAAATAGATTGTAATGGTTGAGTTAGCTGGAGTTGAACCAGCCGAGCAGATGCATCGATTAGATCTGCTTGCCTACCGCGGCGTAACTCAATGTTTGCGAGCTGTTGTGCTGCTCGGTTGTTACTAGTATTATGACGAAAGGAAAAAAAACATATACATAGAAATTATTTGGTAATTTATAGAAAATGTTGTGTGGAGTTTGATAAAGAGTAAGAGAGTTTTATTCCGTGCATATTATAGGTACATATTGATTAGGTAAAGCGAGGTGTGCGGATGTCGATTTGTTCCTTATGTAATGGGTTTAGTGATGTACAAATGACGTGCAAAACATGTGGAGAAGTGCTGGGGGATATGGGAAAAGTCAGCGATTATTTTGATGATTACAGTGCTTACATGGAAATCGATCAGTTAAAAGTAGAGAATGGGTATCCTAGTGATTTAGCAAATCACCAATGTATCCATCTCTTTTACTGCTCTACTTGTCACAGTGAGGAATTGAAGCAAATACAGGAATAAAAAAAGACCCCTAGGGGTCTTTTTTTATTCCTGTTCAGCACGGATGCGCTGTTCGGATTCTGCATCAAAGAAATGCGCTTTGTTCATATCTAATGCTAAGTCCAGAGACTGAAGCGGTTTAATATCTGTTCTTGAATCTACGCGTGCTACAAAATCTTGTCCGCCAAGTTTAGAATAAAGCATGGTTTCAGCTCCCATTAACTCGGATACATCGACTTTGATTGTAACTTTTGTGCCAGGTGAAGATTCAATAAATACAGGCTCATCATGGAAATCTTCAGGACGGATGCCTAAAATAATTTGTTTGTTTAAATATCCTTGCTCGCGAAGTATTTTCATTTTACCTTCCGGAACTGCAAGAAGAGAATCGCCTACTTGAACCTTTCCGTCTTTTAACGTTCCGGTTAAGAAGTTCATAGCAGGAGAACCAATAAACCCGCCTACAAATACATTTTCAGGTTTTTCATATACTTCTTTTGGTGTACCCACCTGCTGGATAATCCCATCTTTCATAACAACCAGACGAGAAGCCATTGTCATTGCTTCGGTTTGGTCATGTGTTACGTAAATTGTCGTTGTACCCAAACGCTGGTGAAGCTTCGCAATTTCAGAACGCATTTGCACACGTAATTTCGCGTCTAAGTTTGATAAAGGTTCATCCATTAAGAAGACCTTAGCATCACGAACGATTGCACGACCTAGAGCTACACGCTGACGCTGTCCGCCCGATAATGCTTTTGGCTTGCGCTCTAAGTATTGCTCAAGTCCTAAAATACGAGCGGCATCTTTTACGCGGCGTTCGATTTCATCTTTTGGTAATTTCCGAAGTTTTAAGCCGAAAGCCATGTTGTCATATACGCTCATATGCGGATACAATGCGTAGTTTTGGAATACCATTGCAATATCGCGATCTTTTGGAGCAACGTCATTTACACGTTTGCTGTCAATATAAAAATCACCTTTGGAAATTTCCTCTAGCCCTGCAACCATACGAAGCGTTGTCGATTTCCCGCAGCCTGAAGGCCCAACAAATACAATAAATTCTTTATCTTGAATGTGAAGGTTAAAATCTTTTACCGCCGTCACATCTTTATCATACATTTTATAAATATGTTCTAAACGTAATTCAGCCATTTCCATTTCCCCCTTGTATGTAATTTGTGAAACCGTTTTCTTAACTCTAGTGTAATTTTTTTTTATGAAACGGTAAATGGCAAACATGCACAAAAAAAAGAAAGGGTTTTCGTGCACTATTTACGAAAACCCTTTCATTTTATTTTTTAGCCTGCGAATTTTTTAATGCAAGAATAGCTAAGTAAGCGGACACAGCTCCTGTGAAGTGTTTGATATCAAGGTGTGTGCGATCAATAAATTTCTCAATTCTATACTGCAAGCTGTTGCGATGCATGTACAATTTCTTAGCAGCAAGAGATACGTTTAAATTACATTCTAAATAAATTTTAATCGTTTCTAAAAGATCTCCATCATCTTTTACTAAGTCAAGTAAATGTATCATATGATTTTGGATTGCCCCTGAAGACTCTTGCAGAACCAAATGGGGTAAAACGTCGGTAAAATGGATAACATGTTTTTGTTCGACTGTATGCTTAATTTGATAAAACCATTTCTTTTCACGTTCAAAAATTAATTGCGGTGAAGACGGAAAAAAGTGAATTTGTCCTTCAAAGAACTGAATCGAAGTTTCAAAATCATGACATAGGACCTCGATAGAGTCTGATAAATTTTCAGTTAAGTCATTAGGATCATCAAAGGTTTCTATAACGATACCTGATTGTTTATCAATCCACAACACAGTGATGGAGGTAGAATACAAGGCGTGAAGCGCATTTTCAAACTCTATTTTTTGTTCAAACAAACGTTTAATTAAAAACTGGGTGAAGCGAAAAGAATGGTGCGTATGATGAGAGTGAATGACTTTTTCAGGTGCTTCAAACAGCAGGTTTGACCAATACAATTGTTCTGGCGCCAGTAAAGAAACTTCCTCATCGTAAGGCGTTAAAAAAGCAGAAAGTAATGCCTGCTCTTTTTGAGATAAAGCCGTGTGTTCAATTCCAATGAAGCCTTCATCACTTGAAAACCATTTGTATCGTCCAAATTGAGAAGGGATTTTAGCCTTAATCATTTTATCCCCAAATAGTGTGTGCAGCTGTTTCATCTGTGCTCGTTCCCTTCGGCGAAAGCTTACTATTCATAAACGTGAAAAAGCATAAGCTCATGAATATAATCAATTAATTGTGTTTCATCTATTTGATTAGAAAGCGCAGTTTTCCATAAAATTTGTCCATCTTTTAAATAATCAGCCTCATAATAAACCCGATTCATATAAAACGAGATGTGCCAGCCCGGCATTCGATTATTTTGATAGAGTGGTTTAACCTGAAAATGTGAAATCATAAAGAAAATCTCCTTTCTCAATTAATTATTATAAGCTTACCATGAGAAAAGGAGATGAAAAATCATTTAATCTAAAAATTTTGTTAATTTGTAAAATATGTTGCATATGTGTTTAGCACCTTGCGTTTGAATGTCTGTTTCATCAAAAATCATCGGTTTTGCATTCACTTCAAACAGATAATACTGCCCTTGGACTGACTTTGCCATATCAAGAGAAAATTCTTCAACTAGAGGGAAGGACTTTTGAAGGACTTGCCCGCACGTATTTACAAAAGACGAAAGAAAGGAAGTATCTACTTCATCTTCAAGATCTTGAAAAGGTGAAATGCTTCCGCCGTTTAATGTATGTGTTGTAATGGATTGATAGGGACTATGTCGAATACCGACGCCACTAATAACATATCCACTATCTTTGTGATGCGCTAAAATACGTAAGTCATAGCGCCGGTCTTTGAATGGTTGCGTCTCAATTGCTTCTTGAATGAGATAAGCAGATCTGGGAAGGTCAATTGCTTGTAAAGAAGAAAATTCTTCTTTGCGAGTATGATCTTGATAAGTAATCGTATGTTTATCGGACGATAATCGAAAAATCCCAGCGCCTTTACTGCTGTTAATAGGCTTAAAATAAAGGGAAGAGTGTTTTTGCAGAAGCTTAGCAATATCAATTTCTGGTGTTAAACGATAGGTTTTAGGAAGGTGAGAAGATAATAGTGGATCCTTTGAAAATAACTGATACACTTTCCATTTTGAAAAAAAAGCGGAATTAAAAAGGGGGATGTGCCTGCTTTTTATTTTTTGGTGTAAAGATTTCAGCTTTTTGGTTTCTGATTTTCTGCCTGGATAACGATTATATATAACGTTTGGCAGCGGCAAAGTTGTTTTGATCCACTGCTTTCTTGCACCGTCAAAGCAATACCCTTCAAAGAAGTGACGAGACATTGTTTCTTCAGCGAATAAAGCAAGAAGCCCGCCTTTCTCTTGCAGGGTATGATGTAAGAGTTCTAATAAAGGACGCTGTTGTACATTCAGTTTTTCCAAAACAGCTTTGTTCGTTAAAACTCCCACAATAGGACCAGCTTTTTCTCCTTTTAAACGAAGAAAAGCCTGAGTAGAAGAAATGTTTTGAGTAAAGGGAAGTTCAATTTCTTGAACTCCCCATGTGTAAGATGCTGAAGGGTTATTATGAAACCACTGCTGCTTTTCTTTGTGATAGTAAATTGTAATCATATGCTGATGCCTTCAGGTGTATTTAGATAGTATCCAGATAAGTAAATCGCATATTCTAGAGAAAGTTTTCTAGTTTGTTGATCCGCTTTTCGTAAGGCAGGGTGTGAAAAAATAGAGCGACCGGGCTTAGAGTTAGCTTCAAACAGCCACACGTTTCCTTGATAATCTACTCCAAAATCGAATCCAAGCTCTCCAATTAATCCGTTCAACTCCTGTTCAAGCACATGACTAATTGAGATAGCGGCATCTTTTAGCTTATTTTCAATTTCTTTTTTGTAAGAAGGGTTAGTGAATATTTTGGCTGTAGCTTCAATTTCTCCGCCGTAATCAAGATGCGTAGTGATGCTGTTGGGACCGGCTACTTTAGCAGCTAGAGCAGTAAGCACCCATTTGTTATTCCCGTCTTTATTCGTATGCACGCGAAAGTCTACACAGCGCTTTTCTTTTTTGATTAATGAAATACCTTGCTGAGCAATGTAGGAAGGATTAGTAAGTAGATATTCAAATTCTGATAATAGATTCTCTAAAGTTTCTTTTTCTTGAACATGAAGACCTTTTTCTCCTTTGTAAGTCAGCGTGTACATGGAATCCTTAAAAGATAGCGTATAAATGCCGCGGCCTAAGCTTCCGTTTTTCGGTTTTAAATAAACGGTTTGATGAAGAAGCAGAAGTTTTTTTATTTGCTCATACGAAGGACTTTCAACCGTGTAAGGTAATAAATAAGCTGTCTGCTCGTTCAGTTTTAAAAGCTCATGAATTTCCCACTTGTTGAAAAAATCAGGATTAAAAAATGGAATGCCGTAATCAGTCATCATCTTTTCTTTAATGAACTTAAAAGGGGCTAACCCCTCTGTTTTTCGATTTGGCAAACGATTATATACAACATTGGGAAGTGGAACTTCATGCTGTGTCCAGCCGCTTTTTTCATAAAAATAGCCGTTTATAGTCCCGGTTTCCCAGTTGATATGATGAGTTCCAAAAATAAAAGGCAGTCCCCCTGTGATACTTGCAGTGGAAAGAAGTTTAGCTAAGTGAAGGGAACGCTTTCCAATTGGCCGCAGCAGAGAACCAGTAAAACCAGCTGATAACACACCAATTAAAGGTCCTAAGTGAATGGTCTCATTCACAATAATAGGGTGCATCATATGAGCGAAAGGAATTTGCAGTTTTGTCATTAGCTCAGTTGAAATCTGAATTTCTTCACGTTCTGAAGATTGTATAAGGCATGGAGCTGTCATTGTTCCAAAAGCTGCTTGTTTCAAGGAGTCTTTGTAAAGAGATGCAGGAACAGAAAGATCGCATCCTAGCTGCTCTACTACAACAAGGCGAGTAAGAGTTTTTTTCATAGCATTACTCCTTACGATACGATAGTGTGTTAGCTAAATAGACGCAGTAAGACAGGACATTTTTATACATGACTTCTTTTTGTTCAGGGGCTGTTTCCATTATTATTTTTCTTCCCGGTTTCGAATTTATATCTAGAATCCAGATGCTGAAGTCTCTCGAGATACATAAATCAATACCTAATTCAAAAAGAGAAGGAAAATGATTTTCCAGTACGGGCGGAATCGTTTTACAAATGGTGTTGATTTCATCCATTACATATTGACGGTGAACGCGAGGGATGCGAGGCAGCAAGTTCTCAAAAGGTACAATAGAGGCTCCTGAACTTACATTTGTTAGGATGGAGTCCCGTTCACCTTGTCTAAGTCCTCTTCCAATTTCTTTCCAAGCACCATCGTTTCCTTTTTGTAATAGCAGTCTTATATCAAAAGGAGTGCGTTCATAAGGGAAAAATGAAATATGGGGCTGAGCAATATACAATACATCACGGGTCGTTTTCGTAAACCAGTGCTTAAACTCTTGAAAAGACGAAAATAGAATGGTGTTTACAATGTCATTTTGTTGATAAGAAGCTTCAATTTCACGTCCGCGCTGTCTTAATTTCACAATTCCTTTACCTTGTGAGCCGTTGGCAGGCTTAATCATTAGGCTATCGTTTGTTCGAAGCAGCTGAACAAGCTGCTCTACACTTTCAATTGGAGTGGTAGGAGGAATATATGAAGATAAATAGCTATCTTTTTTAATTACTTCATAGACATCTAGCTTATTGGGCAATCCATGGCCTAAAAATGTAACATCTTCCCGCTGTTTAAGCCAGCTTACAATAGGGCGCGCCTTTTTAGACAGCGAGTCTTTTCGATAAAAGCAGCGATCGTAAATAAACGAAGGAAGTAAAAAGGAATCTTCTATCCATTTCTCTTGTTGCAAATCATAGCGGAAGCCTTCAATATTTTCGGTGTTAGGATGAATGTTAAAAGGAGTAAAACGGTATATTTCAATTGAAAACTCAGAAGCATGTTTAGCAATTTCGGTCACGTACTCCACTTCTTGCTGTGGGTGAATCGTTAAAAAGCCTAATGAAATCATCGTAAATCCTCCTTGGCAAATTGAAAATTCGTTGCATGCAGACAATAATCAAGCAGTGCTTTTGTTGAGGGACGGACAGAGAAAGCGCTTGAATCTAATTGTTTGGAAGGTTTGACATTTACTTCAATAATCCAAGGCTTTCCTTCTTGATCAATCGCTAAATCAATACCAAATTCTGCATAAAGTTCAGACGGGTGAGAAAGCTGTGTGCAAATTTCAATCGCAATCTCTTTTAAAAGTGAAAGGATGTGACGCGTAGTTTTTGAATCATAGAGCTGAGTTAAAACTTGCTGAGGAGGATGAATATCTCCTCCACGGGCAAGATTTGAGACGAAATTGCCGGGTTTTGATACACGTGTGACAATAGACGTGATTTTCCACGTCAAGTCGTCTTTTTTATGACAGAGAATACGGAAATCAAAAGGGCACTGTTTGTATGTCTGCAGTGAGATTCCTTCTTGGATGAGAAATCCTTGCCTTTTTAATTGACTATAAAGCGTTTCAAATAAGTCATAGAGAGATTCATATTCTTTTTCATACGTCTGCGTAAACGTTGTATAGTCTAAAATATACTTCTCTTTCTTTGAAATTTTAAAAATATTTTTTCCTTGGCTGCCATGAACAGGCTTTAGAAAAACATCGTCATGAAGTTCCAAAGCGTCAAGAAGATCTTGACGTGAACGAAGCTGATACGTTTTTGGCAAATATGGAAGGAAGTGTACGACATCTTTAAGCTGTTGAAAAACCGTCCATTTATTTAAGTAGCGTGCGTTAAAGAAAGGAACGTCGTGCTCTTTCAAAAATGTTTTAAAGGTTTGAAAATCAGCGCTTTGCTCGGTTTTCCTGGCATGAATCCGGTTGTGTACGATTCCCGGAAAGGGAACGTCTGAATAAACCCATCGATCAGCGCGATAAACATATCCTTTAGGGGACAATGACTTCACGTCGCTCAATTTGCTCACATAGCAAAAACACCCTAACTCCTTGCAAGCTTGAACAAATTCCTTACAAAATACAGAAATGGAGCCAAAGAGTTCTTCACCTTCTCGAACTTCTGTTACGATGCTAATCACGGGTCCCATCCTAAAGGTGTTCTCTTCGTAAATGCCTCTCAGCTGATGCGTTTCATAGGGAAAGCGAAAGTCTGTAAATAGAGCTTCTGACATCATGAAGCAGCATTCTCGATGCTGAAAAACAGTGGCTTTGACTTCTTTCGTGATGGAGCCTACTGTTAACGTAAACTCGTGCTTGCATTTCACACGTGAGAACAGAGCAGAACTAATGTAAATATCGTCGCTCATATGGTTCTCTAGTGGTTTTAGAGAAATGGTAAAAGTATTCATAAACGAATCCTCTTTTTCTTTCCTTTAGTAGGCGAATGCTGATATATACTATGAGGAATTAGCCCAATCTGTGAAGAGAATTTATCGTTTTCTGAGAAAATAAAGGTCTTAAGCTGAATTTTATATAATAATTTGTTATAGTTAGGGAAGTCAAGAAATTATAGAACTTAATTAGGAGGAACTTAACGTGTCTGTAAACTTACATGATGTAGCAAATGATTTAGAAAAAGCAATTCGTCAAAGCGACGATTATACAAACTTAAAAAACTTATATGCAGCAGTAAACGCTGATCAAGGTTCAAAACAATTATTTGAGCGTTTCCGTACAATGCAAATGGAGCTGCAACAAAAGCAAATGATGGGCCAAGAGATCACTGAAGAAGAAGTTCAGCAAGCTCAACAAACAGTTGCAATCGTTCAACAAGATCAAAATATCGCGAAGCTAATGGAAGCTGAGCAACGTATGAGCATGGTAATTGGTGAATTAAACAAAATTATCATGAAGCCACTTGAAGAACTTTACGGTGCGGCTGAATAAGAGATAGGGAAAAGAGGAAAAGAGAAATCTTTTCCTCTTTTTTTTATGCGGAAATTTCTTCTAATTGTGCAGTTCTGCTCATAAGCTTAGTAACAAGGCTACACATGCCGACTATCATGAAAAGGTCATTTATAACCGTATCCTAACGGATTAGACATCTATGAAAGAAGGGGTTCTCATATGGCTTATCGATTGCTAGCGTTGAATATTGATGGAACCATTTTAAATAGCCAAGGGCGCGTTACAAAAGAAACGAAAGACGCAATTCAATTTGTGAAAAATAAAGGGGTTTACGTTACGTTAGTAACAAACAGGCATTTTCCGTCTGCTAAAAAAATTGCTCGGTCACTTAAAGTTCATCCTGCAATGCTCATTACTCATAGCGGTGCCTTTATCGGAACATCGATAGACAAACCGATACTAGATAAGAGAATTAGCGAAGAAAAAACATTTAATCTCATTCAGCTTTTTGAAAATTTTAATTGTCATGTCCGCATTTTACATGAAAGGTTTTCAATTGGAAATCGTGTAAAGCTTCCTAACAATATTGTAGCTAAAAGCGTGTTAAAAACGGGAGAACCGCTCTTTTACCCCGTGCAGTTCGTAGATTCATTAGGAGATACGCTTCGTGATGAACCTGTTTCTACGCCAAAAATAGAAGTGTATTTTGCAGATCGTAGAGAAAAAGAATACGCTGAGCAAACAATTGCTAGTGCAGTTCCGGATATTGAATGGTTTTCGTATCCAAATGAAAATAGATGTTATATTACGCCAAAAGGAGCCACAAAAGCTGCCGGCGTTCGTTATGTAGCAAATCGTCTAGGGATACCAATGGAAGACGTGGTGGCAATTGGAAATTGCTATGATGATGTAGAAACGATTGAACATGCGGGAATGGGTGTGGCCATGGGCAATTCACCAACGGAATTAAAAATGCTTGCGGATTGGGTTACTCGTTCTAATAATGAAAATGGTGTAGCCTATATGGTGAAAGAATTATTTAGAAAGCAGCAGCGCCTCGGTTATCTTCATCAAATTGACAGCTTTCGTTTAAAATAAATAAAGGAAAAAAGAGGCTAGGATAAAAGTAGTTTAGCCGAAGGAAGATCCGAACGATGAATCGAGATTCTTGATAGAGAATCCAATTCGTTCGGATTTTTTTATCGGAAGAGTGAACGTAGGTTTCATATATGTAGGTGCTTCTAGCTGTTGACTAGAGGGCAAGGCGAAGACTCCTGAGGGAAAAGCGCAAGCGATGAGGAGGCTCATCGGCCGCCCGGGGAAAGCAAAGCCTTGCACGGAATCAACAGAGGTGTAACAAGCAATTCATATGATCTCATTTATCCTATTTGTTCGTCTTTAGATTGAATGAATGTAGTTATGGCTCAATCTCTTTTTCCGTTTGTTTCCTGTCCGTGCACTCCCTTGAGCTGAGCACCTTGACCGGACATACGTAGGTTTTGTAAACTGATTACTTAGATAGAATTGATTTGAAAGGTGATTATATTGAACATTTATATAAAAGGTATAGAAGATGAGCGTTTTTTACGTCCGCTTCACCGAATTTCAGATTTGTTTTTTGAAGAAAGCAATGTCTCCTTTGAGGATGATAACGAAGCTCAGCTGAAGGTCGAAGTAGAGCTAAAAGTTCATGAAGAAATTTATGCGAAAGCAGTGCTGCATGATGCTGAAACGGACAAGGTGTTTACAGAAGAGCTTTCTAAATCGTTTACGCCGTATGAAACAGAAAAAGAAGAATTTAAGCAAATAAAAAATGTGGTGCTTCGCGTCTACTTATCTGTACTACAGGAGTATACAAGCATTGTTCAAAAATGGGGTATTTTAACTGGTATACGTCCGACGAAGCTGCTTCATATGAAACTGCAGTCAGGCAAAAGTAAAGAACAAGCACATCGTGAGCTAAAGGAAGAATATTTAATCACCGATGACAAAATTAATTTAATGCAGCATATTGTGGATCGTCAACTAGCAGCTATTCCTGATTTACATGAGTTAAAGAACGAGGTAAGCATTTATATAGGCATTCCGTTTTGTCCGACGAAGTGTGCATACTGTACATTCCCAGCCTATGCGATTAACGGACGTCAAGGATCCGTTACGTCATTTTTGGGCGGCTTGCATTATGAGATGCGTGAAGTAGGAAAATGGTTAAAAGACAATAACGTCAAGATTACAACCGTCTATTATGGCGGAGGCACACCAACGAGCATTACCGCTGAAGAAATGGACATGTTATATGAAGAGATGTATGAATCGTTCCCGGATGTACAAAATATCCGTGAAATTACGGTAGAAGCAGGAAGACCTGATACGATTACGGAAGAAAAGCTAGCTGTTTTGAACAAATGGAATATTGACCGGATTAGTGTAAATCCGCAGTCTTATATTCAAGAAACCTTAAAAGCTATTGGACGCCATCATACAGTTGAAGAAACGATTGATAAATTTCATCTTTCTCGAAAAATGGGGATGAATAACATTAACATGGACTTAATTATTGGGCTTCCAAATGAAGGTGTAGAAGAATTTCAGCATACGCTAGACGAATCTAAAAAATTGCTTCCTGAATCTTTAACTGTTCATACGCTATCGTTTAAACGTGCGTCTGAAATGACTCAAAATAAACGGAAATACAAAGTAGCAGATCGCTATGAAATTGGTAAAATGATGGATTTAGCGACTGAGTGGACTCAAGAACAAGGATATGAACCTTATTACTTATATCGCCAAAAAAATATTTTAGGTAATTTAGAGAACGTTGGATATTCATTTCCTGGTCAAGAGAGCCTGTATAATATTATGATCATGGAAGAAAAGCAGACGATTATTGGCCTTGGATGCGGGGCATCCAGTAAGTTCGTGCATCCAGAAACAGGCATTATTACAAGGTTTGCGAATCCAAAAGATCCAAAATCGTACAACGATGGATTCGAGCACTACACACAAGAGAAACTCAAGATTTTAGGTGAATTGTTTAAGAAATAAAAAGGTCACTTTCTAGTGATCTTTTTTTATTTTCAGCAGGGAAATGTCGGAATCTGTTGAATATATAAAAAAGTTGTAAGCGTTTTCTCATCATGACGATGCGAGGTGCCGCTTAATGATGAATGTACAGTTAACCGTACCATCTATGATGGAAAGAGCTGAAAAGCTGTTTGGTAAAAAAGAAGTGGTTTCTAAATCTTCAAAAGGAATTCAGCGTTTAACTTATAATCAGTTAATAAAACGGACTCGGCAGCTCTCTAGTATGCTAGAACGAATTGGAGTGAAGCGAGGGGAAAGAGTCGGAACGTTTGCATGGAATCATCATAGACATCTAGAGGCTTATTTTGGTGTGCCGGGAATAGGCGCTGTTCTTCACACAATTAATATCCGGTTAGATTCCGAGCAAATTGTATACATCATTAACCATGCACGCGATAAAGTCATTTTACTTGATGAATGCTTTTTACCTTTATTTGAAAGCATTCATCAAAAGCTTCCACATGTTGAAGCCTATATCATTATGTCAGATGAAGGTGAGCTGCCAGAAACAGACTTGCCAGTTTATCATTACGAAAATTGGATTCAGCAAGGGCATGCATCGCATTCCTTTGTTCAAGATTTAAGCGAAGAAGAACCAGCAGGTCTTTGTTATACCTCTGCTACTACAGGAGAGCCAAAGGGCGTTGTATATTCTCATCGCGCTATTTATTTGCACTGTATGGCGCTAGGGCTTGCTGATAGTGCTGGATTATCAGAAGCTGATACCGCTATGCCTATCGTTCCAATGTTTCACGTAAACGCATGGGGAATTCCTTTTGCTGCGGTCTGGTTTGGAACAAAGCTCGTGCTGCCGGGTGCTTTTTGTACTTCGGAGACGATTGCTTCTCTGATTGAACAAGAGAGAGTAACTCTTGCAGCAGCAGTACCTACCGTTTGGTTAAATTTTTTACAAGAGTTAGAAAAAAAGCCTTACGCAGTTGATAGCTTGCGCGCTATTTTATGCGGCGGATCAGCGGCCCCAAAAAGCGTCATTCGAGAATTTCAGGAAAAATATCAAATTGAATTTATGCATGCATACGGAATGACGGAAACAAGCCCTGTTGTAACCGTGTCCCGCTTAAAAAGCTATCAGTACAGCGAAGACTCTGAGTATCAGCTCAGCGTAAAAGCGAAGCAAGGTTTCTTAGTTCCTGGCGTTGAAATGAAAGTAATAGGTCAAAATGGAGAAGTTGCTTGGGATGGAGTGGAAATGGGTGAGCTATTACTAAAGGGGCCATGGGTAGCTTCTGAATATTACAAGGATAAAAGAACAGCAGATACGTTTAAAGACGGCTGGCTGTATACGGGAGATATTGTGACGGTTGACGAAGAGGGAACGATCAAAATTGTAGACCGAACAAAAGATTTAATTAAAAGCGGAGGAGAATGGATTTCATCTGTTGATTTAGAAAACGCGCTTATTGCCCATGAAGCTGTTTTCGAAGCCTGTGTCATAGCAGTCCCTCATAAGGTGTGGCAAGAGCGTCCAGTTGCTTGTGTCGTGTTAAAAGATGTATATAAAGGTGTCGTTTCGTCAGAAGAGCTGCTCAAATTTTTAGCGTCGCAATTTGCAAAATGGTGGCTTCCAGATGAAATTTTATTTATAGATGAAATCCCGAAGACAACGGTAGGAAAGTTCTTAAAACGTACGCTTCGTGAACAAGTCGTTAATCATTATCAGAAAGGGTGAGTAAGATGACCGTCGAATTAAAAGTAGTAGAACTAGTTTTACAAGAGCGCGTCGCCACAATTTCGTTTAACAGGCCGGATGCGTTAAATGCATTAAATGAAGAAGTGCTAGAGCAGTTTATTCAATGTTTAAAAGTTGTCGAAGAAAGCGAAGCGGACTTTTTAGTAGTAAAAGGAAACGGAAAAGTATTTTCAGCAGGCGGAGATATTAATATGATGATGTCACCTTCACAATCAGAACGTTTTGAGCAGGTGATGGATTTGATTAATGAAGCCGTGCTGACTTTATACAGCCTGCCTCAAATGACGATAAGTGTACTGCACGGTGCGGCAGCAGGGCTAGGGCTCAGCATCGCGCTTGCTTCTGATTATATTATTGCAGAAAGACACACAAAAATTGCAATGAACTTTATCGGCATTGCTCTAATTCCCGATGGAGGCGGTCACTTTTTACTAGAAAAGCGCATCGGTGCTCACCGTGCGAAACAGCTGATTTGGGAAGGAAAGACATTAAAAGCAGAGGAAGCTCATCAATTTGGCATAATTGATGAAATAAAAGAAGGAGATTTGGCGAAGCGTGTAGAAGATTATCTCTCATATTGGCTAAAAAAACCTTCACGTGCTTTGAAGGAAACAAAGCGAATTTATGTGGAGACATCTACTTCACAATTAAAGCAAGTGCTTGCCCTTGAGAAAAGAAGTCAGTTTGCTATGAGCCAAAGTTTGGATCATAAGGAAGGTGTACGTGCGTTTCTGGAAAAGCGAGCTCCTGTTTTTAATCAAAGTGAAAAAGATATTTCCGAAAATTAAGTGAACTAGTTTAAAAGCCAATATTTTTGTCTATCATATTGATAGAGCATGTTTAAAAGTTGCAAAACAGTGGTAACACAAGATAATGTAGAAACTAATGAGGTGATTGGAAATGAACAAAACAGATTTAGTAAACGCAGTGGCAACAAAATCGGAGTTAACAAAAGCAGATGCATCTAAAGCAGTTGACGCATTACTAGAAACAATTTCATCAACGCTAGGTGAAGGTGAAAAAATTCAGTTAATCGGCTTCGGTACATTTGAAGTACGCGAGCGTGCTGCTCGTACAGGCCGTAACCCTCAAACGGGTGAAGAAATGCAAATTCCAGCATCAAAAGTACCGGCATTTAAAGCTGGTAAAGAACTAAAAGAAGCTGTAAAGTAATATAAAACGCCGGAAAGCTAAACCTTTCCGGCGTTTTATATTAACGATGAAATAATACAAGTTTTCCGCTAGAGCTAACGCATCGATGTGTTTTTTCTAAATAGGCAAGCTCTTCCAACTTTTTGGTGCCGATAGTCTTTGCTTCTGTTTCAGAAGCTGCTTCGAAACTTTCATCTATTAATTTTTCTCCAGTCTTTTCAAAAGCGGTTAATGTATAAGTACTCATAAAATCTACTCTCCTCTTATAGTATCATTGTAAGCGTATTCAACATATTTCTCGTCTTATTCCCCTAAATCCTGCTAAGGTTTACAGATATCATTTTTTTCCATACAATAAACATAGGTTTATCTACAAAGGAGGAATTAAATGTCTCTTTCTATCCGTGAAGTTTCAAAAAGGTACGGTGAATTTACAGCTGTAAACGAACTATCCTTGCAAATTCCAAAAGGTGAAGTGTTTGGTTTTTTAGGTGCAAACGGTGCTGGCAAAACAACGACGTTTCGAATGATTTTAGGACTCATTGAACCAACCTCAGGTCACATCCAATGGAATGATAAATCTTTAACTTATAGTAGAAGTCATCTAGTTGGTTACCTTCCAGAAGAAAGGGGACTATATCCAAAATTAAAAGTCAAAGATCAGCTTGTTTATCTAGGGCGGCTGCGCGGGATGAAAAAAGCTCACGTGCTGCAAGAAATGGAGCGCTGGTTATCTCGGTTTAATATTCCTCAATATGCTTCAAAAAAAGTAGAAGAACTATCCAAAGGAAATCAGCAAAAAATTCAATTTATCGCTTCCGTTATTCATCGTCCTGAGCTGCTTATTTTAGATGAACCTTTTAGCGGCTTGGATCCTGTAAACGTAGAGGTACTAAAAGAAGCGGTACTTGATTTAAAAAAGCGCGGAACGACGATTGTTTTTTCAAGTCACCGAATGGAACATGTGGAAGAACTTTGTGAATATTTATGTATTATGCATCATGGTACGCCTGTTGTATATGGAAGACTGCCGGAGATTAAGCGTGCATTTGGCAAAAAAAATGTCATTGTACACGGAAAAGGTCCGTTTGAGAGAATTACGGAGCTTGAAGGTGTTGTAAAGGTGAAAAAAACGGTTGAAGGCATGATCGTTCAAATTCAACATGAATCCGTATCACAACTCATTTTTCAAGAACTTAAACACTTTTCATTTGTATCTAAATTTGCAGTGGAAGAGCCTTCATTAAATGATATTTTCATTGAAAAGGTAGGTGCTTCCTATGAATAAATTTTGGGTTATCGTTTTTCATACATATCTTAATAAATTAAAAACAAAATCTTTTATTATTACAACGATTATTACTGCTCTTATTCTAGTTGCTCTTACAAATATGGAGAAAATTATCGACGTTTTTAATTCAGATGATAATGGCACAAATGTGGGTGTCATCTATGAAGTGGAAAGCGTATATACGTTGTTCAAACAAAATGTAAATGCCATGGATAAAGACATTCATTTAAAAGAATTTACGTCTGAGTCTAAGGCAAAGCAAGCGGTAAAAAGCGGGCAGCTCGATAGCTATTTACTTTTATCTTTAAACGATAAGCAGCTGCCTCAAGCTGTGTACAAAGCTAACTCTTTGGCCGAATCAAATCTTTCTTCTACCTTAGAACAGGCGGTACAGCAAACAAAAGTGGCTATGGCTACAGTGAAAATCGGTTTAGAAGAAAAGCAAATTGATCAGCTTTACAGCCCTGTTTCATTTAAAAAAGAAGCGTTAGTTGAAAATGCCAAAACAGAACAAGAGCTAAATCAAGCAAGAGGTCTTGTGTATGTGTTGCTGTTTGTTATTTATTTTGCCGTTATCATGTATGGAAGCATGATTGCGATGGAAGTAGCTACTGAAAAATCATCCCGCGTTATGGAGATCCTTGTATCGAGCGTATCACCTATTACACAAATGTTTGCTAAAATCATTGGAATTGCTCTGCTCAGCTTAACACAGCTTGCAGTGATACTGAGCGTAGGCTACACATCGTTAAAAGCCAGTGTGGAAACAAATCATAACGGTATCTTTTCTTATCTCGGATTTAATGATGTTCCGCTGACTACATTCATGTATGCATTTGTCTTTTTCATATTGGGGTACTTTCTTTTTGCTACGCTCGCGGCTTTTTTAGGTTCTCTTGTGAGCCGTATTGAAGATGTACAGCAAATGATTACGCCCATGACCCTTGTGATTGTGGCCGCTTTTTTAATTGCTATGTTTGGACTTGGTGATCCTGAAACCACAATCATTACAGTCACATCTTTTATCCCGTTTTTTGCGCCGATGATTATGTTTTTGCGTGTAGGTATGTTAAATGTCCCTGTGTGGGAAGTGAGTGTATCGATAGGGATTTTAATTGTGACGATTACTGCTTTAGCAATATTTGGTGCCCGTGTATATAAAGGAGGCGTTCTTATGTATGGACAGTCTACCTCTTTTAAAGATATTAAAAAGGCGCTGCAGTTAACGAAAAAAGAAACATAAAGAAGTGAGAGGCTGAGACAAAAATAGTTTAATTGTAGGAAGGTCCGGACGAACAATCTAGATTCTTGATGGAGAATCCAACTCGTTCGGATTTTTTTATTGCTATTGGTGACCATAGTTTTCATGTATGTAGTTGCTTCTAGCTGTGTATTGGAGGGCAAGACGAAGACTCCCGCGGAAAGCGAAGTCTTGCAAAGAAATCAACAGCGATGTCTCAAGCAGTTCAGCTCCTTTATCCAATTTGTTCGTCTTTAAATTGCATTGATTTTGTTATGTCGCAATCTCATCTTTTATGAAAAAGCGTCTGCCCGTGCATTCGATGCCAAGCGATGGTAAAATGAAATGTAAAGAGCTGTAAATAAGCGGACGAAGCGATAAGAGCTTTGCTATCAAATACATAGAATGAAGTGGTAAGGAGGAAAAGATCATGACAAAAGGAATTGCTCAATACGAAGTAGGAGAGCAAGTTGATCTTTATTTTTTAATTAAATCCTCAACGAGAGGAATTGCAAGCAATGGAAAGCCATTTTTAACGGTAATCCTACAGGATAAAACAGGTGATATTGAAGCCAAGCTGTGGGATGCATCCCCAGACGACGAGGAAAATTATGCTGCTCAAAAGATTGTGCGAGCTGCTGGAGAAGTAATGAATTACCGCGGGCGCAACCAGCTGAAAATACGCAACATTCGTCCTGCACAGCCCCAAGACGGAGTGCGCACATCTGACTTTTTAGAAGTGGCGCCTTTATCTCAAGAAGAAATGGTCGAACATATTACAAAGAGTATATTTGAAATGAAAAATTCGAATGTCCAGCGCATTACTCGCCATTTGTTTAAAAAATATCAAACGGAATTTTTAGAATATCCGGCAGCAACTAAAAATCACCATGAGTTTGTATCGGGACTTGCCTACCATGTCGTGTCTATGCTGAAGCTGGCTGAGTCATTTTCAACCCTTTATCCAAGCTTAAATCGCGACTTGCTGTACGCTGGAGTGATTCTTCATGACCTTGGCAAAGTATTTGAACTTTCAGGTCCTGTTTCGACGATATACACAGTCGAAGGGAACTTGCTTGGCCATATCTCGATTATGGTGAATGAAATTGGAAAAGCGGCGGAAGAATTAGCGATTGAAGGAGAAGAGGTTATGCTTCTTCAGCACCTTGTATTATCGCATCACGGTAAGGAAGAGTGGGGAAGTCCGAAAAAGCCGTTAATTAAAGAGGCTGAGATGCTTCATTTGATTGACAATGTAGACGCTAAAATGAATATGCTAGACCGAGCATTAACAAAAGTGAAGCCTGGTGAATTTACAGAGCGTATTTTTGCACTTGATAATCGCTCATTTTATAAACCAACGATTGATTAAAAAGGTATAAGTCTTTCTTCCTTCGCATATAGTGGTTGTAAATAAATGTGATGGGGGATCAATATATGGTGACACTACCAATTTGGATTTATTTAGTTGTAGCAGGCATTTTCTTTAGTGGATTTATGGCGATTCGTGCTGCGCAACATGATAAGCAAGTGGATGATTCGTTTATTGAAAAAGAGGGACAAGTTTTCATCGAAAGAATGCAAGTGGAAAAAGAAAGACGCAACAGCGATTCTATCTGATTATATAAAAGAGCCTGTCACTCATGTGACAGGCTCTTAGCATTACTGCTGAGGAGTTTCTACGCCAGATTGACTATCTGTCGCACCTTCTTCGAAAATTGGTTTTACATTTTTATCTTTGACTTCCACTTTTGCTTTATCAAGCTCTTTTTGAATCTTCTTGTTCGCTTCTGCTTGATCTACTTTTGAACGTTTGATTTGCTGCTCAAGTTCGGGTTTCTTTTCCTCAAACGATTCTACTTTCTTTTTATCAACTAGTTTAATGATATGGTAGCCGTACTCTGTTTTGATTGGTTTACTTACTTCACCTTTTTTCAGCTTGTAAGCCGCTTCTTCAAATTCTTTAACCATTTGGCCTTCACCGAAGTAGCCTAAATCGCCGCCGTTAGCTGCAGACTGCTGATCCGTTGAATATTCTTTTGCCAGACTAGCAAAGTCCTCGCCTTTTTTGATTTTCGCTTCTACTTCGTTTGCTGTTTTTTCGTCTTTTACTAAAATATGACTTGCGCGAATTTGAGGTTTTTGAGCTTTATATTCATCATAAGCTTTTTTCAGTTCTTTGTCCGATACCTTAATGCCTGCTGTAGCAGCTTTTTCACGAAGAATATCAACTTTTAGCATATCTTTGACTTCTTTTTCGCCTTTTTGCTTAATAACTGAATCCACCTGATCACCGTATTGTTCTCTTAGAATGTTCAACTGCTGATCAAGCTCTTTATCCGTTACTTTATATTTTTTACTCAATACTTTTTCTTCAGTAACGCTTCGTACGAGTGTATTAAATTGGTCTTGTCCGATTGTATCTTTCATTTGCTTATACAAATCACCTTGCGTGATATTGCCTGCTTTTGTTTCTACAATCACTTTTGAAGAATCGTTTGCATTTGAAGCATTACTTCCCCCGCTGCATGCTGATAAAGCAACGAGACTGGCTGCCGTTGTTAGTGCAACTAAGCTTTTTTTCATACGTAAACACTCCTACTCATCATTTTTACTTATGTAGCTTGACTCAAGATTTACTATATCACATTTCCTGATGTTAGCAAATGAAGTTAAAACCACGTAAATTTACATTTATTTTCCACTAAGCATGGAGTGATTATACGCTTATGATGCCTTTTTTATAAAGCATTTTCAAAATGGTGCACAAACTCACAGAGTAATCTCCAAACGAGAAGCAAGGGAAATAAATTATGGAGTTTGGGCTAAAAGCCTAGACGTTTTTTGAGGTAATGCATAAGATGCAGTATTAGTAAACAAAGGGGGTGCTCAAATGAGCGGATGCGGATATGGAGGCGGTTTTGCACTATTAGTTGTACTGTTTATCTTATTAGTCATTGTTGGTTGTGCATGTTACCACTAGGAAATAGATGAATATAAAAGGAAAGGGGCGATAGATATGGGTTCTTACGGATGCGGATACGGCAGTGGATTTGCGCTATTAGTCGTATTATTCATCTTATTAATTATCATCGGAGCTAGCTGTTTTTGCTAAGCCTATAAAAAAGCGGTGAGACATCTCACCGTTTTTTATGTAAATGATACTTCAATATAAGATGAAACTAATAAAATGGTAATTAATACATTAATCGTACGAAAAACTTTAGGCTGTTTTTCAGCTGGAATTTCTTTTTGAATACACAATGTATTTGTTAGTGCATTGATGTAGAATAAAATGAATAGTGCAAATACAATAAAGAATATGTACATAAAAATCCCCCTAACAAAATCAGTGTGACAAAGACAAAAAGTCTTATAGTCATTTATATAGTACAGCTTTGTATGAATTTACAAATATCTATATTAACATTACCAAAAAAGCGGTAAAATAGATAGTTATATATACAGTTGAGCAAAGAATTTCAAAAGGTATTTACACAGAAATGCGGTTTTTATTTTATAAAGGGCAATTAAGAAGTTGAGAAATAGGTTTTAAACGAAATAGCAAAGTGAATGGATAAAAAGTGAGTAACAATTAGCCATTGTGCAAAAGGATTGTTAAAAAGGACAGAGGGATTTATATTAATATATGCAGTGAGTACATAATCAGTATATGAAAATCTTTATACGGTGCTACTCAAACAGGAAATGTGATTGACGAAGAAAGAATTATTTGGAAGAACATGAATGAATCATGTACAATATGGAGTAGAGGTATATGAACGTTGAAGGAGTAGGGGAAGCGGATGGAAACTTTAGAATCTCGAGTATCACGTTTAGAATATTACATAAAACTGTTATCAGGGACATCTGAACAAGAAGCTAAACCATTTATTGATTTAGTGGTAAGAAATCAGCTTACAAAGAAGGAAGTAGAGGAAATCTTAATTCTGTGTGAAGATACAAAAAGCGAATATATTGAGCAAAAAGCGGAAGGTCTAACAGACTTTGTTCCGCTTCTTACACAATTTGTTGGCATGCTGAATTATAAATTAAATCCAAGAGAGACGGTCGAATCGCTTCGTTACCAACCTTCTTATCAAGATGTGATGAATGAATTTTTTGAAATTATTCAATGGATAAGGGACTAACCATTAAGAGTTTGAAATAGTCTCCTGGTGGTTCTCTTTATCTTTCTTGACAAGCTTGCCATCTTCTTCAGTGAATTCCTCTTCGATATGATGGAAAGATCGCTCGAAGATATCCATAAAATCTTCACCGTAAATTTTGCGGATGACGGTCATTAGTTCCATAAACTCAGGGAATTTGCCGTACAAGTCGCGCAATGGAAGTGCACCGCTGAATACCGAATTATTAGAAGGTTCGTAATGTTCCATTAAATCTAGTAAAATGGCCTCGCCTTTATCTGTCAGCTGAATGTACGTATTTCGCTTGTCGCTTTCCTTTTTAGAAAACTCAAGCAAACCTCGTTCTTCTAGTTTTTTGGAGAAGTTAAACGCAGTAGAAACATGCATAACTCCAAACTTGGCAATTTCGGAAATGGAAGCCCCATTTAAATGATATGAAATCCACAAAATATGATGCTCGTTAATATTAAGGTCATAAGGCTTAATCCATTGCTGCCAATCCTTCTCTACGGTTTTCCAAAGGGCTTTACTTAATTGGGCAATGCGTTGGCTAAATAGAAGTGCTTCTTTCAAACTGTAATCTTGATCACTAGTCTTTTTCATCTTCTCCCACCTACTTAGTCTCTTTTTTTATTTATCTTCTATTATGCCAATAAAATAAAAAATTATAAAGATGTAAATTTACAAAATTTTAAAAAATTAAAAAAGAAGGCGCTTTAACCTTCTTTTTTGTCAATTTTTTCATTGGGATTTTTAGTTGTCTGTACATGTTCCTCAAGGTTTGACAAAGAATTTTGGATTTCTTTCAAATGATGCTGAATGGATTCCTTATGAGGGACAATTTCTTCTTTAAACTGACCAAGGGTAGTAGAAAGGTCACTTGCGATATTTTTCACTATAGTATTTCCTTCTCTGGCGGTCATTTGTACTTGTTGAGAAACAGCTTTTATTTTTGTTGAGAGCTCTTGTTGTGAAGCGTTAACTCGGTCTTTTCGAGAACTGACACGCTGTTTAAGTTCTCGTCCTGAATATGGAGTAATAAGAAGCGTTGTAATAGCGGCAACGGTGCTTCCGATTGCTGCTCCAGCTGCTAGTTTTTTCATTCTACTCATTATTTATTTCCTCCTATGTAGTAAAGTAATTGCTAACACTTCCTTCTGACATAATCATAAAAAAATAGCATAGATTTATACAAAAGAAGGAGGTTATCAACATGGGATAGCTTTATTCATTCTTTTGATGATTAGCCTGAGTTTTTTTCTGGCTGCCTTTAAATGGTTTAGCCTTACGACTAGAACGGCATCATATCCACCTAAACATGTGCTTAAACAGAAGTCTCTTACATGTGCGACAGTGGCTTTTGCGAGTTTTTTATTGGCGCTTATACTTTATTATGTAACCTAGGACGGGGAACTTAAACCTTTATTACATAGTAAGTCTTCATACCTATTGTATGAGCTGCAAATGAAATTTAAGTGAAAAGCATCCTGTACCATTTCTTTTTAAACAAAAAGTTAAGAGTCGAACTGTAGGCTGTCTTTAAAAGATCAGCAACATACTATAAATGAACCGTTTTATCTGAAGGTCCGCCACGCTTTGGCGGGCCTTAGTTTTTGGTGTGAAAAAAGAGCCTGATTCTTAACTAAATCAGGCTCTTGACGTTACGATAATTTTGCTTTGATGCTTGTGCGTTTTAGAACGGATTGAACAATTGGATAAATAACGATCATAACGATTGTATTCACTACTGTTGCAGGCAATACAACTGCAGCAACAAGCGCCATGACGCTATTTCCGCCCGGTAAGCCGACGATTAGCGCGGCAGCTGACAAGAATACGGTTCCTGATACGAGTGTACCAACAGCTGTTAAAGCAGCGGCAACTGGTGTTTTAATGCCTGTTGCTTTTTTCACAAGCATAAATAATGCAAAGAAAACAAATGCTGTAATTGGTTTATCAATCAAGTTTGCAATTTGTCCGCCAGGAAAGCTTGTTGTTAAAGCGGAAATAACCGCTGTGGTTAAGCTAACCAATGCAACATTTTTTACGCTAGGAAACAACAGGATTGCTAAAAACATCATTGTTAACATCATATCTGGTTTCATTCCAAATAAAACAGGAGGTACCACCGTGTGGAGAACCGCTCCAATTCCGACTAATAACGCTAAAGAAACTAAAACTTTTGTATTCATTTCTCATCTCTCCTCTTCTAAGCTAAGCTCGAAATATACCAATAGTGCGTCTATGCCCATTGCATATATTTACGTACTGATTATAACATATTTATGCGAAAAAAGAATCAGTTAATTCTGCCAATTATGCGTTTGCCTGTGCAAATTCATCCATAAAGACGGCAAGAGCTTCACACGCTTCAAGCGGTACAGCATTGTAAATAGAAGCGCGGCATCCGCCGATTGAACGGTGTCCAGCTAATCCTACGAAGCCTTTTTCTTTTGCTTGCTGTAAAAACGCAGCGGTTAACTCATCGGTTGGTAAAGTAAACGTTACGTTCATAATTGATCGGCTTTCCTCTGTAGCGTGAGGGGTATAGAAACCATTTGAACGTTCCATGCTTGTGTAGAGTAACTTAGCTTTTTTATGATTTTGGGCTTCAATTGCTTTAACGCCGCCTTGTTCTTTAATCCAATCTAAAACAAGTGAAAGCATATAAATGCCAAACGTTGGAGGAGTGTTGTAAAGAGAGTTGCTCTTTACGTGTGTCTCATAATTCAGCATTGTTGGTAAACCTTCAGGAATACGTTTAAGTAATTCTTTCTTCAAAATGACAACCGTGACACCGGATGGTCCGAGGTTTTTCTGAGCACCAGCATAAATGAGTGAGAACTTAGATACATCAATTTGACGGCAAAGAATGTCGCTTGACATGTCGGCAATTAAGTCTACTCCTTCAATAGAAGGATAGTCAGCCCATTGTGTACCAAAAATAGTATTGTTGGACGTGATATGCAAGTATCCAATCTCTTCTTTTGGAAGCTTTACATCATCTAAAGCTGGAATAGAGCGGTAGTTCTCTTCTTTAGTAGAAGCAACAACTGCTGTTTTTCCAAGTTTCTGTGCTTCTTTTAATGCTTTTTCCGACCATGATCCCGTTAGCACATATGCCCCGACTTGATCAGGAGCTAAAAAGTTCATTGGAATCATAGAGAATTGCAGGCTTGCTCCGCCCTGCAGGAATAAAATTTCATGTGTATCTGGAATATTAAGCAATTCCGTTAGTGTTTCTTTAGCATGTGTTAATACATCTTCAAACTCTTTGCTGCGATGCGATAATTCCATCACAGACATACCTGTATTTTTGAAATTAACTAGCTCCTCTTGAGCAAGTTGTAAGACAGGTAGGGGAAGCGCAGATGGACCTGCATTAAAATTATAAGCTCGGTTTAACGTAATCACATTAATTCCTCCTCAAATTAGTTCGAACACTCATCATACAAAATGGCTAATGACTGATGTCAGAAAGAATATCATTATACTATCACGAAAACCATGGATTGTGGAGGTAACTTTTCAAAAATTTAAATTAATCTGTAAAGAGGAAATAATAGAAAAAAGATAAATAAAAAGTATGCGTAAACATGTTTTGGCAAACATGTAAATGAAATGTTTATATGCTATACTGATGGAAGAAATAATGTGGAGGAACAGAATGAGAGTATTAAAATATGCAATATTAGGGCTCTTAAATCAGGAGGAGCTCAGCGGGTATGACATTACCAGACTTTTTAAAGAAGAGGTTGGTAACTTTTGGAGCGCCAAACACAGCCAGATTTATCCCGAGCTAAAGCGATTAACAGAAGAAGGATTTATTCGCTATGAAACGGTGATTCAAGGCAAAAAATTAGAAAAAAAGATGTATTCGATAACGGAAGAAGGAAGAGTCGAGCTAAGCAAGTGGCTCACTACAATTGATCCTATTCCTGAAACAACTAAAGATGAATTTATGTTAAAAGCTTATTTTGCTTCATCCATGTCAATAGAAGAGTTAAAGCAACAAATAGATAATCAATTATCAAGCAGGAAAGTGAAGCTGACTTTTTTAAAGAAACGACTGGATGACCTTTTAGAAGAAGTTAATCACCATATTACCGTTTCTTCTCCTCAATTTGGTCATTACTTGGTGCTATCTCGCGCTCAAGACCGGGAGACAAGCTACATCAATTGGCTTGAACGTACGCTGAATTTAATTGAAAAAGAACAATAAGAAAAGGTGAGCAGATTATGAGTTGGTGCATAAAATCATTTCAAGAGCTGACAAACGATGAGCTTTATGAAATTCTACAGCTTCGCACCTCTATTTTTGTTGTCGAACAGAAGTGTGCTTACTTAGAAGTAGATGGAAAAGACAAATTTGCTTATCACTTGTTCAAAAAAGAGAATGAGAAAATTATCGCATACCTTAGAGTTTTACCAAAAGGAATTAGCTATAACGAAGCTTCTCTTGGGCGCATTATTGTAAAACAAACACAGCGCGGTACAGGTCTCGGAAGAGAACTAGTAGCAAGAGGAATTGATTTTCTAGAGAGTGAATTGCACGAGAAAACAATTAAAATTCAAGCACAAAGCAGGCTTCAAAAATTTTATGAATCGTTTGGTTTTAAACCTATTTCCGATATTTATTCAGATGAAGGGCTTCCCCACGTAGATATGCTAAAGACACCTTAGAAACTTCACCAATTGTGTGAAGTTTTTCTATTTCTGAAACGGGTAAGGTGAAAGAAAGATGTTAGGTCTTAGTACCGCGCAGATAGAATCGATATGACTACTACTAAATTAGTAATTTATGAATAAGATAGATAATAAATTTGTTTCTTTTTACTTATTCTTTGATTTTAAGTAAGTGATATATTGAAGAAAGTAATAATATTGTATATAATGATTTTTGTAACAAAAATGTAACAATTGCGTAATATTCTTAATATTAATTCAGAAAGAAATTTGTTGTACATATTGCTTGGAGGCATTTTTATGAGTGCAAAAGAAAAGAAAAATAGGTATATATATAGTTTGGATGGACTTCGAGCCTTCGCTGTTATGTCTGTCATTGCATATCATTTAGGATTTGGATGGGCATCTGGAGGGTTTTTAGGAGTTGACGTTTTCTTTGTATTATCAGGGTATTTAATTACCTCGATTTTACTGGTGCAATCTTGGGAAAATCCTTTAAAAAATTTGAAGCATTTTTGGATCAGCCGAACGAGAAGACTTCTTCCAGCTGTGTATGTGATGGTCGTATTAACTGCAGCATGGGTTATTTTATTTAACCGGCCATTGTTAACAACGCTACGAGGCGATGCATTATCGTCTATTTTTTATATGAGTAACTGGTGGTTTATTTTTCATAAAGTTTCATATTTTGATAGTTTTGGATCACCGTCACCATTAAAGAACTTATGGTCACTTGCTATTGAAGAACAGTTTTACATTGTGTGGCCACTTGTTTTATTATTGGGTTTGAAATTTATTAAAAAGAGAGGAATTCTTTCTCTATTTATTTTAGCTGGAGTAATGGCCTCAGCTATTCTAATGTCTTTTTTATATGAGCCAGGAGGAGATCCTAGCCGCATTTATTATGGAACCGATACTCGGCTGTTTGCCCTTTTAATCGGGTGTTTACTTGCATTTGTCTGGCCGATGTATCGTTTATCATCAAAAAACCTTCCACCCGTAGGCAAGCAAGTATTAAACGCGGTAAGTATGGTGAGTTTCTTTGTATTTATTCTCTGCGTATGGAGCGTTGATGAGTATACTCATGCATCTTTTCTTTATCAAGGTGGAATGCTGCTGATTTGTTTAAACGCTGCTGTACTGGTTGCAACAATTAGTCATCCTAGTAGTTTTTTAGGAAAAGCTCTGTCGTTTAAACCGCTTCGCTGGCTTGGTACTAGATCATACGGTATCTATTTGTGGCATTATCCGGTTATTGTTCTTACAACACCTGTAGCCGAGATTGGCCGCCCGGTCTATTGGCATGCGCTGTTACAAATAGGGCTTACATTTATCATTGCTGAACTTTCGTACCGTTACATCGAGGTGCCTATCCGCACACGCGGCTTTCGCTATTATTTCCGGCACTACCATCCGAGAGAGCTTTTTAAATGGCGTAATCTCTCTCGTTCGAGACAAGCGGTTTTGGGCAGTCTCATTTTCTTTTTGGCGTTGTTTACAGCGGACATGACAAGCTTTGCTATTAGTACGCAGCAAAAGGATGAAACGGCAGCCAAAGAGACAGAGGTCAAAATTCAAACGAATCATAAAGAAAATGCTTCAACTTCTGTTAAAGACAAGATCAAAGCGGAGGATAAAAAAGCAGAGAACGCGAAAAAGAATTCCGCAGAAGAAAAATCTGATGCAAAAGAAGAACAGCAGCCGAATTCTTACAGAGATGTTCTTGCGATTGGAGATTCGGTCATGCTGGATATTGCTCCTAATCTTAAAGAGATGCCGCTTAGTATTGCGATTGACGGAAAAGTAGGAAGGCAGCTCAATGAAGCACTGCAGCTAACTCCTAGTTATCAAGCATTTAATAATCCGAACAGCGCAGTGATTATTGAGTTAGGAACAAACGGCTATTTTACAAATGAAGAACTTGAACAACTGTTAAAAGCTTTTTCACAAGCGGACGTTTACTTAGTGAATACGCGCGTTCCTCGTTCCTGGGAAAGCACCGTGAACAAGAACTTGAAAGCTGCTTCTGAAAAGTTTGATCACGTCACGCTTGTAGATTGGTACTCTGAGGCTTCTAAGCATCCTGAATACTTTACATCAGATGGTGTCCACTTGGTACCTGAAGGATCAAGAGCATTAACAAAATTGATTGAAGAACGTATGAATTTAGAAGTTAAGAAGGAAAGTCGTTCATAATAAGTGAAAAGCCGCACTATGTTTTATATCACACACCGATTAAACCTGTGTCAAATAAAAAGATAAAACAAAAAAAGCTTACATGTGTAAGCTTTTTTTGTTTCAAGAAAGACGAGAAGAAATATTGCCAGCGATTTCTTGAAGTTTTTCAGGCGTGTATTCGCTTGTATGCTCTTTCCATACAGCACCGAATCCATCGCCTTCCCCATAGCGAGGAATAATATGCATATGATAATGAAACACGGATTGACCAGCTTTTTCACCATTATTATTTAAGATGTTTAAGCCGATTGGGCTGTAGGTTTCTTTAATTGCATTAGCGATTTGAGGAACCACTTCAAATAAATTGCGCGCAATTTCCGGCGTTAGTTCGTGAATGTCTTTTTTATGTACTTTTGGAATCACAAGCGTATGACCTTTTGTTACTTGGCTAATGTCTAAAAAAGCTAATACATGTTCATTTTCAAATACTTTTGCACTTGGAATTTCACCGCGAATAATTTTGCAAAAAATACAGTTTTCATCATGTGTGCTCATTATGTTCACCTTCCGTTACCAATATAAATGTATGGGTATACATGTACGTTTATTTTACCACAAAGTAGAAATGCAATCAGCAGGCAAGAAATAGCCACTGGCATTTTATACACAAAAACGGGATGCAAACGATTATGCATCCCGTCATGTGAAGAAGGAAAAAGTAGCTTTTAATGCAGCATATGATCTTTAAGGAACACCTCATTTACGTAATTACATTGCCTAATGAAACAGTAACTTGAAAAAGTATATTCTCTTTAACAAACACCTCATTTAAGCATTGAGCTAAAAAAATATACAATGTGAACGAAATCGTTCTTGGTCTTTGACAAACACCTCATTTACACAGTAATAAATGAACATTATTGTCTACCCATTATATATATTCTTACTACGTTCATGACTACCATCCCCTTATGAATCAAACATACATCGATTTACAATAAGGTTTTCTGAAATATGCCTGCTGTAGACACCTCATCCCAAATGTAAGAAGCTTTGTAATGATTAGTTGTAATCAATCACTTGTTTTCCTTCTTCCCTATATAGAATGTCCCGATATTTCGTTTATATTCTGGAAAAATTAACCGAAAAGAATTGAAAACGATGTGAGGAAGAAAAAGATTTGGTACAATAGAGCAAATAGCGCTTGCGCTTGTAGACAAAAAAGAACAAATAAAAGGAGATCGTGATGGGTTCTTTATTGCAAATTAACAATATTACAGGGGGATATACAAAAACTCCCGTCTTAAAAGATGTATCGTTTGATGTAAATGCAGGTGAATTAGTTGGGTTAATCGGCTTAAACGGAGCCGGCAAAAGTACAACGATTAAACATATCATTGGATTAATGGAAGCAAAAAAAGGAAGTGTATCCATTAATAATAAAACCTTTCAACAAGACCCGACAGGCTATCGAAGTCAGTTTACGTTTATTCCAGAAACTCCTGTGCTATACGATGAATTAACATTAAAAGAACATTTGGATATGACAGCTATGGCTTATGGACTTGAGCCTCAAGCATATGAAGCCCGTCTGCAGCCGCTTTTAAAAGAATTTCGTTTAGATCGGAAGTTAAAATGGTTTCCCGCGCATTTTTCAAAGGGAATGAAGCAGAAGGTTATGATTATGTGCGCTTTTTTGGTTCAGCCGTCTCTTTATATTATTGATGAACCTTTTTTAGGTTTAGACCCGCTTGGTATTCAATCTTTACTTGATTTGATGACGGATATGAAAAAACAAGGTGCAGGCATTTTAATGTCCACACACATTTTGGCGACCGCGGAACGCTACTGTGATAAATTTGTTATTTTACATAACGGAGAAGTAAGAGCGCAAGGTACGCTTAGAGATCTTCAAGAAGAATTTCAGATGCGCAATGCTACTCTTGATGAAATTTATATTGAATTAACAAAGGAAGAAGGCTATGAGTAAGGTTGATGCATTATGGAAGCAACGATTTCAGCAGTATTTAGTGGATGTAAGAAGATATACAAAATATATCCTAAATGACCACATTAAATTAGTGTTAATTTTTGCGATTGGCGGCTTGGCCTACTATTATCAACAGTGGTTGAGTACACTAACACCTGCGTTTCCTTCGGCTGTAGTAATTGCGATCCTTATGGGATTGATTTTAACAATGGGCCAAATTCAAACGTTTTTAAAACGACCTGATTTAGTCTTTTTACTTCCTTTGGAGACGAAGCTGCAGCCTTATTTCAAAAAATCTTTTTGGTTTACCTTTACAATTCAGCTTTATATTTTATTATTTGCAACGGGTGCAGCAGCGCCTCTTCACGTAAAAGTAATGCATGATTCGTACTCAAATATTTTTGTGTTTTTTCTGCTATTACTCATTCTGAAAGTTGTAAACTTAGGCATGTCTTGGTGGGCCGTATGGTTTGAAGAAAAGTGGGCGAAGTGGACAGATTATATCGTCAGGTTTTTCTTAAACGCGGTTTTTACTTATTTCTTGTTTTCGCATGCATACGTATTTTTTACAGGAATTGTAGCGATAATTATGATTGCTCTAGCCATTTATTATCGCTCTCTGACAAAAAGGAAGCCGATTAAATGGGAAAAGCTAATTGACTTAGAAGAAAAGCGTATGGGCTATTTTTATCGATTAGCTAATTTATTTACGGATGTTCCTCAGGTAAAAGAGCGAATTAAACGCCGCAGATATTTAGATTGGCTAGTAGCACGTATTCCATTTCGTCAAAATGCCACTTACCATTACTTATACACCAGAACATTTTTGCGATCCGGAGATTATTTAAGTTTGCTCGTTCGCTTAACTGTCATTGGCGGATTTTTAATTGTAGCTGCGCCGTTTCAATACGGCAATATAGTGGTTGTTTTATTTGTTGTATACATGACGGGTTTTCAATTACTCCCGCTTTGGAAGCAGCACAAGCAGATTTTATGGCTTTCTCTTTATCCGGTCGAAGCTAAAGAACGAAAAAGGGCATTTTTGGACGTATGGAAAAAAGCGCTGTATGTACAAATTTTTGTGCTCGCCATAGCGGTGGCTTTTTCTAATGTAGTTGCTGCATTGCTTTCCGTGGCAGCGGGTGCTATATTTATTCACTTATTTGTAAATGCATATGTAAATAAAAAATTAACGTAAAAAAAGCTCCGAATGGAGCTTTTTTTACGTTTTTAGGCTACTTTTGAGACGAAGATAATATCCGAAAGCGATAGACGTTCATCGCTACTTTTGTGAGATGATCAAGAAGCTGATAATTAGCATACGCACCTACAACAGCTCCAATCCCCGGCATCAGTTGAAACATTTTCACAACATCAATGTAATCGCGATATTCTTGTTGAAAAGCTTTCCAATCAAGCTCAAGAAGTTCCTCTTTCTTTTCCTCCCAGCTTTCTATTATTTCGAGCAGCTTAGTTCTATGGTCGTCGCTGCAAAAGGCAAGATGAAAAATATACAGCATATAAATGCGTTCTTCTTTTTCTTTTACATCAAAACCATACGTAGCGGCAATGTCAAATAAGCACTTCATTTTTATGGAAAGAAGAAGCGGGAAATCTGCTGCACCTAAAAGGAGACCGCCTGCACCAGTACCAGCTCCTTCTACAGCAGCAGTTTTTTTGTACTTAGGTATGAGCTCCAAAATTCTTTTCTCTTTTTCTTCAAACGAAAGACTGCTGACATCTCTTTTTTTAGTCGTGAAATTGGACCCAACAAGCGTGGTTTCAACCATTTTTTTTATACTTTCAGTTATAATTCTATGGACTTTAGCAGGGATTTTTTCATTTATTTTAAGTTGTAAAGATTTTGCGGTACGCTGAAATTTAGAAGGTCGTTTCAACATGCTAAATTTCCAATGTTCAGCTTCTCGTAATACTTTTTCTTCATACGTATTCAAAAAAGTCACCTCTTTTCAGTCGATATAAATACTACGTTTTAAGTGAGAAAAAGTTTCCTAAAATATAAAACAGCAAGCGCTCGTCCGTTTATCTGTACGAATGCTTGCTGAATGATCAATTAGCTTTTATTGCGTTTTTAGAATGAGCCTGTTCTTTTAAATACTCAACAGCAGCCGTACCAAGCGTTTTAGCTGCGATAAGCATTGCTTTTTCGTTAAAATCAAATTTAGGATGATGATGAGGATAAGGAGCATCTACACCTTCTGGCTGAGCTCCCGTAAAAAAGAACGTTCCTTTAATATGCTGCAAATAATAAGAGAAATCTTCTCCAGTCATGTGAGGCTCCGTTTCTTCGACTGTATGAACTTCATCGATTTGAGAAGCAGCAGAAGCAAGAAAAGCCGTTTCTTCCGGGTGGTTTACGACGGAAGGATAGCCGCGCGTATAACTCAGCTCATAAGAAGCATCAGCTGTTAAGCATGTACCTTGGACAATTCGTTCGATTTCTTTTTCGACATTATTTCTCACATCTTCGTTAAAAGTTCTTACCGTTCCAATTAGCCGAGCAGAATCAGCAATAATATTAAATGCATTTTCCGCTACAAAAGAACCTATGCTCACGACCGCTGAATCAATTGGGTTTACACGTCTACTTACAATTTGCTGTAAATTAACAACAAGCTGAGAGGCGATGACGATTGAATCTTTTGTTTTATGGGGCTGTGCACCGTGTCCGCCTGCTCCTTTGATCGTAATTTCAAAGCGATCAGCAGCTGCCATAATAGGGCCCGTTCGATATTGAATCACACCAGTCGGAGTTAATGACCATAAATGCGTTCCGAATATCGCGTCTACACCGTCTAAGCATCCGTCTTCAATCATAGACTTGGCGCCTCCGGGAGCGTACTCTTCGGCGTGCTGATGAATGAAGACGATTTTACCAGGCAGAGAATCTCTTATTTCAAAAAGCGCTTTAGCAAGGACTAAAAGAGCAGCCGTATGACCATCATGGCCACATGCATGCATCACGCCCGGAACAGTTGATTGATAGGGTACATCTTTTTCATCTTGAATAGGAAGGGCATCAAAGTCGGCTCTCAAAGCTACAGTAGGACCGGGTTTTCCTCCTTGAATGCTTGCTACAATGCCGTTTCCTCCTACATTTGCTCGGTAAGAAATACCGATTTTGTCATAAAAAGACCGAATGTAGGCAGCAGTTTGAAATTCTTTAAAAGACGGCTCTGGATACTGATGCAGATAGCGGCGAATTTGAACCATTTCATCAAATTTTTCTTCAAGTAAAGTATGTAGCTTGGAGTTCACATAACCATATCCTTTCTGTGTAAGTTGAATAAAGTTTTGAATTTTTTGACATTTTAATCATTATATCATTATCTATAAAAAAGAAAAGAATGTAAGCGTTGTTATTGAAAAAAGTAATTGAATCATGAAATATTTTATATACATAATAGATACATAAGATGAGAAATAGGGATAAAGAATGAGTTTTTTACCAATTTTCTCGTGAGATAATAGGAGGTAACGATATGGTAGATTCACAAACTGTATCTCTGTACAAAAAATTGATGTGGGCATTTGGAATTGCGGGTCTCGTTTTTTTAGGAGTGTTGTTTGCTGTGTCGACAGATTCTTTTCAAGGAGACCGCTGGCTTGTTTCAGCTATAGATGACAGCACTATTCTTCAGTCAGCGTCATCTGTTTTTCACGGCCTGTCTTTTTTAGCTTCAAAAGTAATGATTATGGTTCTTTTAGCTGTACTTATTATTTTTTTATTTTTTAAAAAAGATTATATTGGCATGATATCCGCATTTTTACTTATTTTAAGCGGCGATATTATTAACAAAGCAGTTAAAGATGCGGTAGAACGAAGCCGTCCTCTTGAAGGCATCGAAGGCTATAGCTTTCCAAGCGGCCATGCGATGATGGGAATTCTTATCTACGGTCTGATTATCTTTTTTCTAACAAAACATATGAATAATCAAAAGGTAGCCAAGCGGTATCAGCTTGCAATTACTTTAATCGTTTTATTAATAGGTGTGAGCCGTATTCTATTAAGAGAACATTTTTTAACAGATGTCTTAGCTGGCTACAGCTTAGGTCTTATGTGGCTTATTGTAGGCATTTTCCTCTATACGCTTGTTTATGCATATGTAAAGCCGTCAGCAGAAAAAGAGTTTCCAAAAGGTATGTAAAAATATATACATAGGGCCCCCTTCATAGAAAGAAGGGGGCTTTTGTTTAAACTAGAAACATTGCGACAATCGTTGTAACGACTAATCCAATTGCTACAGGTTTTAAATTGCGTCTGGCAAGTTCAAACGGACTAACTCCGCAAATCGCAGCAGCCGGAATCAGCGCCCATGGAATCAACGTTCCCCCTCCAACCCAAATCGCAGCAATTTGCCCCAAAGCAGTTAGCGTGGCAGCGCCCGATCCTAAAGCAGATGCAAATAAATGAGAGACAGAGCCTACGAGTGAAATACCTGAAAATCCTGAACCGTCTAACCCGGTAATAGCTCCTAGCGCAGTTATCGTCACAGTAGCGACCTGTGCGGTTAACGGCACGGTGGAAGCAAGCGCAACGCCTAGGTCATTTACAAGTCCATGTGATCCTTTCGGAAGAAAGTCACCAATGATTGTTTTGAACCCAGCATCTCCTAAATAGAAAAAAGCGGCAATCGGAATAACGGGACCGAATACTTTAAAACCAAACTGCAAGCCTTCAATCAAGTAGGAAGTTGTTTGTTCGAGACCTTTTCCTTTGTGAGCAATAAGCGACACCACTACTAAAATAAATAGAGCTGTACCTCCAACGAGAGCAGTGGCATCTCCTCCCTGTAAATGAAGGGCGAACATTGCCCATACGTCTATAGCAAAGAAAAGGGGAACGATAATGGATAAAGCCCGGCGTAGTGAAGGAGAAAGAGGTGTGGATTGGTTAGAAGAGCTGCTTGTTAAAATTGTCGGTTGCGCCTGAATTCTATTGTGCTTCATATCTTGTTTTAGAAAGTAAAAAGCAGAGAGCGTTGTAACGACTCCCATCACAATGACAAGAGGGACACTTGCTTGAACAACCTCGTGAACCGGAAGACCTGCTGCGTCAGCGGTTATCTTAGGGGCAGCTTGAATAACAAAGTCACCTGAAAGCGCAACGCCGTGACCGAATAAATTCATCGCTACAGCTACGCCTATAGCCGGAAGCCCTACGCGGATGGCAACTGGTAACAGCACGGCTCCAAGTAAAGCAACGGCTGGAGAAGGCCAGAAAAAATAGGAGATTGTCATCATAACTAATCCAATAACCCAATAGGCAAGAGCAGGTGTTTTAATGAGGCGAGCAAAAGGGGAAATCATCGATTCGTTTATTCCTGTAGCCATTAAGACTTTACTCATGGATACAATAATTGAAATAATTAAAATGGTAGGAAGCAGTTCTGTAATGGCATAAATGAAGCTGGAAAAAACAGCGCTGACGGAGTGGCTTAACGAAGAGGTAGCCGTTAAGGAAAGCAAAAAAATCCCGAGTATACAAAGGATACTCGTATCTCGCCGCACAATCATAAAGCCGATAATGAAGGCGATAAAAAGGACATACATCCAATGAAGAGCTCCAAGCTCTATGCCCATAAAAATTCCTCCCAATAGGTGATATAGTATACAATATGACGTTTGTGCCTATTGTGATACTCGCCTACTAGGAGGATGTTTACTTATTTAACTACGTGGTATGAGGTCACATAAGAAGGGCGAGAGAAAATCGATGGCTGCTGATCCACGCCTTCTGACGTACCGCGTTTTTTGTGTGCTTCATTATAGGCTTTTGAAGACTGCCAATCGCTAAATGAACTTTCATCTTTCCATCCTGTAAAGATAATGTAGGTGTCATTTTGCAGTGGCCGAAGTACACGAATAGCTGAAAAGCCTGCTTCATTTTCAATTAAACGAGCTCGTTGGCTAAATCGCTGTTCAAATAAAGGACGGCCTTCATCTGTAACTGAAATATTATTTAGTACAGCAAATCCGCTATCTGCAAGATCTCCAGAAGCATCTAATACTTCATAAGCATGTCCTTCTTTAAAAATTGTATCTCCATCTGTTTCGTGGACTAGTGCAAATTGATCGTCATCTTTGTGAAGCAGGAATAAACGTTCACTCGGATGTTCGTCGATCAACTTTTGAAGGTAAGGGCCTGTTCCGTAAGTAATAAAGATCTTCATGGATTATACTTCCTTTCTAATTGGGAATTGCATACAATTTACAATTGTAAATCATACTAAAATTATAAAATTTTACACACAAAAATTCAAAAATTGTGAACTTCTAATGAAGATGGTAAAGTAAAACATTGATGAAGTTGTTTTCCATATTATCAAAAGTTTAGCGGAAGAAAAGGGGTGGCACGATGTACAAAAAAGGCTTATACGCAATTGCTGCCTTAGTTGGAATTTTTCTATTAGGATTGATTGGATATATTATCATCTTGTTTCTTGGAAACTATGTAATTGATGAGAAAAAAATCGTCATGGACTCGGCTACGAGGTTAGTGGACGAAAATGGAAACGAATTAACAAAGCTCTATGTGAAAAATCGGGATTTGGTTTCAATTGACAAGATTCCAAAGCATGTGCAACAAGCATTTATTTCAATTGAAGACGTTCGTTTTTATGAACACCACGGAATCGATTTTAAATCTATTGGCCGAGCATTATACCGAGATATATTGGCTGGAGGAAGTGTTGAAGGAGGAAGTACTTTAACACAGCAGCTGGCTAAAAATGTGTTTTTATCAAATGATAAAACGCTGCTTAGAAAAACAAAAGAAGTAGTGGTGGCCATTAACTTGGAGCAGCGTTACAGTAAGCAAAAACTGCTTGAAATGTATTTGAATCAAATATACTTTGGACACGGAGCCTATGGAATCCAAGCTGCATCCAAGCTTTACTTCAATAAAGATGTCTCCGAATTAACGGTAGAAGAAGGTGCACTGCTCGCTGCACTGCCAAAAGCACCGAATTCTTATTCTCCTATTTTACATCCAGAAAAAAGTATAGAACGTAGAAATGTTGTGTTAAATGCCATGCAAAAAGCAGGTTATTTATCAGCTGAAAAAAATGTCCGTTTGCAAGGAAGAACGCTGGGGTTGAACATAAAGGAGCAGGCTAAAAATCCAGCGTATTTAACCTATATCGATATGGTTATTCAAGAAGCAGAGAAGAAATACAGCATTTCGGGCAATGAGCTTCTGCGCGGAGGTTATACGGTCAAAGTACCGATGAATATAAAAGCACAAGAAGCAGCCTACGAGCTGATGAAAGAAAATCGTTATTTTCCAGGTACAGATAACAGTACCCAAGGTGCTTTTGTATTAGTCGATAACAAAAGCGGAGGAGTTTTATCTGTTATGGGAGGCCGAGATTATGTACAAAAATCGCTCAACCGCGTAAATGTCAAAAGACAGCCAGGTTCTACGATGAAACCTATTGCGGTATATGGCCCTGCGTTAGAAGAAGGTAAATTCAAGCCTTATTCGTTGCTGCAAGACAAGCTTAGAAGCTACGGGGGATACACGCCTAAAAACGTAGACGGGCAATATGCTAAAAAGCTAACGATGTACGATGCCCTAAAAGATTCTAAAAACGCAGCTGCTGTCTGGACATTGAATCAGCTAGGAGTTGAAACAAGTAAGCAGTATCTTACAAAGCTAGGAATTCCGTTAGAAGATAAAGGGCTTGCGATTGCTCTTGGAGGATTAAAAGAAGGAATTACACCGCTTCAATTAGCAGGAGCGTATCGGGCATTTGCTGAAAACGGAGAAAACATCCAACCGTACTTTATTCATGAAATAAAAGATCAAGACGGAAAAGTGATTGCAAAAGCTGTTCCCGACACTCACAAAGCATTTTCAAAACAGACGGCTTGGTATATGACAAAAATGCTTCGAGGAGTTGTTAAAGAAGGAACGGCAAAAAATGGAGAGTTTAAAGGAGAGTTAGCAGGAAAAACAGGATCTACTTCGTATACGAATGTTAAAGGAGCCACAAGAGATGCTTGGTTTGTTGGATATACGCCAGATGTTGTAGGAAGCGTGTGGATGGGATATGATTCTACAAATGACCAGCATTATTTAACAAAAGGAAGTTCTTATCCGACTCTATTATTTAAAGACATTTTAACAAGAGCTGGTTACGACGAAGCTGCATTTCAAAAGCCAGCAGGCGTTAAAGATCTGCCAAAACCAATACGTTTAGAGCAAGTTAAAGACTTAAAACAAGAATTAACATTCCATCCATTTGGTTTGCTAACGGTAAATTTATCGTGGACACCTTCACCTGATAAAAGAGCTGTTTATTATGTTTATGAGAAAAAAGGTGATAAAGCCGAATTAATTGGTAAAGTGAAGGGAAAAGGAGAATTTGAAAAAGAGCGTGTGAATCTGCTCGACAGTCCTACTTATTATGTAGTTCCTTACAATTCCCTAACAAAACAAAAAGGAAAAAAATCCAACGAAGTAACACCTGCTCTTTTTCAATAAAAAAAGAAGAGTAGGGCGATTTTTTGACATTTTTAGCAGGTGGCTATACAAGTCGTAAAGAAATGGGTATAGTGACAAGTAGAGAATATAACGTGAAACTTTAATCAGTAGAGGAACCGGTATGTTCCTTTGCTGATTATTGTCTGTCTAATCGAAGAAAATACGGATGGAAGACAATCGAGAAAGGTGGAAATTATGAGTCAAGGAACGTTTAACGATACTTTTTTAAAAGCCTGTAGAGGGGAAGAAACGGATAATGTTCCGGTTTGGTATATGCGCCAAGCAGGGCGTTCACAGCCGGAATACCGAAAGCTAAAAGAGAAGTACTCTCTATTTGAAATCACTCATCAGCCGGAGCTTGGGGCATACGTAACACGCCTGCCCGTTGAACAGTACGGAGTGGATGCAGCTATTTTATATAAAGATATAATGTCACCGCTTCCTTCAATTGGAGTGGATGTTGAAATCAAGTCAGGAATTGGTCCTGTCATTTCTAATCCAATTCAATCTTTAAGCGATGTAGAAAAGCTAGGAGAAATTACGCCGGAAGAAGATGTTCCGTATGTATTAGATACGATTAAGCTGTTAACAACAGAACAGCTAAACGTACCTCTAATTGGTTTTGCCGGTGCCCCTTTTACAGTGGCAAGCTATATGATTGAAGGAGGACCTTCAAAAAACTATAATAAAACAAAAGCATTTATGTACACGGAACCTAAAGCATGGTTTGCATTAATGGATAAGTTAGCAGATATGACGATTACATATGTAAAAGCGCAAATTGACGCTGGAGCAAAAGCCATTCAAATCTTTGATTCATGGGTGGGTGCTTTAAATGTAGCGGATTATCGTTATTTTATAAAGCCTGTTATGGAGCGAATTTTCACCTCTTTGCGCGAAAAAAATGTACCGCTTATTATGTTTGGAGTAGGAGCAAGTCATTTGGCAAAAGAATGGCATGATCTGCCGCTGGATGTAGTGGGATTAGATTGGCGAACGCAGCTGGATGAAGCACGTGCACTAGGCTTAACCAAAACACTGCAAGGAAACTTAGATCCTGCTATTTTGTTAGCTCCATGGCAAGTTATTGAAGAACGTGTAACAGAAATATTAGATAAAGGGATGGCCAGTCCTGGTTACATCTTTAACTTGGGGCACGGCGTCTTTCCACAGGTTCAGCCGGAAACGTTGAAGCGTTTAACAACCTTTATTCATGAATATTCTGCAAATAGACAATAAATTGTCAAATAATTTGGAGCGCTAAACTTTGAATTTTTCTTTTTATTCATGGCAAAATGAAGACAAGTATTGAATCTAACAAAGAGGTGTCGAACACATGAGTAAAAAAGTAATGGGATTACTTGTAATGGCATATGGAACGCCATATAAAGAAGAAGATATTGAACGTTACTATACACATATCCGCCGCGGACGTAAACCTTCACCGGAAGCCTTAGAAGATTTACAAAACCGCTACGAAGCAATCGGAGGCATTTCACCTCTTGCAAAAATTACGCAGCAGCAAATGGAAAGTCTGGAAAAGCGCTTGAATGAAGTACAGGATGAAATTGAATTTAAAGCGTATCTTGGCTTAAAGCATATTGAACCGTTTGTTGAAGATGCAGTAGAAGCCATGCATAAAGACGGAATTAAAGAAGCCGTCAGCATTGTGCTTGCACCTCACTTTTCAACGTTTAGCGTAAAGTCCTATAATGGGCGCGCCAAAGAAACGGCTGAAAAATTAGGAGGACCAATCATTCATTCCGTAGAAAGCTGGTACAGTGAGCCAAAATTCATTCAGTACTGGGCTACACGTGTTAAACAAACGTTTGATTTAATAGACGAAGAGAAACGCCAAAAAGCCGTATTGATTGTTTCTGCACATAGCTTGCCGGAAAAAATTATTGCAGCAGGAGATCCATATCCGAATCAGCTTCAAGAAACAGCAGATTTAATTGCACAAGCAGCTGGTATTGAACATTACGAAATTGGCTGGCAAAGTGCTGGAAATACGCCAGAGCCATGGATAGGTCCTGATGTCCAAGATTTAACAAGAGAACTGTATGAAGAAAAAGGCTATACGTCGTTTGTCTATACCCCGGTTGGATTTATCGCAGACCACTTAGAAGTACTTTATGATAACGACTACGAATGCAAAGTGGTGACAGATGAAATTGGGGCTGATTATTACCGCCCTGAAATGCCGAATGCACAGCCTGAATTTATCGATGGGTTAGCTACAGTTGTGTTAAAACGAATTGCCCGTTAAGTCAATATAGATTCTTTGTACGTTGAACAGGGACGAAAAGTAACTTATAATCAATATAAAGAAAAGTAAGAAGCGAGCTATGGATTTCCATAATCGCTTCTCTTTATATTGAATTTTACAGAAAAGGCGATGATAACATGACGGATAGACGAAAAAAGGTTGTCATCATCGGTGGAGGAATAACAGGTCTTTCAGCTGCCTATTATTTGCAAAAAAAAATAAAGGATCATCAGCTGCCAATTGATCTTCAACTAATAGAAGCGACGCATCGGCTTGGCGGGAAAATTCAAACGGTCAAACGAGACGGTTATTTATTTGAAAAAGGTCCGGATTCATTTTTAGCGCGTAAGCTAGCTGCTACAAAACTTGCAAAAGAAGTGGGGCTAGGCCGGGAGCTAGTCGGAAATGAAAAGGGAAAATCCTATATTCTAGTAAAAGATACACCGCATGCACTGCCTGATGGTGCTGTAATGGGGATACCAACCAAGTTATCTCCTTTTATCACAACAGGGTTATTTTCACCTGTTGGCAAGCTGCGCGCAGCAGCTGATTTTTTTATACCGAAGACAAAAAATCAGGATGACCGTTCGCTAGGCGTGTTTTTTAGAAGAAGGTTTGGTGATGAAGTTGTTGAAAATTTAATCGAGCCTCTATTATCAGGAATTTACGCAGGAGACGTTGATCGTTTGAGTTTACGATCAACATTTCCACAGTTTCTGCATGCTGAACATAAGTACAGAAGCTTAATTGTTGGAATGAAAAAGCTAAAAGAAATTCACCCACAGCACGGTGATGATTCGGAGTTCAAAAAAAATAGTGTTTTTTTAACATTAAAAGAAGGCCTTCAATCGCTAGTAGAGGGGGTAGAAAAAGCAATAGATCCTGATATTATTACAAAAGGAATAAAAGTAGAGAAAATTTATAAAGAAGATACCGCATATGAATTATCGTTAAATAGCGGGAAAGTCATAAAAGCAGACAGCGTTATTGTAACTTCTCCTCATGCAGCTGCTCAGTCTATGCTTTCGGAATATAAAATATTCGAACCGTTGAAGCATATGCCTTCCACTTCAGTAGCTACTGTTGTGATAGCCTTTGCACAAGAAGCGCTGCAAGACAATCTAGATGCAATGAACATCGCCGTTTCAAGAAATAGCGATTACACGATTACGGCTTGCACGTGGCTGAATAAAAAGTGGCCGCATGCGGTTCCGGAAGGAAAAGTGCTGCTGAGATGTTTAGTTGGACGAACCGGGGATGAAGCTGTGGTGGATCAGCCTGACGATGAAATTTTTAAAATTGTCCTGGAGGATTTGAAGAAGCTCATCACCATTTCTGCTGAGCCCGAATTTTACGCGGTAACGAGATGGAAGCAGTCAATGCCTCAGTATACGGTCGGACATCACGATATGCTAGATACGATGAATGAACAGCTTGAAAAAGAGCTTGCCGGTCTTTATGTAGCGGGAAGCTCATATGAAGGTCTGGGTATACCGGAATGTGTAGAGCAAGGAGAAGATGTGGCTAAAAAAGCGGTTAAATATGTGCAGCAACTGTAGAAGTGGAGCGGTGAATCAATGCTCCACTTTTTTGTCTACTACCTCTAGAGAAAGGTTATACTAAGAGAAGAGATTGTGGTTGAAAAGCAAAAGAAACTTATGCTATAGTAAAACCGTACTTATTGACTCAAATATTCATTTGGTCAGAAAGAAGGGGATAACGTGGCTATAGACCGAAAGCAATCAGTTGTTGATGCAGCGTCAAAATCATTTGCGCTGTTTGGATATAAAGCAACGACTATGGAGCAAGTGGCGAAGCTTGCAAATGTCGGAAAAGGAACGATTTATACTTTTTTTAAAAATAAAGAAGAGTTATTCGATGAAATTGTTACACGAATGATTCGAGAAATGACAGATGCAGCTGAAACTGTCATTGACAGCAGCCGTCCTTTTTTTGAAAATGCCCAAGCAGCTATTTTTCGAATCTTAGAATTCCGCACTGAGCATCAGCTCATGCTGAAGCTGGTACAGGAACAGCAGTTAGGCACTACAGCAGTGCAAGAAGTGCTGGTGCGAGTAGAAGAAGAGATTTTAACTTATATAAAAAACAAAATCGAAATTGCGATTTCTAAAAAAGAAATCAAACCGTGCAACCCGGAGCTCACAGCTTTTTTATTATTTAAAATGTACATTGCACTCGTCTATGATTGGGAAAAACGGCATGAGCCGCTTTCAGAAGAAAAAATTGCTGAATTAATTGAACTATACTTTTTACGCGGTCTGTCTCAGTGAGATAGGCTTTTTTCATAGAAAAAACAAAAAAGGTCTCATGACGAGACCTTTTTTTATTGTTCACTATCATCTTTTTTTACACCGTTTAATTCCGTATTTCCTGTTTTTGCATCTTCTTCTTTTTGCTCTACTTCTTTTTCGCCTTCTTTTTTAAGGTCAAAATAAGCTTTAATAGAATCGCCTGTAATAGTTTTACTTAACGTATTAGATGTACCGGCTACATAAGCAGAAGGGATGACAACCGCTACTGCTACTTCCGGATTATCATAAGGCGCGTATGAAACGAACGTAGAGTTACGAACGCTTACGCCTTTATTAAAGGTTTCCGCGGTACCAGACTTACCAGCGATATTATACTGACTGTATTTTCCTGTATTAAGTAAACGCCCTGTACCATGTGAGCTAGTAACTACGCGGCGGAAGCCCTGCTTAACAATGTCAATTTCCGATTGACTCATTGTAATACGGTTTAATACTTCCGGCTCAAACGAGCTTTGTACGCTCCCTTTTAGTTCACTATCAAGCTCAGGCTCACGAATTTCTTTTACTAGGTGGGGTTTCATACGATAGCCACCGTTAGCAATTGTTGAAATGTATTGAACAAGCTGAAGAGGTGTGTACGTATCATACTGTCCAATACCAAAATCTAGTGCTTTACCTGGTTCATTTGTGACGCTGTTACGAATACCGGTTGATTCGTTTTCTAATTCGATTCCCGTTGAAATTCCAAGACCAAACTGGCTATAGTATGAGCGCAGCTTATTAAAGATAGACGGTGGAATGTTCAGTCTGCCGCCAGGGCGGTACGTTTCACCAGCCATGCTCATAACCGTGCGGTACATAAATACGTTTGATGATTGTTCTAGAGCTTTTTCGATTCCAGTAGCTCCCATATTATGCGAGGACTTTTTCTTAGTGCCCCCAGCAAATGTCATCGGTGCATCATAAAACACCGTTCCAGGCTGAATAGCGCCTGAGTCAAGACCTGCAAGAACAGTAGCTCCTTTTACAGCTGAACCCACTTCATAAGAAGTTGTCATGTTACCAAGAGCAAAATCTTGTACTTTTCGTGCTCCCGTCTTTTTATCTGTAACGAGCTGTTTTCCACCCATTGCTAAAATGTCTCCCGTGTGAGGGTCCATCATAATAGCAAACGCGCGATCCATTAATCGTGAACCAGCTGCTCCAGATGTCACAGCTTTTGTTAAAATATCTTCAACTTGCTTTTGCAGCTCCATATCAATTGTTAAAATTAAGTCACTGCCGCGCTGACCTTCTGTAACGGTCTCTTGGCTGACTAAGTTGCCCGAGCGGTCCGTTACGTTTTGCACGCGAGCTTTTTGGCCGCGAAGGACGTCTTCATACTGCTTTTCTAAATAACTTTTTCCTACTCTATCGTTACGGCTGTAACCGTGGGACAAGTAGTACTGTAAGTTTTCGCTTGGCAATCCTTCATCTGCTGATGTGATTTTACCAAGCAGCGTGCTAAGTAAGCCATCGTATGTATACATACGGTCCCAGTAAGTTGTTGTATCAACGCCTGGCAAGTTCCCTAATTGTTCACTAATAACGGCAAGCTCTTTATCTGTTAAGCCGCTTTTAATAATTTGAGCGGTTAACGCGTAGCCGCCTTCCATCTTGCTTTTAATAGCAATCACTTCAAGGTCATCTTTCACCGATAAAAGTTCGTTTTTGGTGATGCGCTTCAGCTGAAGAGGATACAAATCATCTTCAGAAAGCTGACCTTCTTTTACTTTTTGCTTATCTGCTGAGGTAATTTTTTTCGCAGCTGCTTTTGGATGAGTTGCAATCCAATAATCTTTTAAGTCGCGTTCTGTTAGCTTAATCGTATTTTTATCTTTCTTTTTATCCGATTTGCCAAAAACGTCTGTTGTAACAGGAACATCAATAAGAGTGGCAAGCTTCTTAGCTACTTTTAGCTTGTCTTCTTGAGTGACGCCCTTCAAACGCGTGTACGTGACAGCGTTCAACGGTTTATTATCCACGATAACGCGGTCATAGCGGTCTAGCATCTTTCCGCGAGGAACCGGTGAATCTACCGTTTCATCTTCTGTTTTTTCAACTTCTCGTTTATAGTTCTCTCCGTACACGATCTGTACGAAGCCTAATCGTAAAATGAGTGCAGAAAAAAGCAGGAAAACCACAATAAACAGCCAGTTAATTCGAAATGAGACATGTGTTTTTTTGCGCTTTTTAGTTTTCATGTAAACCCCTTCACTTTGTTTATACAAGTTAAAAAAATTCATAAATTTTCTTATGAATCTATCACTCTACATATTAACATAATTTTGTCTATAAATGTTATTAGGTGGAATAAAACAGATAAAAATTTTATAGAAATTTTTGGGACAGAAGAGAGACCTGTCGAAGGGGGCTGAAGGGGGGTGTTCAATATTTTCCACTCGGTTGTTCAATATTGTTACCTGTTCAAATGTCCTAGAATCGGTAAAATAAAGAGAGATAGATATCAAGGGGGGCAAAACGAATGAAAATGAAAAGGCTTTCAATAATGTCTGGCGTGTTAGCAACATCACTTTTATTTGCGACAGCATGTTCAAACTCAGGTACGGATTCAAAAGCAAGTAAATCAACAGGCTCAGGTGATCAAGTTGTTATTGATATGTTCCAGTTTAAAGTGGAAATTGCAGATCAGCTGAAAGAATTAACGGATGAATATACAAAAGAACATCCAAACGTAAAGTTTAACATCCAAACAGTCGGCGGAGGCGCGGACTATGGTGCAGCATTAAAAGCGCAGTTTGCCTCTGGAAATGAACCTGATATCTTTAATAATGGAGGGTTCCAAGAAGCGCAAACGTGGAAGGATAAATTAGAAGATTTATCTGATCAGCCGTGGGTAGATAATCTGTATGATATCGCTAAAGAACCGATGACAATGGACGGGAAAATCTATGGTCAGCCGCTAAACTTAGAAGGTTATGGTTTTATTTATAATAAAGATTTATTTGAAAAAGCAGGCATTAAAGAATTGCCTAAGACGCTGTCGGAATTAGAAGCAGCTTCTAAAAAGCTTAAAGCAAAAGGCATTACGCCATTTTCTAACGGATACGGCGAGTGGTGGGTGCTAGGTAACCACTTATTTAATATTCCAATGGCGCAGCAAGACGATCCAGATGCGTTTATTAAAGGTCTAAACGAAGGAAAAGCAAAATTTGAAGGCAATGAAACGTTTAAGCAATTTATGAATCTGTTCGATTTAACGTTAAAGTATGGAAATAAAAATCCATTAACGACAGATTACAATACACAAGTTACTCAATTTGCTTCTGGTGAAACAGCGATGATGCAACAAGGTAACTGGACGGTAAATATGATCACAAAAATCAATCCGGACATGAAAATGGGCTTTATCCCAATGCCAATCAGCAACGATGCGAAGAAAAATGATAAATTAGCAATCGGAGTTCCAAATAACTGGGTAGTGAACAAAAATGCGCCAGATGCAGATAAAAAAGCAGCGAAGGAATTCTTAAATTGGATGGTTTCTTCTAAAGAGGGTCAAAAATTCTTAGTTGAAAAGTTCAAGTTCATTCCAGCGTTCAAAAACATCGATGGAAAAGGAATCGATTCTTTATCTGATGATATCTTAAAATACTCTGAAGAAGGCAAAACATTATCTTGGAACTGGTTTAAGTATCCAGAAGGAACGGTTCAAGAAGTAGGAGCAGCAATGCAGTCATACGCAGGCAAACAAATGACGGAAGAAGAATTTATGAAGAAATTAGATGCAATTTGGGCAAAAATGAAAAAATAACCAAAAAGTCCGCGTGGAAAACGCGGACTTTTTAGTGTGAAAAAATAGCTGATTAGATTCATAGTTATGAAAAAATAATAGTTAATTGAAAGCGCTTTTAATGTATAATAATAGTCATAATGTATGACATTAGTCAAAGGAGGTTATTCGTGAAAGGCTGGAGCATACGCAAGAAATTAATTTTGTTTTTCTTATTCGCAACAGTTATTCCATTTTTAATTTCAACGATTTTTACGTATCAATACACAAAAGAAACGGTTAAGAATCGATTTATTTCTACCAACTATCAAGTTATTAAAAATGGAAGCAATGATTTGAGTGATTACTTAAATGAAATTGCTAATATTACAAAAAGGCTGTACGGCTACCACCCATTTATTAAAGTGTTAGATGAAGGCGTATCAAGTGACTTAGGAGCCAATCAACTGGAAATATCACGCACTCTTCTTTATTTATATAATACTCGTCCAGAGATTGAACAGCTCCATCTTTATATTGAGAACGGGCATGACTCGTATACAGCTTATAATTCGAAAGTGAGCAGCAGAGGGAAGTACGATGATATTTACACTCAGCCTTACTATTCTTATTTAAATAAAAATCATAAATTTCTTGCCATTGAGCCTACCCATGAAATTTATAGCTACAATAATTTATCAACGTTAATTGATTCACTGCCGAATCAAGTTATTAGCTTTCATCAGCGGATTGATGAAATTCCATCAGACAAGTTGTTAGCTTATCTATCTTTAGACATTAACATGACACAGATTCAATCTATATCGCAGCGTTTATATAATGAAGAGTCAGAAGATTTTTATTTAATGAACAATAAAGGGAAGGTTTTGTATTCTTCGGATTCAAAGGTTATTGGAAAAAATGAAAACTACCCGTGGCTAAAGGCGCTTACGTCTCAAGAGGATCACAGCATGGAATGGGAAGATAAAAGCTTCTCAGGCGTATTAATGTATGAAAAGCTTAAACAGCCTTTTGAGGACTTATACATTGTGAAACGAATTCCTTACAATGTTTTATATGAGGATGCAAGAAAGACAGCACTTATGAATGTATTAATTGGCCTGCCATTTTTGTGTATGCTCGTTATCGCTACGCTTTTTATATCAGTACGTTTTACAAAGCCAATTAACGTATTGATTCGCAATATGAAAGAAGTGGAAAAAGGATCATTTGAAGTGCGGTTTAAGTCGCTTGGAAACGATGAATTTGGTGTTTTAGGAAGGCATTTTACCTCTATGGTAGAAACAATTAATGACTTGATTGAACGTAAATTTCGCTTGGAATTAGAAAATAAATCAACGCAGCTAAAAGTGCTGCAGTCACAAATTAATCCGCATTTTTTATACAACGCATTTCAATCGATTGGAACTCTTGCCCTTAAGCATAAAGCAGTTGAAGTATATTCTTTATTAACCTCACTTTCTCACATTATGCGTTACAGCATGAATATGAAAGAGGATATCGTGAGCTTAAAGCAAGAAGTCGATCACGTAAAAGCTTTCTTGAGTCTGCAGAAGCAGCGGTTTGGTTCAAAGTTTGAGTATGAGTTAAATATCGAAAAAGAGGCAGAGCTTATGCGAATACCGAAAATGATCTTGCAGCCTCTTGTTGAGAATTCTTTTAAGCATGGATTCGAAACCCGCACAGGAAGCGGAAAGCTGTTGATTTCAGCGAAGTTGAACGGAGAAGAACTGATTCTAACTGTTTCTGACAACGGAAAAGGGATAGGAGAGCAAGAGTTGAATCAATTAAAAACGAGACTTCAGCAATCGTATAATCAAACAGATGAGCATATTGGGTTGCAAAACATTTATGAACGACTTCGCATCTACTATGGAGATCATGCTTCAATGCATATTAGCAGTCAAGAAAATCACGATTTTACCGTTGTCATAAAGCTAACAACAATTGAAGAAAAGAGGGATAGCGATGAAAGTATTAATCGTGGATGATGAAGAGCATGTAAGAGAAGGGATAAAGCTGCTTGGACAGTGGGAAGAGCATGAAATTACAGATGTGATAGAAGCTGATAGCGGTGAGCAAGCGATTGCGCTTATCGAGGATCATGGACCGGAAATCATTTTTACTGATATGAAGATGCCTAATATCGATGGAATTGCTTTGTTGGAGTGGATTAAAGAGAATTCACCTTCTAGCAAAACGATTGTGGTAACAGGATATGATGACTACCACTATATGCGTAAAGCTATTCATTTTGGAAGTACGGATTATATTCTAAAGCCAGTGGATCCTTCGATTTTAAACGATACGCTTGTACGAGCTGTAACCCAATGGAAAAAAGAAGAAGAGTCAAGAAAAGTCCATAATAGCAGCTATCGTTTAATCAATGAAATGAAGCCCATTTATCGAGATCGAAAACTGACGCAGTTGATGAACAATTATTTGCTAAATCAATCAATCTATGAAGAGTTTGGTTTCCATCTGACTAGAGAATATGAAGTGGGGATTGTACGTGTAGATGAATCCATCATTCGTTCTTTTGGCGGTGACCGGGATTTAGCCTATTTTTCAATTTTAAATGTAATCAATGAAATGCTGATGGCAGAAGAAAATGGGGTAGCCTTCCGTTATTTATCAAATAAGTGGGAAATTATCATTATATTTTGGAATGATTTTGAACGCATAACCTCTTTACTGACGACTTTACATACAGCCATTCGCCGTACGCTAGACGTGAGCTGTCGGATTGCAAGAGGGTGCAGAGTTTCTTCTATTGATCAGTTAATGAAATCCTATGAACATGCGAAAAACTCGCTTTTATTAAGCAATGTTCTTGATCAAAATAAAGTGAAGGTCTACGGAGAGCAAGACGTTTTAGCAAGTGCTTTATTAATAAATATGATGGATTATAACAGTAAAATTGAAGAAGCGCTGCAAGTAGGAAAGTTTGAAGCCTTTTTGCCGGTATTCAACGAAATTATCACAGCTTTTGAAGCACAAAATTACCTATCATTAAAGCAAATTCTGCATTTTGAGCAGGAATATCAGCTGTTAAGCCAGCATTGGTTAAAAAGATATCACATTCCTTATACGATAAATAACGATCCTGAATATGTTCTTTCTTTTTTCTATAACCAAGATGGGCAGTTTCAGCTAGCAAAGTATGTAGAGAGAAAGAAGCGTGAAGTAAAGCGCTTTTTAAAAGTAGTAAAAAGGTATAGCAAGCAAAACAATCGCGACGTTATTTATGAAATCGAACAATATTTGCAGCAAAACTTTCATCGAGATGTGAAGCTTCAAGAAATATCGGAACGTTTCTATCTAAGCCGTGAATACATTTCGAGAAAGTTTAAGCAAGAATTTCAAGAAAACATTTCAGATTATATGGTGAAAGTCAGAATGAATAAAGCCAAATCACTTTTACTAAATGAAGAACTAAAAATCTATGAAATTGCGAATATGATTGGATATCATGATGATAAATACTTTCGAAAAGTGTTTAAAAAAGTAGAAGGCATTACGCCAAACGAGTATCGCAGTTTGAGCGTATAAAAAAAAGCTGAAACTGTTTTATAACAGTTTCAGCTTTTTTTATTTCATGGTATCTAGACAGTGATCACATTTGTTTCCGTAGCATTCATGCTGTTCCTCGATGTCGTTTCCGCATTCTACGCACTTTTTATTGGGTAATCTTTTGAAAAATTCAGTCATTTTTTCTAACATTTTAAATCCCTCCGTTGTTTTTGTTACTAACATTGTATTATAACAGATGATAAAATGTCAATTATGTTTTATAACAATTTAGCCTATTTTGCTATTCTAAGTGGTTATTTGTTATATAACAATGAGTTATTTCGATAAAATGGCGGAAACGAGTGCCTTTCAGTTAGTTTTCAAAAAAAAGTAGGGTATACTGAACGTAATAAAAATAGTACGAAAGGGTGATTGAAATGAAAGTAACTGTTATTGGTTTTTGGGGAGGGTATCCTGCTGTTTCAGAAGCTACTTCTAGCTATTTAATTGAGCACGATGGATTTCAGCTGCTTGTTGATTGCGGAAGCGGGGCATTGGCTCAGCTGCAAAAATATGCAAATCCAGAAGAAATAGATGCTATGATTTTATCTCATTATCATCATGATCACGTGGCTGATGTCGGAGTATTCCAATATGCTCGCCTCATTCAGACTCATCTAGGGAACGCTGTTAGAGAACTTTCTATTTACGGACATACATATGATCAGGAAAGCTTCAACAAACTTACTCATAAAGGAATTACCAAAGGTGTAGAGTACGATCCGAGTCAAAAACTTGAAGTTGGGCCTTTTACAATCGAATTTATGAAAACACAACATCCAGTCGTTTGTTATGCCATGAGAATAAGTGCTGGCAATCAAACCGTCGTGTACACAGCGGACTCGAGCTATTTAGAAGAATTTGTTTCCTTCTCAGAAAATGCAGATCTTCTTATTTGTGAATGTAATTTTTATGCTAGCCAAGATGGAAGCGGCGCTGGACACATGACAAGTACAGAAGCCGGTACACTTGCTTCTAAAGCAAGTGTCAAACAACTCATGCTTACTCACCTTCCCCACTACGGAGAACATCAACAGCTAGTAGAGGAAGCTGCTGCTCATTATCGAGGTACGCTCACGTTAGCTGAAGCAGGATACGTATGGGAATAACAAGGAGGAAAATGAATGTTATTTATTGATAATCAAAAAAATTATGATCCCCGAATAAATTTAGCAATTGAAGAGTATGCGCTCAAGCATCTAGATATTAATGAGACATATCTGCTGTTTTATATTAATGAACCTTCTATTATTATTGGGAAAAACCAGAACACCATTGAGGAGATTAATACAAAATATGTTGAAGATCAGCATATTCATGTAGTGAGACGTCTATCTGGAGGCGGTGCCGTTTATCATGATAAAGGAAATTTAAACTTCAGCTTTATTACGAAAGACGATGGAAATAGCTTTCATAATTTTAAAAAGTTTACCGAGCCAGTCGTGGAAGCGTTAAAGAAATTAGGAGTTAATGCTGAGTTAAGCGGACGAAATGATTTAATGGCCGAAGGACGTAAAATTTCTGGAAATGCTCAGTTTTCGACGAAAGGAAGAATGTTCAGCCATGGAACTCTTCTTTTTGATTCAGAGATTGAAAACGTGGTATCAGCGTTAAAAGTAAAAAAAGATAAAATTGAATCTAAAGGCATTAAGTCTATTCGAAATAGAGTAGCAAATATCAGCGAATTTTTAGAACAGAAAGTAACGGTGGAAGAATTTAGAGAAATGCTGCTTAGGTATATCTTTGAGGGAGAAGAAAATATAACAGAATATAAACTAACAGAAAAAGATTGGGAAACGATTCATCAAATTTCTAAAGAGCGCTATCAGTCATGGGATTGGAACTATGGAAAATCACCTAAATTTAACTTACAGCACTCTCACCGCTTTCCTGTGGGACAAATTGACGTTCGTTTAGAAGTGAATAAAGGGAAAATCGATGCTTGCACTATTTATGGAGATTTCTTTGGAGTGGGGGATGTCCAGGAAGTACAGGAAAAATTAACAGGTGTTCGTTATGAAAAAGCTTCTATTGAACAAGCTTTAGAAGACATCGATATTCCACATTATTTTGGTAATATTACAAAAGAAGAGTTTGTTGAATTAATCTATTAAGAAAAAAGTCTGCTACGTCAGGCTTTTTTTCTTTTTAAACAGATGAGTCTTGTCAATAGAACAGCAGTAACATTATAATAGAATAGAAGAAGTAAGAATTTTTCCATTATTATGACTTAATAATGAATGGTTATTCATTCATTATTAAAAGGAGGAAGTTATGAGATGAATTTGTCAGCACAGCTTCATAACACAGCTGAGCAATTTCCACAAAAATCGGCATATGTTTTTATGGATCAGGAAACATCTTATGCAGATCTTGATGCATCGGTATCTAAATTTGCTAATGGTCTGAAGCAGTTAGGTATAAAAAAAGGAGATCATATCGCTTTGATTGTCGGCAACTCGCCTCATTTTGTGATTGGATTGTACGGTGCTCTTCGAGTAGGAGCTACCGTTATACCCATTAATCCTATTTACACAGCGGATGAAATTAGCTACATGCTTCAGGATGGAGATGTAAAAGGAGTTATTGCGGTTGATTTACTTCTCCCTGTTTTAAAGAAAATCATTGGACACGCTCCATTTTTGGAACACGTTATCTTATGTGAAACGACAGATACAGTGGAAAATATCCCTTCTTATTTTCACACGTTTTCGCAAGTTGTAAACAGAGGGGAAGCTACATATGATTTTCTGGAGTTAAAAGAAGAAGATGTGGCCATCATTCTGTATACGTCAGGAACGACTGGAAAACCAAAAGGAGCTATGCTTACGCATAAGAATATTTATTCAAATGCTCAAGACGTAGCAGATTATTTAAGTATAAATGGGAATGACCGAGTCGTAGCTGCTTTGCCGATGTTTCACGTATTTTGTTTAACTGTTTCATTGAATGCGCCTTTAATGAATGGAGGAACGATATTAATTGAACCAAAATTCAGTCCATCTTCTATATTTGAATTAATTCAAAATCGACAAGCGACTATTTTTGCTGGCGTTCCGACAATGTATAATTTCTTACTTCAGCATGACAAAGGGAAAAAAGAGCACTTTCACACGGTAAGGCTTTGTATATCAGGCGGGGCATCAATGCCGGTGGCGCTTCTAACCCATTTTGAACGTAAGTTTGGAGTAATGGTAGCAGAAGGGTATGGGTTATCTGAGGCTTCTCCTGTGACGTGTTTCAATCCGATTGACCGAGAGAGAAAAGCCGGTTCTATAGGCACATCTATTATGAATGTTGAAAATAAAGTGGTAAACGAACTAGGAGAAGAAGTAGAAGTAGGACAAGTCGGCGAACTTATCGTCAAAGGCCCTAATGTGATGAAAGGGTATTACAAGCTTCCTGAAGACACGGAATATGCTCTCCGAGATGGTTGGCTATATACAGGGGACTTAGCAAGAATGGATAAGGAAGGTTATTTTTATATCGTTGACCGTAAAAAAGATTTAATTATTGTAGGAGGATATAATGTTTATCCTCGCGAAGTAGAAGAAGTGCTATATGCGCATCAGGATATTGTAGAAGTGGCCGTTATCGGAGTTCCTGATCCTTCTTTAGGTGAATGTGTGAAGTGTTACGTGGTGTGCAATAATCAAGAGATAACGGAAGAGAAGCTTATTGCTTACTGCAAAGAGCATCTTGCTAAATATAAAGTGCCAAGTGAAATTGAATTTTTAAAAGAACTTCCTAAAAATACAACGGGAAAAATTTTAAGGCGTGCACTGAAGCAGCAGGTATCTCAGGATTGATAAAATGAAAGCGATTCCAAGTTGGGGGTGGTAAAAGAATGTCATCTATTTCTTATGAAATAAAGGGACACGTCGCTCATGTGATACTGAACCGTCCGGAAGCGATGAATGCTTTTAATTATGATATGCTTAAAGAATTGGAAGAAGCAATTGAAGGGATTCGTATTCAAAAAGATGTTCGAGTTGTGACGTTTAAAGGGGCAGGTGAAAAATCTTTTAGTGTAGGTGCCGATTTAAAAGAACGTAAAACCCTCTCTGATCAAGAGGTAAAGCGCAATATTTACAAAATAGGAGAAGTGTTTTCTAAGATAGAGCAGCTTCCTCAGCCAACGATAGCAATCATCAACGGATATGCATTTGGAGGAGGAATGGAGCTGGCTTTAGCATGTGATTTCCGGATTGCTTCAACAGAAGCGCTTATGGGTTTAACGGAAACAAGCTTAGCGATTATACCAGGCGCAGGAGGAACACAGCGTCTCCCTCGGTTAGTTGGGGAAGCAAAAGCAATGGAACTAATTTTAACAGCTCAGCGCCTCACGGCATCAGAAGCGAAAGAATGTGGTTTAGTAACGAAGGTAGCTCCTGGATATCAAATAGAAGAAACAATAGATATTTTTATCTCGCTTTTATTGAAAAATGGGCCAATTGCACTTCAGCAAGCAAAATTTGCTATCAAAGAAGGAATGAAGGCGGATTTGCAGACTGGTTTGCAAATTGAACGAAAAGCATATGAGTTAACGATTCCGACAGAAGATCGTCTAGAGGCGCTTCAAGCATTTACTGAGAAAAGAAGACCTAGTTTTAAAGGGAAATAAGAAAGGGCTGTCTAATGGACAGCTCTTTTTCAATTTCTTCATAAATGAAGAAATTGAAAAAAGTAAAGAGTTCAAGAATATAGAAGGCAAAGTTTAAACCTAGCTTTTGCCTACAATATAATGATATGATCTAGATAAAACAGCTATCTGAATTAAAAAGTAATGATTAAGAAGTTTTTTCTTAAAAACTGTTGACTTTAATAAAGATATATTTTATTATTATAAAGCGTCGTTGAGACATAACAGTAACAACGAAGCTGAAAAAAGAATTTTAAAAAGTTGTTGACATTACGTCAGTAACTTGATAAGATAATAAAGTCGCTTAAGAGCGGCGGTTGAACTTTGAAAACTGAACAAAGCGACAAACGTCAACGTTAATTTTTATTTTTAAATGAGCAAGTCAAACATTTCTTCGGAGAGTTTGATCCTGGCTCAGGATGAACGCTGGCGGCGTGCCTAATACATGCAA
>NZ_JAWRXD010000216.1:0-380 GCF_046535215.1 Priestia sp. SIMBA_032 | reverse complement strand
AGTTTGTTTCGTGTTAATGAATATTGTAGCTTGTACACTTGTGTTATTAACATCACCAAGTACATATATAAAGAAGAAAGATAAGGAGAATGAGTGGGAACGAGTACAATTCTAGTTTTAGGTGGATCAAATGGAAGAACGTTAGAGAAGTTGGCCAAAAAAAGAGACTGCCAGGTTATTTTCCATGATGGGAAAATCACGGAGGCGTAAAGAAAACCTTTCGAAGTGTTATAAAAAAATGCGATGTTATTGTCATTCAAAAAGGTGCATGTGGCAATGTATCTATTGATGTAGCAAAAGAGTACGCAAAGAAGTATGATGTCCCCCTTTTATTTAATCAAGGGTTTGGTGGAACTGGTACGCTTGAAATAGGATTAAAG
>NZ_JAWRXD010000073.1:0-767 GCF_046535215.1 Priestia sp. SIMBA_032 | reverse complement strand
GGAGCGTGCTCGAAATTACATTCGCCAACCTCGGCGAGACGATGGGAATATCACGATCCGAAAGGGCACAAGTCTCCCGCCCGTCAAAGCTGTTGAAGACGCCTCTGCACAACTCCAAGTCCTACGCGGCTTGCTTAAGGACATCTGACCCTTAGCCAACGGCAGCTATGGGTCGATAGCTGCTGGTCGAAGATGACCGCTATCGACCCAAAGCAATCGTTCCTCAAAACGACACACGGCCAAAGCCAAATCCATTTACCTAAGAAAGAGCAGGCTCACTCAGGAAGGAAATGCCTCAAAACGGCAAGCCGCAATCAAATGCTTGACGCGTTCCTGCTCTTTGGATACGAGATACACATCGATGAGGCCCTGCGCATCTACGTTGTCAGCTGGATCAACAAATATGTAATCGGCACGCATATTTGATGAGGGACTGTTGAGGCGCACGTCCTCTTGAGGCAACATCCGGTAGGCACACCATCTTTTTCCGTCTAATCCAATTCGAATTTCGGGGCGAGGCTCTACCCTGGCGTAAAAGTTGAAATGGACAAACGATTGCACGCCGTAGTGGCGTATCTGCTGCTTCATGAACGCTCCTTGCTCATTGGGAATAAATGCGTCCGTAAGAATACCTCAGGTCATTACTGATAAGTAAGTCATAAACCGTGCATTGCCGTGTTCATGGACTTGTCTAAATATCTCTATTGCAGTTGTTCTCCATCAAGGGCTGCTTTGAGTCGTTAGCCGTAGCGGGTCGAGAGGCCGCT
>NZ_JAWRXD010000215.1:0-384 GCF_046535215.1 Priestia sp. SIMBA_032 | reverse complement strand
CCGTGTCGACGCGCACGACGACGAGCGGCGTGCCCTCCGGCGCGGTGACGATCGTCCGGATGCCGGTGATGCGCACATCGTCCGGGGCCGTCCACGGTTGATCGAAGGTGCGAAACGTGGCGGTGTCACGCATGGAGCGCTCCCAACTCGAGTTCGTCGCCGGCGGGCTCCGGCCGGTGGATGGAGTACAGCGGTTCGAAACCGAGCAGGTCGCGGGCGCGGCTGGTGTCGACGAGCGGTCCGTGCTCGCCGACAGGCGACCGGAGTGGCACCGTCGGCGCGTAGGTGCGCAGCAGCTCCTCGGCCGGGCGGTCGATCAGCAGGTCGGCCGCGCTGAGGCTCACGACGTGCGCCCCGCTCAGCGGCGCGATCAGCGAGCGCTCG
>NZ_JAWRXD010000214.1:0-384 GCF_046535215.1 Priestia sp. SIMBA_032 | reverse complement strand
ATCGATTTATTGAGATTATAAATATCGTTTTGTTTATTTTTATTAAGTGATTTGTCTATTATGGGCTAACCCTAATCTTCCATTGATTGATTACTGTAAATACTTAATTTCGATCGTATGATTAGGGTGTATGATAATAAGTTAAACAATTGTTACTTTGAAATAAAGTTTGGTTAAAAACACCTTATAAACCCGTATTTTATGGTAAATAGAAAAAAACACTTTGAAAAAAGTTTGATCATTTTATACCTTTGATCTTAAACAATTGCACCTGTTAATTAAACAAGGTTCACCTTTGTTACTCTTGCTCAACACATACGTCTGAAATTTCCTTCCAGGCATACGCAACATCCTCTACTACTGTTCCTCCAAACGTACCAGTCC
>NZ_JAWRXD010000213.1:0-384 GCF_046535215.1 Priestia sp. SIMBA_032 | reverse complement strand
AATATTAAAGCAACTTATAGATTACGGTGCAAATGTTGTTGGATTAAATTGTCAACTAGGGCCGCTTCATATGACGGAGGCTTTCAAAATGATATCGATTCCGCAAAATGGCTATTTATCAGCATACCCAAATGCAGGTCTCCCGAATTATGTGGAGGGACGTTACGTATATGAGGGAAGCCCAGCTTATTTTGAGGCGATGACGCCGACATTTATTGAGCAAGGTATTCGGCTATTAGGTGGTTGTTGTGGTACGACTCCAGAACATATTCAAAGTATGAAGCACGCTGTTGCGAATGTTACACCTGTAATAGAAAAAGACACCATTCAAAGGCCGAAAGTTGTTCATACGCATGAGAAACGTTCGAAGGCTCACGTCACTCT
>NZ_JAWRXD010000212.1:0-384 GCF_046535215.1 Priestia sp. SIMBA_032 | reverse complement strand
CTCCACCGAGGTCACGCCGAAGTCGCGCTTGAGCGCGGGCAGCGAGGCGAGCCAGGGCCGCCGCGCGGCGCGGTCGGTGCCTGCCGGCCAGCCGGTCGACATGTCGTAGCCGTAGTCGATGAACAGCGCGGCGCCGGAGTCGCTGAGCAGCACGTACACGCACGAGTTGGCGGTGCGGTTGAGCAGCAGGTGGTCGGTGAGGCGGACGAACGGCCGTTCCAGCCAGTCGCGCAGGTCCCACGGGTTGGTGCGGCGGGAGTCGACGTACTCGCCCATCCGCGTCGCCAGCCGATCGAGCGCCGCCATGCCGTCGGGCATCGGCTCGCCGTGCGATGGGAGGAGGATGCCGGGCTCCTCCTCCTGCAGCAGCAGGGAGGAGAGCAC
>NZ_JAWRXD010000211.1:0-384 GCF_046535215.1 Priestia sp. SIMBA_032 | reverse complement strand
CAATGCTCCTGCCCATGCGGTTCCTCGGCGCAGCCATCGACATAGACATATCGGGGCTGGGCACTACCCACGCCAATGAGCATTCCCGCCTCACCACCGTGCGCGTGACTGCCGAAGGAACAGATGACATCGGCTTCGCGACCATACCCGCAACGGTTGGACGGGGACCCAACGCTGCCACCCTTAACACCGTCATCATCGATCCGCGAGAATACGCCATTGAACTGGCGCAGGGGTATGAAGCTGGCCGGGCACGGCTGAAACAAAAGCGGGCAGATGTGGAACGGCTCATCCTGCAAAACGCTCCCCCGCGGACCAGGGCAGTAATCAGGCCCACGTACATCTACTCCCGGTTCCTGGACGCAAGCACCCACCCCGTATACC
>NZ_JAWRXD010000210.1:0-384 GCF_046535215.1 Priestia sp. SIMBA_032 | reverse complement strand
ACAGTAGTTTTCCTAGTCGTTGAAATATAGATGTTATGTTGATAATGCTCTATTGCATCTTGAGTAGTTTGCTCAAATTATTAGGTAGTATTCATACTAAGAAATTAATTAAAAAATAAGCCTATAAATCGATTATTTATTGCTTGTCCTGTTCTTTTTCAATAATAGTGGCTATTTTATTAATAGCTTCTGTTAAATGATCTATTTTCTTTTCAAAGCGTAAGAGAAGATAAAAAGTAACAACAATAGGAAAGCCAAAATTCCCAATAAGGTTAAGCCATTGTTCTATCTTAATTACCTCCTTTTGGATACCGTTATTTTATATAATATGCAGTCCAATTGAAAGCGTTTGGACATGTTCTAATATAAAAAAGGCTAGTTTCA
>NZ_JAWRXD010000209.1:0-385 GCF_046535215.1 Priestia sp. SIMBA_032 | reverse complement strand
GAGGATGCCTTCGATTCTCCGGATCCGCAGCAGGCGGTGGCGGATTTCTGCCGCTCAAGTTTCAGCATCGTGCAGCGGCTGGAGCGGTGGAAGGACCTGGACTGGATCACGGAGCCGCTGACGTACCGGAAGTAGTCCTTCGTCCGGCGGCCGGCTCCGTCCGCACGGTTCCGGCGGCCGTGACGGGTCCATCGAAAGGTTGATCTTGATCCCATGGCCGGGCTTCCGTGGGGAAGGCGGGACACTGCCGCGATACGATACTGACAGCCCGTTGGTATGCAACTGCCCGGCGGCATCGCAGCAGAAAACTCCCGACCGAGAGAGCCTGATGACACCCCGCACCTTGTTCCGCACCCTGGCCTTCGCCGAGGCCGTCACCTGGACC
>NZ_JAWRXD010000208.1:0-385 GCF_046535215.1 Priestia sp. SIMBA_032 | reverse complement strand
GTCCGCGGTTTCCTTCAACGATTTCGAAAGAAACTTCTTGACCTTCTTCTAAAGTTTTGAAGCCGTCGCCTTGGATAGCTGAGAAATGTACGAATACGTCTTCTCCGCCTTCAACTTCGATGAAGCCAAAACCTTTTTCGCCGTTAAACCATTTAACTTTACCTGTTTGCATGTCATGTACCTCCTAAATAAAAATGAAACTATGAATCCACATGAAAAGGTGGATATAAAGGACATGAATGTATAACAAGCTTACAGCCTTTAATACAACGTGCTTTATTTCCGTACCACATTATGTAGCTCAATAGTGCTTTCACTATATCATGCTATATCGAAAACGTCAAATGAGAACACTTTCATTCCATCATTTTTTATAATCCTAGTA
>NZ_JAWRXD010000207.1:0-386 GCF_046535215.1 Priestia sp. SIMBA_032 | reverse complement strand
ACGTGGTAGGCATGATTGGCGCGCAGCAGCCACGGCGGCGCCGTATATTCGGCCAGCAGTGGGCGCGAAGACGTGCCGTTGTAATGGCGGAAACGTGTCGTCGTGTTGTCGTTTCCACCCACACCTGCGTAATACAGGTCGAGCGTGTCATAGTCGGAAAAACGCCCCGATCCGCCGAACGGCGCTGTTCGCTGTTGCGCCTGCGTTTTGCTCGCAATCCAGAATTGGTTCATGTCCGAGACGCGATCATGCGGACCGCCCGCATCGAGCACGGTGCGCGTGAAGGTGATTTCATAGTGTCCCGTGAGACGCTGGTTTAACCACACCGTGAGCCCGCGCGCACTATCGAGCACGAGTGCATGCGATTGTGCATAGACTGGCTGCGT
>NZ_JAWRXD010000206.1:0-386 GCF_046535215.1 Priestia sp. SIMBA_032 | reverse complement strand
ATTGTAAGCTAAAACGATTTGTCAGATTCTTCACCTCTTCTATACTTAATGTAGATACTAAAACGAACGAAAAGGTGAGAAATAGATGAAAAAGAAAAATAAAGTGTTAATTAATAGTGTAGTAGCAATCGGAATTGCAGCTGGATCATACTTTGCATTTGCTGGGGGCGGTTCAGATGTAGCAATGGCATATAGCGGATATAAAGTAACCGAAAAACAAATCCAAAACGCGCAAAAATTTGGTGGCGAAGTTATTCCAAATGGAATTGAAACTATTTCATTCGATCCAACAAAAGGAACATATGAATTAGCTGTAAAAAAAGGCGATGAAGTGAAAAAAGGTCAGCTTCTATTTAAATACAATGACCCGACTGCTAAACAAGGGG
>NZ_JAWRXD010000205.1:0-386 GCF_046535215.1 Priestia sp. SIMBA_032 | reverse complement strand
CGAACCGCTGTTTTCGGTCCGATACCTGGCAACTTCATAAAACTATCGATTAGTTTTGATATTGGTTCTGGATAATGCATGTATCAATATCCTCCTAGAACATTCCACCTGGTAAGTTTAAGCCTTTTGTAAATTTACCCATCGTAGAGTTTGATAGCTCATCAGCCTTTTTAAGTGCATCATTTGTTGCAGCTAACACTAAGTCTTGTAACATTTCGATATCCTCTGGATCTACAACCTCTTCTTTAATCTTCACTTCAAGAATTTGCTTGTGACCATTTGCAATAACTGTAATCATTCCGCCGCCAGCTGTACCTTCAACTGTTTTTTCACCAAGCTCTTCTTGTGCTTTCGCCATGTCTTTTTGCATCTTTTGCATTTGTTTC
>NZ_JAWRXD010000204.1:0-388 GCF_046535215.1 Priestia sp. SIMBA_032 | reverse complement strand
GCCTTGGCTGTTGAACCAAGCGGTGTAGCTGTGTAACAGGTACAAGGTGTCCAAACTCAGCGTGAGTCCATTGGAACCGAGGCCCAGCAGCCAATCGGGACGCACCAGGAACAAACGCAGCGCCGCCGTGCTCAATTTCAGGTGCACGGCCGCCTGCCCATAACGCATCACCCGTTGAAGCTGGGCGAGCAACGACTCCTGCCCGGGGTCCTGACCATTCAATAACGTGGACAACAACCACCAGACCGAGGTTTGTGCCCAGCGCACCACGACCTGAGCACGGTCCATGGGCAAGTTGATCATCTCCTGCGTCAGCGCCTCTACCAGCCGTAGCTGCCGATCATGGGCGGCTAACAGCAGGTTGCTGAGTTTCTCGACACACTGCGCC
>NZ_JAWRXD010000203.1:0-389 GCF_046535215.1 Priestia sp. SIMBA_032 | reverse complement strand
AATCAATTAAAGAAAATATAGCAATTTACATTTGACAATTACGGGGTATTTTTAATTTATCTTGCTTTTTCAAGGGCTTTCTAACTTTATTAAAAGGTTAAATTTTTTAATAAAAACTAAATTTATAATAACTTCTGTATAATCTTCCCTTTTAAAATAAAGTGATTTATGTGTTTTATTGTCGGAATTTTTCTCCTTCATAGAATATTTCTTTTTTTTAGAGTGAAAATAGTTTAGAATAAAAAACAGAACATAAGTTCTTTTTTGTTGCGATTTTTAACCTATTCATTTCTCTTTATTATAGTAAATAACTTTGAGGAGGAATAATCATATGTCAGAGAATGTATTATCTTCATTTTATGAAAAATATAAACAACAATTGAATGAAC
>NZ_JAWRXD010000202.1:0-391 GCF_046535215.1 Priestia sp. SIMBA_032 | reverse complement strand
CGGGTGGAACGGCGCGCGGCTGCGATAGACGCTCGAACGCACGCCGTAGGTATCGGAGTCGGATATCGCGTTGCTATCGTCGAGCTTTTGCGCCCAGCCGGGCGACCTGGCGAGCGCAGCGAGATCGAACTTGCCGGTGTTGATGATGTTGGCGAGAGCAACGACGCCGTGCTCCATCGTTACCACCTCTGCGCGCGGATTGAGTTGTTGCAGCAGCGCGCGCAGTCGTCCGAGTTGCGCGGGCGTGGCGAGATCAGCCTTGCTGATCACGAGCACGTCGGCAAATTCGATTTGCTCGACAAGCAGACTCGCGAGACTGCGGCTGCCGTCATTCTCTTCCGTCGCCGCGCGCTCTACCCGCTGCTGCGACGCGAATAACGACGCGAAGTTC
>NZ_JAWRXD010000201.1:0-391 GCF_046535215.1 Priestia sp. SIMBA_032 | reverse complement strand
GCTAGCATATCATATAACGTAACATCAAGAGGCAAGCTTGTCTCTTCTTCTTGTTGCAACGATGTAAAGTCAATTGGTGGACGTGTATATAGCTGTGCTCTTTCTTGTTCTCTTTCTTTTAACTCAGTAGCAACTTGCTTATATTTCTTATATTCAATTAACCTCTCCATCAATTCTTGACGAGGATCATCTATAAAATCATCACCGTTATCAAGTACATCTTCTTCATGTTTCGGCAACAACATTTTACTTTTAATTTGTAATAACGTTGCGGCCATTACTAAATACTCACTTGCAACATCTAATTGCAGTTCTTTCATCGTATGCACATAAGATAAATATTGCTCTGTAATATCTGCTACAGGAATATTATATATATCAATTTCATAAC
>NZ_JAWRXD010000008.1:0-140405 GCF_046535215.1 Priestia sp. SIMBA_032 | reverse complement strand
AGAACTAGAAGTGGTATCACAGTCTATTTTTGGTTTATTAGAGAAGGAGGAGCAGCGATGAGTTTCCGTTTATCTCAGCGTGATAAAGACATTATAGCGTTTATCAATCAATTTAGAGCCGTGGATCGAGACTCATTAGTTGACCTATTCTTTAAACAGCTTAAATCACCCGTAAATGCGTGTAATAGTGTCATGGTACGTTTATATCGATTAGGGCTCATTGAACGCACACAGCAGTATTCTCCAACCGTCTATTTGCCTGTGGATGCAAAGATCAAAAAGAACTCTCAAAAAATATTACATTTCCTTTCTATCTTGGATGTCTACAAGCAAATGTGTACGTATAGCACACCTAAACAGGTCATTGTTGAAGATAAGCCCACTGGACGAAAAGGAGGCATTGAACCGGATCTCTTTTGTATTTTTAAAGGATCTCCTTTTTGGATTGAAATTCAACGCAATCAGTATTCCGAACAGAAAATGCAAGCGAAGATCAATCTCTATGAGGAGTTTTTCTTTTTGGATGAGTGGAAAGCGTTGCACTGGCAACCTGAAGAACGGGCGCCTATCTTCCCTTCTGTCATTTTGATTACACCTGTTCGTTATGCTGTTGCTTCGGATCATATACGAATTATTCAAGTAGCAAGTATTCATGAACTGTTGGAGAAATATAAGAGTGCTGGTAAACAGCAAAGAGATGGAAGACCAAGAGTATCATCATCCTCAAATGGAATCAAAATTAACTTAACATAGGATATTAAGAAAATATGTCTTCTGATAAAAAAGAAAGCTATCCCATCGCAGGACGGGTAGCTTTTGAGGGAATTATTAGCATGGTAATATTAATTATAAAGTCAGCGTTCTAAGCCATAATAGGCAAGACTATTCGACTTACAATCATTTTTTGATACTGGAAATATTTATTCATATTTACTGCATTCGAGAGTTTGTGTAGTCTAATGCTCCATAAAGAGTGTTAAAAGTGACGATGTCATTTAATTTTACACCTAACTGAACCATTGTAAGGGCAATTTCAGAGCGAATGCCACTTAATACAACATCTATTCCTATAAGTTTCAAAGCCGCAACTACTTTGAAAAGTTGGTCTGCCACCATGGTATCAATAATAGGTACGGCAGATAGATCAATAATTAACCAACTTAGTTTGTAAGTATTACCCTGTTTCAATGCATTTTCCATTAAAATTTGAGCTCTATGTGTATCAATCTCCCCTACAAGAGGAATTATGCCAATTTCTTTTGTTATACGCACTACAGGTATAGATAGTTCATCTATAGCGTACTGTGCAGATTGAATCTTATCTGTATAATCTTTCATATAAGATTTACTTATCCAATGTACAGCTTTATCTACTACTAAATTGTATCTAGATATCACTTTAGAGAACAAATCAAAAGAAAAATTTTCTTTCTTTGCTTCTTCTGTAATGATTTCTCCAATTAGATTTCGATAATAACTGATTTCTTCTAAAGCAATATCTAAAGGAAGTTGAAGAGTTGTTAATACATTTGCTACTTCCATTCCCCACTTTTCTAAGATTTGAAAAGTATGCTCTTTATTAATAGATATAGATTCTGCATAGATTTTAATTAAATTCTCTCGCCAAGGAACCAATTGAACATACACATCATGATTATAAAAATGATAGTGTCTTTTTTGTTCAGCTAATTCTTCTTTTTTATGTAAGATTACAGCCGTAATCTGTTGTAATTTTTTATTTAGCAATACATCTTCCATTTTTTCACCTACTAAACATCATGATTATGTAGTAAAAGCATAACATATATAATTTTTTGGTAAAACGGGTTCCTTTATGCAAAAGCTAAATAACTTAAACCATAATATTTAGTGATTGTATTTAAAATTATCTTACTTTACTCAGTAAGAGATCTATTAATTACGTAGTTGCTGTAATACGTTTTATGTAAACGAGCTTTATATTTTATATATGGTATTCATAAATTAATGTCTTTTTTTCTCGTGGTCTTTCTGGGTGTCTTTTACTGTTTTAGCCATAGCTAGAAATATAATTAATGCAATGACGATACCCTGTATAATATCTCCGGACAATAGAATCATCCCCTTTTTGTTAATTATATTATATAGATTAAGAAGCTATCTCAGAAGCATTAAGTACCTAAGACGCACATTGTTTAAAGAACTAGGTAAAATACGTTCAGTAAGCCTTTTTATATGTCAAAAAAGTCTTGAATGTTCTTGTTTTTGTCCATTTTTCGAGCAGTATTCATAATTTTCTTCATGACAACAGGTGATGGTATGTAGTCTCTATTGTTACAAATACGCCAAATGGTATTTCTCGATACTTTACTTTTCTCTGCAAAATCAACCTGAGCAATACCTTCTTGATCTAACCACCTACCAAACTTCGAACGCTTTGGATTCTTCCACCAGAACATAACCATCCCTCCTTATCTATCAGCCTGTCCACTTTTCACCACTTTGAATCATCTTTGGAGAAAATATAGGCATAAGGAGGTAATTTAGGCATAGAATAAGAGAAATAAAATTAATTTGCGCATGTTGTCGATATTTTTCCCATAGACATATAGCATGAATACAGTTAAGACCGCCTTATACACTATAAATAATGGGCGGTCTTTGTTGTGGATATTCGTATCTAAATAGAAAAGAGCCTAGATTCTAAGAATAGAAGCAAGGCTCTTTTTTTGATTTCGGTGCAAAGAATACGTAGTAGACCATAAAATGTCACTTTTCTCTAAATAAATAACTTATGAAATTAATTTAAACAATTTATGAATCAATTATTTGGAATGCTTAGCGCACTTTTTTATTTCAGTCATCATTTAACTTACCAGCTATAGAATCTGTCTTAAACAGTTACTCTAGTTCCTTATCTACTAAAACTGAGCGATTCTACACTTGGTTTGACAAGGATTTTATGTAACTTCGCTCAGAACGCCATGTATTGAGAGGTTTTTGTACTTTTTAAATACAAAAATAAGTGCAATTTCTCTATGAAAGAGACTAACATTCGCTATCCTGCACTTTGTCTATACAATTTTATGTGCAATTTGTTCAACTCTAGTTAAACTTATACTTAAGAACGTATAAGTTTAACTACAATATCATCCTCATAGTTAAACTCAAGTTAAACTCGCACTCAAGAATATGCAAAATTAAATGTAATATTCTCCTTGTAGCTCAACTTAAGTTGAATCTATACTCAAGATTGTGCAAAATTAATTATAGATTACAAAAGGTTATATCTTCTTTTGTGTAGAATTATATATTCAAAACTATGTTTGTTTGAAATTGGATAGTACTTTATGAAGAATTTCGAGAAAGTTTAGTAGTAGATTTGATATAATGTTAACCAGTATAGCAATCTTGGCGTAGAACAAGATAAGGAGTGATTGATTTATGTCGCAAACACAAGAAGAATTATCTTATCAAATAAAAGATGTTGCAGAGATTCTAGGATGGTCTCAATCCAATGTGCGAAAATATATGAAATATATGAATTTGCAGGGTAGTCGAACCGAGGGCGGTCATCGGCGCTTTAGTCAGCAGGATTTAAATGATCTGCTAGAAGCAAAACGTTTAAAAGAAGAAAATGACTACTCTTTAAAAATGATTCAAGCGCATTTTAACAAGGAATTGACCGATGAAATGATTGAGAAAAATGAGTCTCTTAAGTCATTTTTAGAAGAATCAGTAGAGGAACTGCAAGAGCAAGTAGAAGGTAATACAGAAAAAATAAAATCAATGGCTGAGTTGTTTGATGGGTTTGTTAAACATACTGAAAAGCAAATAAAACAGATATCTGAAAATACTACTCAAGAAATACTATCTCTTCAGCAATTAATGCGAACCTTGCCAGACATTAAAAAGTCTGAACAAAACCAGCAAAGGTTGAGAGAGGTTGAAGCGAAAATAAGGATTCAAGCACGGGAAGAAGCTGTTGAATTGTGGAATCAAAAACCGGAAAGTGAAAGGTTTATACGAAGTGGTTTTCTAGGTCTGCAGAAAACTGAAAAACTAGGAGAAAGACAGGATTTTATTGAATCATATATAGATAAGAAAGTTCTTCAATATGTTCAAAGTGATGAAAGTGTTAATTAATATATGGTTTATCCGTCATGTGAAATTAAATAAGAAGTAAGACAAAGTAAAAGACCCTCTTGCTTCGCAGAAGAGGGTCTTTTACTTTGTCTTATTTTTTTATAGTCTTTTCATAACCTATTTGAAGGGAATGACTCTTTTTTAATTTTTTGAGAGTAAATGAGAAGAGACAATACGCTCATTTGATAGGTATGTCTTTTCCTTTGAGAATAGCTTTAATCCCATAATATCAGAGTGAACCTGTACGTTTACGGAATGATAATGTAAACCGTAATCTTCTACACTAGGGAAATCAATGTTGAACTTCCCATTGTACTCAGGTTTGAAATAATTGATCAGAGCTGCTTCTGTTGCATCTATGATTTGATTATTTAATTCCAGTGGCGGATTCTTTGTGATCTCTTGTAGTTCGAGTAGATCTTCATCCTTACTGTCTATTTCCTCAAATAATTGTGATTTGAACTCCAATAATAGAAGGGCTAGATCTTTTTCTGGATATTCACGTAGAAGATCTGCTTCTACCTTCTGTAACGTAGGATCAGACATTAACTCTTCAGCAGGAATACGTTCTCCATTTTCTCAAAATGCCTGCCCAATATAAATAATCTCTGTATCTAGGTAATACTTTGAATACTCACGGTAGACATGAAGAAGATTTAACTCGACAGGTCCTTTTTCCCAACCTGTAAATACCATCGCTTTACGTGGCTTCTCATAGTCAAAATCAAATTTTCTGTGATCAAATTCTGGCATATCATCCGAAAAAATAGAAATATCCAGTGTCTCTCTTGAAGTATGTTCTCCTGTCCCGACGATTACGTCAAAACGTATATAATTTTCAAAGAATTGGACAGAATCTTCATCTATATTTAATTTTGGGATTAAAGTGGCCACGTAAATATTATATCTCCGATTATCTGGCGATAAATAATCTAAATCAAAAGGGTAACTCATGCTTAAATGATAAGCCCATGTTTGCAGCCCATAGTCTGGCATATATTTAGTATTCATAGCTGCCTCCTTAGAGAGTACGTTATTTTTGATAGTCATAAACAACCGGAACGTTTTCCATTTTCATGGTTTTGGCCACAATATAACGACGATAGCCATCTTTCAAGATCTTCGATTCTTTCTCAATTGTTAACGGCTTGTCAAGGTGTCCTGTACGTTTCACAAATTCAATGACTTCTTCTGTTTTCACAGGGTTTGGACGTGTCTTTAAGAAGGCTTCAGGAACGATAATGTCCTCAAAACTCACGACATCCTTTGTCCCTTTTGGCTGAATAGGTTGCTGCTTCTTTGATTGTGCAGCCTTTTTCTCTTGAACAGGTATTTCGTTCACTTCTGGCTGTACAGTTTTCGCTTCTTTGGCTACAGGCTCTTGTTTTTCTTCCTGCTTAGTAGCTACAACCTCTTGTTGGGCTTCTTTCTTATCTTTTGACTCATTGGCTTCTTTATCGTTTTTATTCGGGAGAACGGTAATTTGGAAGCAGATGATACCAATTTCTCCAGGGCACTCGTCAATAGGAATATCTAACGTTGGTTCCCCTTGAACTAAGATCTTTTCATGCATAATACTCTTTTTTGTCAGTCCGGTTTTATTGAAGGCTTTCTTGGCAACAAACACGGTATACGAAATAAACGTACTCTTCTTCAGACCTTTAGGCGCAGATGGAGAGCCTTTTTCACGCATATCAAAGGCAACGTAGCGATCGTATTCTCGTAATGGACCTGTCGCAGATCCTGTTAGGGTCATTTTATGTGGCATCGTGATCTCCTCCTACATAGATTTATATATTAATTATTTAGAACATATTTCTAAATAATAATACCCTAATTAAACATCAGCTTCTAAGGGGTTTCTTCACTTTTTGATTAAGAAACTGAGCCTTTTAACTGGTCCTGTTGGTGCAATAAAGCTTGTTCCTCTGGTGTTAAGGCTTGTCCAAGATCTTGTTTCAGCTGCGCCATTTCGAACGAACTGTACGTAGTACTGTGCTCTTGGAGTAAGGTTTCTTCTTCTGGCGTTAGTTCTTGCCCTAAATCCTGCTTTAATTGAATCATTTCAAGCTGTTGATCCAGAGGAATAGCTGTTTCTTGTGTAGACTCTTTTTGCTCCTGTTCAGCTTGTAACCAAGCAGGAACCAATTCCTTACGGATGATATGTTTAGGCGTAAATAACGCTGCTGTTTCAGCTTCAGTATGTATGTCTGACTCAGATGATGGTTCTTCTGTATTCCCTTTTAGTAGATTTGTAAATTGATTATAGGCAATTTGATAAACAAGACGGCACATTTCATCCAGTGATAGAGTAGTACCCTTATGTTTCGCCTCATGAACATATTTATCTAAGCCAACAATGGCTGTATAAGCGACTTCATGTACTTGTTCTTTCACAATCTCAATCTCTGTATCTCTTTTTACTGCTTTAGCTGCATTTTGAATACGAGCGTAAAAATCTTTTAGTTGATGACCATATTTACCTGCGTACACATTATTTACTTTTTTAGGAACACCTTTGATATACGAAAATGACTGTGAAGCAGATATTAAATGATTATTTAAATGCTTTTTAGGTAAATCAAGGTTAATAAAGGGGGACGATGTTTTTTCGTCCTCAAAGCTTGGTGTATCAACGTTTTCGGCACTTTCTGGACTTGTCACAGGAGTTGTCACAGGAGTTGTCATTTCTTCTTGTTGAAGCGTTTGGACACCTGTTGTGTCATGGTCAAAAAAGATTTCATCACAAATTTGATCAAAATTTGTATGGCTTTTAAGGATAAATACATAGCTATCAGGATGAGCACCTGTTGTATCTTCTTTGATATAACGTGCCACGATCATAAAAGGTGTTTCCTTTAATGATTTTACAAAGCGAGAAACGGTACTTTGGGATACATCAAATTTTTGCATGAGTGTTTTTGAGTGAATGGCTTGAATGCCTGTAGCAACAAGATTATAAATCACGTAATCTAACATTTCCATTCTTTTTTTAGGGAATACTTTATGTAAGGCCAATTGTTGTTGTTTAAAGTAAGTACGAAGGGTTTCTAAAAACGCTTCTTTCTTTTTACGAAGGGTAGGTTTTTCTTTCCATAACCATGTGAATCGTCCATTGAAGGTATTTACATCTTGTAAATAGCAGGTAAAGAGCTTTGTCATTTGTTCATCTTCTCCTTTAAGGAACACAAAAAAGACACTGTCTCCCTGATGAAAGGAAAACAATGCCGTGATTTTGATGAACTAAGCCCTTGAAATAGATGTCAATTTCGTATAAAATAAAACCATAAGTTTTAAATTAAACAAAACTAACTCTATTAACAAGAGACTTCGACAAGTGTTTTTCCTACCGTAACTAGGAGGAACGGTTTAAGAGTGTTCGTCCACTACTTAAACAGTTGAAGTCTTTTTTCTATCCGCACGTTTTTGTTAGTTTTATTATAGCGTTAAGTAGTCTCATAATTCAATAAAAATTAGCAAAATATATCAAAACAAGTATATTTAGCTATGAGTGATCCTGTATTGCTATAGGAATCACCTTAATCATATATGAGTTCTTTAGAGTAGGGGAGGGGAAAAAAGTTTCCCCTCCTCAAGTGTTCTAAAGTATGTTATGATGTTTAGTTCTTATTATTTTTGGAAATTTAATGAATTAATACAACTTCAATGTTAAGGGTAAATGGCACTATGCAAAATTCCAAAAGTATGATACAAGCAGTTTCTACTTATAAATGTAGAAGCTGCTTTTTTTATTAATATGTGAGGGGGAAATGGTTCTATTGGAAAATTAGGAGCCTCAAGTGGTGAGCTTACTTATGAGAAAATTAGTACAGTTCCATTCTTTTTTTGTTTATATTTGAATCTATTACAAATGTCAGATATAGCGTCGTCAGGATATCTAATTTTGTTTTTAAGTATGTAATCTTGAACGTATTAATATGTGACTACATCGAGTGAAATTATCCGGCCTTTCTATCCATCATCCTCATACTTCCTCATACTTCCTCATCGATTCTTTTAACATATCATTTAAATTTTCTATAGAAATTAGACAACGTTCCATCGTCTTATCTTTGACTTTAATTAAATTTTTAAGGGGTCTTTCTCGGCTGAATTGTTGATTAAAAATAGCTCATGTGTGAACCTGATTCTTTGAAAATTGCTGTTAGGATTAGTCATGTTTCTTTATCTACTCATCAAATTTTTTAACAACAATAGCATCAGCATTTCTTATTTTAAGTCCCATATTTTATTTGAACTTCTCAAAATAGTGGTGCTCTTTTAAAAATAGAGAGAAGAGCATAAGGGGTTTTTGCCCCCACAGAGTGTGTGGGGTTAGGCAGAGCCTAACAAAAACTCGGGTACAAGGAAATGTTTGCAAGAACCCCCTCAGCGCACCCAAAAATTGAAGGACAGTCCCTTCACCGCACCTTCAATGATCACAACATTTGTGCCAGAAGCCCCTTCACCGGCCCTTCATAGTTGATAAATGTTCCCTCAAGGGTCACCTCATTTTGAAGTGTTTTTTGAAAAAATAAGACAGAAGCAAACGATCTTTTTTTGTTTTTTTCGCACGTTCTTGGTCAAAACAGCCTTCTTTCTTTGCTCACAATACAAGTGATTTAAGCGTGTTTTTTTTATCATTTATGAATGAATTTTTACTCTAAAAACGATTACTGTTCTGAAATAATGCTGATTCACAGGTCATCAACATTTATCTTTTTTATGTTCAGAGCAAGTTCATATGAGTTAGAAAAAGATGTTGTAAAAAAGAAAATGAAAAACTATAGAAAAGCTGATATAGAATCAAAAATTGCGATAAAAAAAGATGCGATTCACTACAGTGATGAAAGCATTCAGCTCTATGAAAAATGACTAAAAAAGTCTACAAGAAAAGATCCAAAAATTAAGTGAAAAGCAACAAGATTTTGCTACGAAGTGAAAAAACACATGTTAACAGTAGGTCAACATGTGTTTTTTTGAGGTTCACAGCAGATTCACATACCCAATTTTCATGTTCACAGTAGGTTCACGTAAAGGAGTTTACGTCAACAGTAGGTTCACATTCAACAGGTTTTCTTGTACCCACGGTTTTGCTAGGCTCTGCCTAGCCCCACACCTATGGTGGGGGCAAAAACCCCTTATGCTCTTCTCTCTTTTGTAATGGGGAACCACAATTTACAGGAAAGGAACGAATGTCATGGATATGTTTTTACAAAATATCGATCTGATTGTTGTTAAAAAATTGGGTGGAATCGCGAAAGGAAAGAACATTTCTTCCCAAGAATTTTTAAAATTCAGCTTAAAAAGGAGGGAGGTACAGAGAGAGTTAAAGGATAATGACAAAGGGAGAAAAGAGAAATCATTAAATGGATTTACGAAACTTTTTGCACGGAATACCGATGCACATTCTACAAAAAAAGGAATGGCGCACAAGAGATAGAACGTTAAAAAAAGCAAAGGTTTAAAGACGAAGTGAAGACTGAAGAGTATTCTTGTTTTATACTGGGAAAGCAGAAGGAGAGAAAAAGCAGCAGGCAAAACAAGGTGAAGCTCTTTTAGTTATGAAAGATCCATATTTATAAATTCATAGTCAATCAATCGAGCCTTGTAAAGACCTTTTTTCTTTCCATTTTGCGAGCAATGCACATAATCATTACAGAACTTACAATGGGTTAGATCATCCTTCCTAATTGGTGGATTAACAATACTCTCACAATAAAGACAAGTTAGTGTAGTCACTATAAAACCCTCTTATATTGTAAAAAAAGAGAGCATTAATGCTCTCTCTTAACACTCACGATTCATACTCCTTTTCTTCATCAATCCATCTATCTTCGGTCAATAGCCCACACTTAGGGCATTTATATTTTGGATCTATTTGAGTTGTTATTTCCTCAACTTTACGAGGTTCACATAAATGAATTAAAAACAAGTATTATCACACTCCAAATAAATAGAAACCATATCATTGTTATTATTATGGGTTTCATAAGTGATAATAACATCTTTTTCATATTTTAAAAGGTTACATAATATCAAATTAGCTTCTTCTTAAAAGAGAGCAGTATTAGAAAGTATATGAGTCAAGGATGAAGGGGGGCTCCCTTTTATTTTGTCTTCTCACCATATAACCCTTATCATGGAAGTGGATGATAATTATGGTGAAGGAGGACACAATTATGCGAGCAAAAATCGAGAAAGCTAAACATGTGGTCATGTTTAAAGCCACAGGGGAGTTTTATGCGCATGAGGTCAATCAAGATAAAATAAGAATGGGTTTTTTTGTCTGTCCTTCATGTGAAGTCACAGTACATTATAAACATGATCATTTCTTTTCCCGTGAACATAAACGAAATTGTATCTATGTGAAAGAACAATTTAAGAAAAAAGCCTACTAGATAAGTGAAGATTCAACGGTTCTACGAGACTATGGAGAAAAGGGGGAAACGATATGAAAAACCATGTTTATCAAAATGGACGCTTAATTCAAACGAATAAAAAGTTTTCAGCATTAAAGCAAAAGCAGAAAGAATGGATAACGAACGAATTAAGACAACGCTATATTAGTGCGATCAACTACCCTCACGTCAAATTGCACCCCAGGAAACGAGACCAAATTTTAGACGAAGTTTATGATGTTATTGTAGCCAAGGACATATGGATACCTTTTCATGAAGTGAAAAAACATTACTTTAGAAAAATCCCTTCTTTTATAAGCAGTCATCGAAAAATGATGGAAAAGCAGGAGTAATTATTTTGTTTAAGTAAAGGAGAAATTTTTCTTCCTAAAATAATGTTTTTTTCGGAACTTCATCAAAAAGGGAACGCTTGGGCTAAAGGGCTTTGATGAGTTCCTTTAGCTCTGTTAAATATACCTTAATCCAAAAAGCACCCTGAAAGGATGTGATGAATTTGAAAATAGTGAATTTATTAATGACACTGATTGCTGTTTTACTCTTTATATCTGGTTGCAGTACGCAAGTACCAAAAGAGAAAAATAAGGTAGAAGATATTTCAAGGCATAGCGCATTTAATTTAGATGCTGAAACTATTAGAGACTTAGAAAAAGGAATCATAAAAGGAACACCTTTAAGGCTTGATAATGATACTAAAATGAGTGATGTAGAAAGAATTTGGGGCAAACCAAACGAACATTTTGACAATGAAGACATTCAAACATATAGATATACAATTAAAAATCAAAACTTCATTATCGACGAAGATGAAATGAACGAAATTTATACAATTCAAGTTGAACTTGATTATTCAAAAGATGAAATTTTGGAGATAATGGGTAAACCAACAGAACCTGGGAATATTTTTATTTATGAAAAAGAAAATTATATTATTCAATTTGAGAAATTCCATAATAAATGGCGACTAATTTTAAGAAAAAAATAGCTGTTTTTACATTTGTTTTCCTATTTGCACTAATATACGGCTTCGTTGCAGTGCATTAACAACTAATAGCCTTAACGAGACAAACCTTTTAATGCCGGTTTGTTTTTTTATACTATTGCTCTCAACAAAGAGAGCCTTCTTCTGAACTGATAGGCGTAAGTGCCTTTACCCATTTATAAATTGTTACTTCTGATACGCCATATTCGCTGCTTAAATCTTTAATCGAGTTTCCCACATGATATAAATCCACAATATTTTTCTTAAACTCACCATTTTAAGGACTTAACTAAATGGTGTTCATGAAACTATACTAACTCCACTTTAACGTTTATATACTTTTTTGTATTAAAGCCTCTTATTTTAAATGATAGAAATAGAATTGGATATAACAAAGAGCAATAAACAAAAAAAGAAAATTCAAACATTTTATAAGAAACCGGTTGACATATGAAACCGGTTGACATAAAATTCTGATTGAAAGCGCTTTTATATTTGTGGAAAAGATAAATGAGGGGAACGTGAAATGTATGAAAAAATGGCTATTAGTAAGTATAGCTTTATTACTGATTTTTGCTGCAGTAGGATGTAGTAAAAATCAAAGTGTAAACAGTGATGGAAAAAAGACAATCACAATGTGGGTACATGTATCTGATGATAATGAAGAAGGAAAAGTTTATAAAAAACGAGTAGATGCTTTTAACAAGAAATATGCATCTAAAAATGTTAAAGCTAAAATTGAATTTATTCCACGTAGTGGGAACGGTGGAGGATATGAAGATAAAGTAAACGCATCATTGACAACGGATACATTACCCGATGTTATTACGTTGGATGGTCCAAATACAGCTGCTTATGCAAAATCTGGCATCATTGCTCCACTAGATGATTACGTGAAAGATCAAGATGATTTACTACCGAGTATCAAGCAACAAGGTACATATAAAGACAAATTGTATGCAATTGGTGCGAGTGAATCATCCGTGGGAATTTACTACAATAAAAAAATGCTACAAGAGGCAGGCATTGATTTAAATACGTTACCGACAGTTGATAATCCTTGGACATGGGATCAATTTATGGCTCTTTGTAAAACGTTAAAAGAAAAATATAATAAACCGGCTATTGATATGCAATTACAATCAAAAGATGAAATGTTAACGTATGCACTAACACCATTTGTATGGTCTGCAGGGGGAGAAGTTCTCTCAAAAGATGGTACGAAAGCAGAAGGTGTGTTTAATAAGAAGCCTACTGTTGAAGCAATGAGTTTTATTCAAACGATGTTAAAAGAAGGCTATACAACACGTACTCCGGTCAAACAAGCTTTTGAAACAGAAAAGTACCCAATGAAGTTTAGTGGTGTATGGACAGTAACGGATATGGAAACAAACTTCCAAAAAGTTGATTATGGTGTGATGCCTTATCCTGTATCACCAAAGACAAAGAAACTAGTTTCACCTTCAGGAAGTTGGCAGTTTGCAATGACAGAAAAATCTGAAAATAAGGAATGGTCTGCAAAATTGGTGGATTGGATGACAAATAAGGATTCAAATTTAGAATTAAGTCGTACAATTGCAGCCCTACCAGTTCGTTACTCTTCTGAGAAAGTGCTTACAAAAGAATTTTCTGATCAAATGAATGTATTCATGAAACAATTAAAGGAATCAGGACACGCACGCCCAGTAACACCAGCATATCCACAAGTAACACGTGCTTTCCAACAAACAATTGATGATATCAGTTTCTATGATCAAAACAAAAATATCAAAAAAGTCTTAGATTCACGTGCTACAGAAATGCAGGAAGCTATCGATAAGGCTAATCGGTAAAAACAGCTAGAAGGAGGCATTATGATTAAAACTGGATTAAAAGGAAATAAGACTGTTTACAATTTTCCAATAAAATTAAAAGTAACTAAAAATAAAATTAAATGGAAAGAAAACGTAGTAGCTTATACATTTTTAGGACCGGCATTATTACTTTTATTGCTGTTCCTCATTATTCCAGCTATTATGTCCATCTACTATGCATTTACAGATTACTATCTGTTAACGCCCGATATGCGTAAATTTGTCGGATTAGATAACTTTATCAATTTATTCAAGGATCCTATTTTCTTGAAAAGTTTAGTGAACACTCTAAAATTTGTTGTTTGGGTAATTCCTTTACAGATAGGGGCAGCACTTGGGCTGGCCCTCCTGTTAAACAAACAGCGTAAAGCTAACACATTTTTTAAAGTAGCCTACTTTAGTCCTGTAGTAATGTCGCTCGTTGTTATCTCTGTTCTGTGGCTCTATTTGTTAAATCCAAATGAAGGAATCATCAACAATGTACTCACGTATTTTGGTGTTTCAGCTCAACCGTTCTTAACAAGCCCTAAGCAGGCGATGTTTACAATTGTTTTTGTTTCAGCATGGCAGGGAGCTGGCTTTCAGATGCTAATTTTTCTGGCAGGCTTGCAGAACATACCTGGGGATGTCTATGAAGCTGCACAGTTAGATGGAATGAATAAATGGCAACGATTTATTTACATTACATTGCCTTTATTAAAGCCAACCTCCATTTTTATCTTTATAACGACATTAATTGGTGCATTTAAATTACTGGTTCAACCAATGGTCATGACACAAGGAGGTCCAGTCAACTCCACGATGACAGTTGTATATTACATTTATCAAACGGGTTTTACGGATCGAATGGTTGGATATGCTAGTTCAATTGCTCTTCTCTTTGGAACAATTATTGGATTGGTTACGCTAGCCCAACGGAGATTAGTGAAGGAGGAAGATGACTAATGAGACGGAAATTCGGACCCTTAACAATTTTAGAGTACATTTGTTTGGTTCTGCTCGCGGTATTATTTATTTTTCCATTGTTCTGGATGATCGCATCATCAATGAAACCAGAAGCAGAAGTATATAATAATATGAATAGTGTCAAGGCTTTCCTACCTTCGTTCCATCCGTCGAATTGGTTTATATCTTATAAGCAAGTTCTGTCACGCTTTCACTTACTTGGCTATATAGTAAACAGTTTGTTCTATGGTCTATGTGTAGCAGCTGGTTCTGTCATTATCAATGGGATGGCAGGTTATGCGTTCGCTAAATTGAATTTTAATGGGAAAAGAGTACTGTTTGGTCTTTTATTGGGCCTTTTAATCGTCCCACTTGAAACAATCTTAATCTCACAATTTACTATAGTTCACAAACTAGGATTAGTAGACACTCGCCTTGCAGTAATCTTGCCTGCTTTAGCAGGGGCATTCAATATCTATCTATTCCGAAACTTTTTTATGGCCATTCCAGCAGAGATTATTGAGTCAGCCAAGTTGGATGGAGCAAATACGTGGCAAATATTCTTAAGAATTATGTTACCGATGTCCAAACCGGCTGTTGCTACCGTTGGAACCTTAGCCTTTATCGGAAGTTGGAATGATTATATCTGGCCTTTGATGGTCTTGACGGACAAGTCGAAATTCCCTATCCAAGTAGCAATCACGGCAATTAATAGTACAGATCCTGTTTATACTAATCAAGTTATGGCTGTACTTACCATATCTACCATTCCATTAATCCTTATTTATATCGTAGCCCAACGATATATTTTGGAGGGAATTGGTGGTTCAGGGACAGGTATCAAATAGAAAACAGTATATAATTGGTAAATTAATAATCAAGAGTCGAGGAGTTGGATGTCTATGTTTAGGAGAAAGCTAATTATTCCAGTGGTAGCATTAATTGGATTAGCATCATTTAGTTGTTTTGTGAGTAAGGATGAAGCAAAGGGTAAAGATTATAAAGAGAATATCTCGGAAGTAACTTCCTACAATGAATTATATCGTCCACAATACCATTTTTCACAACCCGAAGGTAATTTAGCTGACCCAAATGGTTTAATTTTTTATAAAGGAGAATATCATTTGTTCCATCAACAGAATGGAACTTGGGCTCACGCAATTAGTAAAGATCTTACTCATTGGAAACATATGCCTGTTGCCTTTGGACATGATAAATTGGGCGAGGCCATTTCGGGGAGTGCTGTAGTAGATTGGAATGACACAAGTGGCTTCTTTGATGGCAAATCTGGTCTTGTTGCAATTTTTACTAACACATTGGATGGATTAGAACAGCAAAGTCTCGCTTACAGTAAAGATAATGGTAGAACTTGGGTTAAATACAAAGGTAATCCGGTTCTTCCAAACAATGAAGGGAAGGATTTCCGGGATCCAAAAGTTTTCTGGCATGAAGAAACAAAACAATGGGTAATGGTTGTATCCACCAATCAAAGTGTTACCTTTTACGGGTCGAAAAACCTGAAAAAGTGGACAAGAATGAGCCGATTTGGTGACCAGGAAGGCTCACATGCAGCAGTCTGGGAATGTCCAGATTTGTTCCAGCTACCTGTTGATGATAGTGGAAAGAAAAAATGGGTCCTTCATGTGAGTATTGGAGATAATGATGAAACAAATGGATCAACTGCTCAATATTTTATTGGCGAATTTGATGGAAAAGAATTCAAAAATGACAATGGGCCAGAGACAGTTCTGACAACAGATGTAGGACAGGATTTCTACGCAGGGCAGACATTCTCTGATATTCCCGAAAAAGATGGAAGACGTATGTGGATTGGCTGGATGTCTAATTGGCGTTATCCATACCAATCACCAACTTCTCCGTGGATGGGTAATATGTCTATCCCTCGTGAATTGAAATTAAGGACAATGGAAAATGGTGAAATTAAATTAGTACAAGAACCAGTGGATGAATTAAAACAATTAAGAGCAACCACTACAAAATTTAAACCTTTTACGTTTGAAGGAAATAAAAAGATTACTAATTTTAAAGGAAGTACATTTGAATTTGAAGCAGAAATGACATGGAAGGAAATACGTGAGTTAGGAATTCGTGTGCGACAAGGGGATTCAGGAAAAGAACACACAGATATAGGGCTTGATGTGAAAAATCACAAAGTTTTTATTGATCGAACAAATGCTGGGTTGAAAGAATTGATCGATCGAAATGGAAAACCATTTGCATTTGGTTCACGTCATGAAACTGATTATCCAAAGAATCGCAAAAAAATCAAAATTCATGGTTTTGTGGATGAATCATCGGTTGAAGTATTTATTAATGATGGGGAACAAACTTTTACAAATTTAATTTATACTAATCCAGCTAATCGTGGCATTGAATTATATTCAAAAGGAGGTAAAGTACGTGTAGACTCCCTGAAATTTCATCATTTAAACTCTATTTGGCGTGATAAACTCAAAAAGGACAAGTTAGAAAGAATTACATTAAGTGAACAAGCAGTCGTTCTTAAAATAGGTGAAAAAAAGGACGTTCAAGCAGTAACAAAGCCAGATTGGTTAGATTACAAAGGTGAGTTAAAGTGGGAAGTAACTGACAGGTCAATTGTGAAAGTATCTACCGAAGCTAGAGGTTCCGAAGGAACATTGGGAGGGTTAAAGATAGGTAACACAACTATCAAAATCTCTGACAAAAGTGGAAGAGTGATTACGGAGTTGCCTGTGAGTGTGGTAGGGAACTAGAATAAAGATAAATCTATTTAATTTTAAAATGTAAACGAATTCAAATGGTTTCTTTATAAATACTATGTCATTTTAGACAAACTTCACCAATTGATGAAGTTTGTCTTTTTTATTATATAATATACGAGAAACTATTTTATGAGTTTAAAACCTAAACATAGAGCGTACTCATTTTTATGTAAGAGGGCTACTATTAAACTTTTTTAAAAATTAATTTATGCTAATCGGTTGACATCTAAGTGTAAAAATAATATGTAAAGATACTATCTTTAAGTGGTTGTTCCTTCTAAAAGCTCAACAGGCAGGTTTGTTTCAAGTGGTAAATCGTTAAATTCACCTTCAACTTCTTTTGTTAAAATCTCAATGGCTTTTTTAGCAATTGACTCAATTGGTTGACGTATAGTTGTTAATCCAGGCAGGAAAGTTTGACTGGTTTCTGTTCCATCATATCCTATGACTTTTAGTTCGGTTGGAATGTCTTTTCCCCTTTTTTGTGCCTCAACTATAACAGAAGCAGCAATTAAGTCATCACTTGCAAAGATACCATCTACCTCTGGATGCTCATCGAAAAGTTTACAAATTACCTCTTGCTGAATTTTACGATCAAATGTATTTGAAATTTCATACGTAATCGGTGTCTTCCCCTGTTCATTCATGACATATTCATATGCTTTTCTTCTTAAATTTGCTGGTGTTTCTAGTTTAATTGGTCCGTTAATATGGATAATATGCTTACAACCTCTAGAGATTAATAATTCTGTTGCTTGGATTCCTCCAGAATAATTATCAGAAGAAACTGTAGGTATCTTTTTCGATAAATAATGATCAATCGCTACAATGGGGAGGGTTTGGTTGTGATAATCTAGTATACCTCGGTTATATGTCACAGCTATTACACCGTCTACCTGATTTCGTATTAACATTTCCCAATATTTCTCTTCTTTATCTATACGATTTAAACTGTTACAAAGCAACACCTTATAATTGAGCGAAGCACAGATACTTTCAATATGCAAAACTAGCTCACCAAAAAATGGATTACTTGTCTGTGGTACGATGACTCCTATCAGATTTGTTCGTTTATTGAACAGAGAACGAGCAATATCATTGGGAAAGTAATTGACCTCTTTCATTGCTTTGTAGACATTTTTCTTTGTTTCATCACTTATATAACCGCGATTGTTTAATACGCGAGAAACAGTTGTTGGCGAAACACCTGCTATTTTTGCCACATCGCTAATTTTGGCTTTCATCCTATTTCCTCCTAATTTCTTAAGAACCATTTATTAGTATTATACTTAGATAAGTTGTAACAGTAAAATCCATTGAAATGAAAGAACTTATACTTAAATAGTTTTGCTTAATCATGTTAAACGTAAATCCGGTTATATCCATCCATATTAGGACATAAGACTTTGTAAATTAATAACCTTTTTGAGAAATTACAAATTTAATAAGCCCTAAAAAGTCTAGAATATTCATATTTTAATTATAATCTATTTATTAAATGATCCAAAGTAACGTAATTATTTGAATATTCAACAATGAAACCGGTTGACATATGAAACCGGTTGACATAAAATAATATTGAAAGTGCTTTCAGATTTAAAAATTACTATTCTACATCACTAGCTAAAGGGGCAATTAACGTGAAAGGTTCAAAAAGTCTATATTGGAAGTTAAGTGCATATTTCTTCTTTTTCTTTTTTACTTGGTCTGCTAGTTATTCTTTATTTTCTATTTGGTTAGGGCAAGAAATAAAATTAAATGGTTCAGAAACAGGTTTGATTTTTTCTGTAAACGCTATCTTTGCCTTATGTATACAGCCTTTGTATGGTTATATTTCTGACAAAATAGGTTTAAAGAAAAATATCTTATTTTTTATCAGTTTATTACTTGTATTTGTAGGACCATTCTATATTTTTATCTATGGACCGTTATTACAATACAATGTCTTTTTAGGTGCAGTTGTTGGGGGACTATATTTAGGAGTAGCTTTTTTGGCTGGTATCGGAGCTATCGAATCTTACGTTGAAAAGGTTAGTCGTAAGTATAAGTTTGAGTACGGAAAATCAAGAATGTGGGGCTCGTTAGGATGGGCAGCAGCTACATTTTTTGCAGGACAGATATTTAATATCAACCCACATATTAATTTTTGGGTAGCATCTGTTTCAGCCATCATATTGGTAACAATAATTATGTCCGTAAGAATAGAAATGACAGATTACGAAATGGAGAAAGCCGATTCTGTTACATTAAAAGATGTTGGACGACTTTTTCTATTAAAAGATTTTTGGTTTTTAATGATGTATGTTATCGGAGTGACATGTGTTTATAGCGTTTATGATCAACAATTCCCAATTTATTATGCATCCTTATTTCCAACTGAAGCTCTAGGCAATCAAGTATTTGGATATTTAAATTCCTTCCAAGTATTTTTAGAGGCTGGGATGTTGTTTCTTGCTCCATTTGTAGTAAATAAACTTGGTGCAAAGAATAGTTTAATTTTAGCAGGACTTCTAATGGCCTTTCGAATCATTGGTTCTGGACTTGTAATTGGACCAATTGGAATTTCATCCATGAAATTAATTCACGCACTTGAATTACCGATTATGTTGATTGCTATTTTTAAGTATTTAGCAGCGAATTTTGATACAAGACTATCTTCTGTATTATATTTAGTGGGTTTTCAATTTGCCTCTCAAGTAGGTGCATCTATTCTTTCACCAATCGCAGGTGGATTATACGATAATACAGGTTTTCGTCATACCTATATCATCATGGGAATTATGGTTTTGTGTTTTACAATTATTTCAATTTTTACGTTATTAAATTCGAAAAAAGGCATAGAATCGCAAGTCAAGGCTGAAAAGATACAAAAAGTTATCTAGGAGGATATTAGGATGTTAACAGTAAATAGAATTCAGCAAGCAGAAGAGGCACTTAGGAATACAAAAGAAAAAATGAATAACCGTTATCGACTAGGTTATCATATTATGGCACCAGCGAACTGGATCAATGATCCAAATGGTTTAGTACAGTATAAAGGAGAATACCACGTATTTTATCAGCATCACCCTTACGATGAAAACTGGGGTCCGATGCACTGGGGGCATGTAAAAAGTAAAGATCTTGTTCATTGGGAACACTTGCCTATCGCTTTAGCTCCTGGTGATGCTTGTGATAGTGACGGGTGTTTCTCGGGAAGCGCTGTAGATAATAATGGGGAATTAACATTAATCTATACCGGACACAATTATACTGATAAGGAAAAAGATATTTTTTATCAAAATCAAAATATTGCGGTTAGTACCGATGGTGTCACATTTCATAAGATTGCAGAAAATCCAGTAATTCCTGAGCCACCTACGGATAGTAATCATCATTTCCGTGACCCTAAAGTATGGAAATACAAAGATAGTTGGTATATGGTACTAGGAAATTCGACCAAGGAGAATGTGGGCAGAGTAATTTTATATCGTTCTCCAGATTTACGTACGTGGTCATATATTGGTGTATTGGCACAAGGAAACGAAAACCTTGGATTCATGTGGGAATGTCCAGATTTCTTTGAATTAGATGGAAAACACGTTCTCATGATTTCTCCACAAGGCATTAAAAAAGATGGAGATTTATACAACAACTTATTCCAAACGGGATATTTAATTGGAGATTACAATTACGAAACAAACGAGTTTACACACGGCTCATTTAATGAGTTAGATAATGGACATGATTTTTATGCAGTTCAAACGTTATTAGATGAAAAGGGACGTCGAATTGCCATTGGTTGGATGGATATGTGGGAGTCAGATATGCCAACAAAAGAAGATGGATGGTGTGGAGCACTTACATTACCACGTGAAGTTACTTTAGGAGAGAATGATAAAGTTTTAATGAATCCTGTGGAAGAATTAAACTTATTGCGTGAGATTGAACATAATACACTTACCAATGTAACTTCTAATAGCTATTTAATAGAAACAAACGAAGATTTACTTGAAATAAAAGCTGTGTTTGACCTAACCAATTGTAACGCTCAGTCGGTTGGAATAAAAATTCGTGGAATTAACCAGGAAGAGACTGTATTAACGTATCACTTGGACAAACAAACACTAAAACTCGATTGTTCTAAGTCTGGTAAAGTTGAAGATGGTGTAAGAAATACCATTCTTAGGGCAAATCAAGAGCTTTCCTTACGCATATTCCTTGATCGATCCTCTATTGAAGTATTTGCAAATGAGGGACAAACAACGATGACAAGTCGTATTTATCCAACTGAAGATAGATTAGGCATTGAGTTATTCGCTGATAGTGGTGATGTGAAAATTAAGGAATTAACATATTGGAAACTAAAAGATATTTGGAAATAAATTATAAATGAACAAGTGCCTAGACACTTGTTCATTGTTTTGGGGTGAAGATATTGAAGAGAGTTTTTTGTATTGGTGAGACATTAATTGATTTTATTCCTGTTCAAAAAGAAAAGTCTTTAAAAGAAGTTACTAGTTTTGAACGTGTGGCTGGTGGGGCCCCTATGAACGTTGCGATTGCAGTTGCAAAATATGAGGGAAGCTCAGTCATGTTAACTAAAATAGCTAAAGATAGTTTTGGTGATTATTTAGTGGATGTACTTCAAGAGAATGGTGTCGATACGTCTTACATTATTCGATGTAATGAAGGAGAGACTGGTCTAGCATTTGTATCTGTAGATAAATCAGGGGAGAGAGATTTTAGCTTTTATCGAAAGAATTCAGCTGATTTATTACTTTTACCAAATGAAGTCAAATCTGAGTGGTTTGATAAAGAAGATATGCTTCATTTTTGTTCGGTAGATTTAGTTGAAAGCCCAATGAAACAAACTCATATAGAAGTAATAAATGCTTTTCAAGCAACAGGTGGAATTGTCAGTTTTGATCCAAATGTTCGCCTTCCTTTATGGCCCGATAAGGAGAGTTGTCGCCGAACAATTCTAGACTTTTTACCATTAGCCGATCTTGTAAAAGTATCGGATGAAGAATTATTTTTTATAACCAATATTAAGGGAGAAAGAGAAGCTATTAACTCTCTTTTTGTTGGCAATGTAAAAGTAGTCGTTTACACAAAAGGAAAAGATGGGGCTATTATCTATCTGAAAAATGGAGAACGATTTGAGGATAAAGGATTTAAAGTAACTGTTTCAGATACCACAGGGGCAGGTGACGCATTTATAGGTGGATTCTTATCAGTGTTGATTTCCCTTGACACATCGAGAGAGAACCTATGTCAAACAGTTAGTGAACATCATCAGCAATTGCTTACCTTTGCGAATGCGAGTGGGGCACTTACTGCTTCGGTAAAAGGGGCCATTCAAGCTGCACCAGGAAAACAACATGTACTAAATTTTATTTCTACTCAACGTGAAACAATGAACTTGGTAAAAGGAGATTTTAAAAGATCCTAAATTAATAAACCTTATTATGTTCATCAACTATTGAATAGTATGGCGCAGGTATTCAAAAACTCTATAAATTGGTGATTGATTTGAATAAATGGGTGGGAAAAGTGAAAGGTTATGATCATTTAGGTTACTATATGGGAACTTATCAAGCTGTTATAGAAAAACAAGGGAATTTACTTTATAAGATGACATTGTCTTTTGATGGTATTTATATGCTAAAACAACAGAAAAGAAAATTTCATTTAAAAGATAACATATTTTATAGCTCAAGCTTAGAAGTACTGAAAAGAAAATTTAGAAGTGTAATTCCTCTTGAAAAGAAAACAAAAGTAGTATGGATGGAAAAAATTATAGAATTATGATTATGCTATATCAAGTGTTGTATATGAAATGGAGGGTATTGAAACTTGTTCTTTATGAGTAAGTTCCAATACCCTCTATTATATTATTTTTGCTGACTTAAAAGCATATCCACAAGAAACGATTTCAAAGATTGAGATCTATGAAGAGTTCATCGAAAGCGATTGCGAGCTTGTTCTGTTAGTAGTAGATAGCTGTTACACTACTGTTTATTGCAAAGATAAAGAAAAGCTCGAACTACTTTATAGGAATGCGCAAGCTTATGAATTTAAAGATGTTCAATATGTTACTGAGAAAAATGATACAAGAACAAGATTAACTGCGTGGTAAAAGATTTGGAAAGCGAACGAGCTCTTGTTGTATCAAAAGCTCGTTTTTTTGATGGGTTCCGGAAAGAGTGATTACGTTAACAAGAAAGTGACCCTTAGAATTATGTGGAATCTGACCCTACCATAGGTATTAGCAGTCCTTTAAGCTATATACTAAATAAAACAATTATGGATGATTAGAGGGATAATACATGCTAGGTTCAACAGAGAGAATACTAGAATTAACAACTCAAAATCAATTTTTAGAAGCATTTCCGGTATTAAGTCAATTGCGCACAGATTTAACAGAGGAAAGTTATTTAGAACTTCTAACACAGATGAAACAAAATGGCTATAAACTTTTTGCCTTTTACAGAGAACAAAGCATTATAGCTTTAGCTGGAATAAGTCTACAGATAAACTTTTATAACAAAAAGTATGTCTTTATATACGATCTAATAACGGATGCTGCACATCGTTCCCAAGGTTATGGTTATAGGTTACTAAGTTATATAGATGAGTGGGCAAAGTCCAATGGAGCTAAATTCGTAGCTCTAGAGTCAGGGATTCAACGCATCGATGCTCATAGATTTTATGAAGAAAAATTAAATTACGATAAATGGTGCTATTCATTTCGTAAACCAGTATAAGATTAGAAGTACACTTTATGCGATGTAAAGGCGAAATACCGTCTAAATAGGTACACCTATTTAGACGGTAAAAAAATTAATGTTAAAATGTCTATTTACTGTTAAAAATACACCTTTTTAAACGATCAAAAAATAATAGATCTTATTATACACTTTGTCATATACTTGAACTATCTAATAAAACAAGGATGGGTTTAGCAATGGGAATCGATTTTGGCTATATTCGTGTAAGTACAAATGAACAAAATTTAGATAGACAGTTAGAGGCAATACAACCTTACGTAACGAATGAAAAATACATATACAGTGATAAGGCTAGTGGTAAGGATATGGAACGCGATGGCTTTCAGAATATGCTTAAAGCAATGAGAAATGGTGACACACTGTACATTAAATCTATTGATCGTCTGGAACGAAATAAAGCACAGATTAAAAAGTATTTAGAGCAGTTTAGGAATGAAGGAATTAGAGTCAAAATTATTGATTTACCTACTACTATGCAAGACGTACCAACGGGGCAAGAGTGGGTCATAGACATGATCAATAATATCATTATAGAGGTCTATACTTCTATGGCCCAACAAGAAAGAGAAACGATTTTACAGCGTCAACGAGAAGGCATAGACATTGCTAAATCTAAAGGAAAACACCTTGGTCGCCCTGTCATTGCTTTACCTAAAGAGTGGGGTAGACTCTATAAAGAATGGACGTCTGGAAAAATTACTGCTGTAGCATTTATGAATGAAGTAGGAATGAAAAAAGCGACATTTTATAATAAGGTAAAAGCTTACGAGGCAAGGAAGTGACGTTCTTTTGCCTTTTTATTTTGTTGGACATGCTAGCAAAATAGGTGATGCTTGCTACTTGTGTATAGTTAAATGTAGTTAATGAGGTTGGACTTGTCTATGAAATTAGAGATTTCATAGGTTCTTTTAACAACCTTTCATTTAATAAGAACAATAAGAATTGGCAATATAATAAAGGAGGCCAAAGTAGTCCAAAGAATAGATTTAGAAACAATCTTTGACGATGCATTAAATTTTTCAGCTAGGACAACAGCATTTACTGCAACAGGCATACAGGCTAATATAAAAAGGACTGAATATAATGTTCCTTTTATATTTAGAAGATATGAACAGAATAGGGCTACTAAAGGTGACAATAATAATCTAATAAATAAACCAGACCAAAAAGCTACTTTAACTCTTGCTTCTAGGCTTTGCTTTTTCACCCTCACCATTTGTGCTCCAAGTATAGCTAATACCACAGGAGAATAAGCTTCTGCTATCATTGTAATGCCTTTTTCAATACCTGTAGGTAAAGAGGTTGAAAAACAACGCAGGACAATTGCAAGTAAGGCTGCATAGATTGCCGGAAGAGAAAAGACAGATTTAACAGCATTTTTTACAGAAAACTGTGAACGAGCTGCAAAATATACACCAATGGTATTCACAATAATCATTTGGATAACAACATAAACAGAGGCTTTATCTAACCCAAGGTGTCCCAATACGAGTAAAATAAGGGGAAGTCCATAATTCACACTATTTGTAAAAGTAGAAACCAATGTAAGGCCAGCGACTTCAGAAGAGGTTAGCTTAAATATCTTTCCTATAATATTTGCAACTGCCCATAATAACAATAAATTTAAAATAGAAAAAGCAAGTGTCATATATACATCATTAAATGAAACTTTAGCTGTATGTAATGTGTCAAAAATGATAGCTGGGGTGAGGAAGTAGAGATATAAAGTTAATAAAGGTTTTGTATCTAAGTTCTTAAAACGAGCAAGAAGTGCCCCTGCAATGACGGGTATAGACAAAGGTAACATCGCATGGAATAAAATAGAAAAAACGGTTTGCATCATTAAAACATGTTCCTTTCTATAAATAGTTATTACCATCTATTATAACGAATGGTTAAAAGGTTAATTGTAGGAATTTCCATGAATTATTAATAACAGATTGACAAAGAAAGTACCTGTTATTTTTGGTTTAAATACTAAAAAAACCGCAACCTAGAAAGGGTGGCGGACTCGTTGGAGTGATATCTAAGAACCAATATGCACTACTATTATATCAAGCTATTTAAATCAAGAAAGCGTTTGCGATAAATTAGATAATAAGCGTAAAGTCTACTTTATCCTCGTGAGATCCTGTGGTTAAGATAAATTAACTGCCATATTGATATTTTAGAGCAGGGTGATAGCTTTATTAAAAATCTAGACATTTTATGTTAAATAAACTTTCTAGAAGATACACAATACCCTTTTGGACTAAGTTATTTTAGATACAACAATCACTATCGATCCCTTTTCTATACTTCTTTTATATCGCTCAGCATCGTTATCAGATATCCCAAGAGACTGCATTTTAGAAAGGGATTCATCCCCATTCACTTGTAATATATTTGTATCTGAATTAATGAAGTTATGGTTAGACAATTCATTGCTATCAGAATTAGTCGCATTAGCTAAATCTCTAGAAATATCACTTTTGGAAGTAAGCAAATAGATTTCATCTTTATTAAAGCCTGCACGTAAGAATTCATCAATCGCTGCTTTTGCACTAGCACTTCTTTCTACTACTTGAACGTTTGGCATGTTGGAGTACGCTCCTTTATATTTATTTTCACTGTAACTATTTTACTCTCGAAAAATTGGATTAAAACTCTTACTTTTCATTTACTTCAATTAGTTTCTCAGTTTATTTATCCTCATGTTTGTAAAAAAGGGGTGATTCATCAGGGGTTGAGAACCCCCTAATGGATTACCCATCTTTGTTTTATTTACTAGGTTTTGCTGGAACGGAAATATCTTCAAGGGCTCTACCAGCCTTTTGATTTGCTTGATTGTCTACAGCTAGATCTCCAAGGGAGACAATGCCCACTAATTGATCATTTTCTACAATTGGAAGTCGGCGAATTTGATGTTGTGACATTAAGTTTGTTGCTTCGTCTATAGTCATCTCTTTTGTTCCTGTTATAACATCTGTGGTAATTAAATCGGATATAGGTGAATTAGCTTCCATATTATTGGCCAGTCCTTTAATAACTAAATCGCGATCAGTGACAATGCCTACTAATTTATCATTTTCACAAACTGGTATGACTCCTACATCTAACTGTTTCATCTTTTCAGCTACTTCACTGCAAGTACTTTGAGAAGTACACTTATCAACATTGGAAGTCATTACTTCAGTGATATTCATCCTAATTCCTCCCTTAGTTCATTTATATTTTGTTTCATACCCTTCTGAATCTTACTAAAACATGCTTTCCAGTTGCAAAGTTGGGAAAGGTTAAAATCCCTTATACTTACCTTTAAAATGAATGACTATGAAAGCTATATGAGTATGTGTTTAAAGGGGAGAATACACGGGTACAGCGTTTACATAACGAACCAATTACCTCAACTTAGAAGGAGGAATGAGTCATGGAAATGAACTGGACAAAGAAATTAGTAGCAGGTGGTATGGCTGCAGCCTTAACATTTGGTGGATTATCTGGGTGTGGAGATGGAGTAGACCAAGATAATGGCGTAAGCGATGGGGAACAAAAAGATGAAATGGATAAAGATACAAAAGAAAAGCAAGAACAAACCAAAAAGGATTTAGAGAATCAAAAAGATAAAGTAGATAAGAATCTGAAAGAAAATGGTGTAAATGACGGAGTAGATCAAGATAATGGTCCAAGTGACGGGAAAGACAAAGATGATGTAGATGATGAGAATAAAAATCCAGAAACCAATTAAATAACGAAAACGTTGGCCAATCGAAATTATGAACAAAAGGGTTTTATTTTACACATATCATGTTGGAAATTGGAATGTAGATTGAGAAAATTCCTGACATTTTGTCAGTTAGTATAAAAGTGGCTTTTATTTCTTAGAAATGAGTATATATCATTTATAAAGGAGGATTTTTATGAAAAATGTAAGAGTAGTAGAAAACGGAGTTCAAGCAAAAGAGGTAATCGAACAATTTTTAAACCGAGGATACACGAAAGATGAAGTATATTTATTAGCTCATGATAAAAATCGTTCTGAAGATTTAACGGAAGCATTAGAGACGAACGATGTTGGTGTCTCAGAACAAGGAGCATTTGATTTAATAGCCAATGTATTCCGATCTCGTGGAGATGAATTACGTTCTAAAATTCAATCTTTAGGATTATCGGATATTGAAGCTCAACAATATGAAAGAGAATTAGATGAGGGACGAGTAATAGTAGTTGCAACCAAAGCAGGCTAACATAAAAAGGAAGATTTTCCGCAAAAATAGTTACAGGGTGTATGTAATCGTATAAAAGAGGACCCGTTAATGGGATCCTCTTTTATTAACTATTGACTACATTTCCTTCAGCAGGAATTGGGTGACTTTTCAACAGTCTTGCAAAATGTATTAGATTATGAGCCATCATTTTTACATGTTGCATGGTGAAATCATTTTTATATCCTTCTGCCTCAATAAAAGATGGTCCCGGCCCTGCTTCTCCTACCCAATAAGTGTCCACATTGGGAGGAATGGTAAAACCTATATGAGATAATGCGTAGATGACCGAACGTGAAACGTGTTTGGCACCATCCTCATTTCCCGTCACTACTACTCCCCCTACTTTGTTGTAGTAAATGTATTGACCCTCATCATTTGTTAGACTACTTCCACCATAAAGCCTTTCTATAATTTGAGTAGTAATACTGCTTTGTTCACCTAGCCAAATAGGAGAGCCTATTAGTACAATATCTGCTTCCTTTACTTTTTCAAAAATAGAAGGCCATTCATCTTCTTCATTTACTGCTTTTTCTGTAATTCCATGTCCAATCTTATAGTCTGCGGGGGTTATAACTTCGGTTTTCACCTCATTCTTATCAAATATCTTCACCACTTCGCCAATTAACGCACCTGTGTTTGAGACTTCAGGACTTCTCTTTAACGTACAATTAAGTATAAGAGCTTTAATTGTCATGCTGATTTCCCAACTCCTTATAAATAAGTATTACTTTGGATATTCCCTCATTGAGGAGAAAAAAACACGTAAATTTGGTAGTATCACAAGCCTTTAGCCGGGGGTAAATAAAGGATGAGTGCTAGTAATTTTGCTATATTTGCATTATTTTCATTTTATCTTGACTCTTTTTTAAACTAATATAAAAACAATCATCAAAAAAAGCCTGTAGTTTTCTCTATTATAGAATTTATAATGGATAGATTTTTAGTTCATTTTAAACCTCTAATTTTTTGCCTTTTTATGATGTATGGTATATATAGAGTTATTTAACATGCTGAGCTTTCTCCACACCCATTTGATTTTATAATAAAAATTGGATATATAATTCAAATCTATGGGTTATTGAATTTTTTAAATAAGCCAAGACAGGTTATAATGTCTTGGCTTATTTATATACTTATTTTATGATTGTAATAATTTTGGGAAAATTATCGATTGAAATATGAAATATATAGTTTAATTTATTATTATGATACTTCTAAATATATCTACCCTAAAGTAAAGGTGAAATTTCGATCATTAATTCTTTTGTAATTTATAAATCCGAGATTCATAAGGCTGTAACTTTAACCCATGTAAATCTTCTCTTTCTACGTCATAATTAGAAATTAAAAGTTTAGCATCCAGCGTACTTAACTCTTCTGGCATTTCAAACACTGGTGTTCGATCAAAGAAATTCAATATAATTAAAAATTTTTCTTCACCTAACGTACGAGTATATACGTAAAGGTCTGGATTAATAGGTAATAAGAGATTATATTCTCCATAAATAAGGACATCATGTTTCTTTCTCAATGCAATCATCTTTCGATAATAGTGAAAAATAGAATTTTTATCCTGGAGAGCTTCCTGTACATTAATTTCTTTATAATTTGCGTTTATCTTCATCCAAGGTGTACCTTGAGTAAAACCTGCAGCATGTGTATCATCCCATTGCATAGGAGTACGGGAGTTATCCCTACTTTTCCTCCAAATTGCTTTCATGGTAGAATCCAGCGAAGCTCCACTTTCTATTGCTTCCTTATAATAGTTAAGGGTCTCAATATCTCGATAATCCTCAATGGACGGGAAGTTGGGATTTGTCATGCCAATTTCCTCCCCTTGGAATATGTAAGGTGTCCCTTCTAATGTTAGCAAGAACGTTGCTAACATTTTGGCTGATTCTTTTCGGTATTTTCCATCATTTCCGAAACGTGAAACTGAACGAGGCTGATCATGGTTACAGAGATAATTTGCATTCCAGCCCTGATTATGAATAATCGTTTGCCATTTACTCATTACATTCTTTAAATCTAGAAGGTTCCACGGCTTAAATTCCCATTTGCCGGTCCCTCCAGCTTTTGAATCTAACAGCATATGTTCAAAATGAAAGACCATATTTAGTTCGTGACGTTTATCTCCAATATAGTTCAATGCTTGTTCGGGTCCTAACCCCGACGTTTCCCCCACTGTCATGATATCGTATTTATACAGTACTTCCTCATATAAATTTCTAAGTAGAGTATGAACTTTTTCCAAATTAGAAAATAGCTTATAGGCTCTTACATAGGGAAGGCCAGTTGGATTCGGCGCATCGGGAAGATTTTCAGCTTTAACAATATGAGCAATAGCATCTAATCTAAATCCATCTACTCCTTTATCTAGCCACCAAGACACCATCTCTTCAACTTCTCTTATAACATTTTTATTATCCCAATTCAGATCTGGTTGTTGCTTAGTGTAGAGATGAAGATAGTACTCGTCCGTCAGTTCATCATATTCCCAAACAGATCCACCAAAATAAGATTCCCAGTTATTCGGTGGACCTCCATTTTTACCTTTTCTCCAAATGTAGTAGTCCCTCTTTGGGTTATCTATAGAAGAACGGGATTCAATAAACCAAGGGTGTTCGTCCGATGTATGGTTAACAACTAAGTCCATAATAATCTTCAAATTACGTTTATGTGCTTGAGTTAATAGTTCATCAAAGTCCTCCATCGTTCCAAACTGTTTCATAATAGCTCGATAATCACTGATATCATAGCCATTATCATGATTTGGTGATTGATAAATAGGGCATAGCCAAATCACTTCAATGCCTAGCTCTTTTAAGTAGTCAAGCTTTGAAATAATCCCTTGTAAATCTCCCATTCCATCACCATTCGAATCTTTAAAGCTAATAGGGTATATTTGATAAACTACACTTTCTTTCCACCACTTCTTTTCCATTGGGCAAGAACTCCTTCTTATCATTATTAATCCTAAAGTGTTTGTTATAAGTTCTCCATAACCAGCGAACTCTCTAACAGGCAAGTATAGATATTAAGTTAGTTTTAGAAATATTCTTGTCTGCACAAGTATTTACCCTATGTTTTAACAGAGAAAACGTAATCATTAAGGGAGAAATAAACGATCTTATCTAATCTTTCAGCCTAAGAAAGTTAGGCTATGGTGGGAAAACTAATTTTTATAAACTATACATTTGGAGTTTAAACATCCACATTTTAGTTCCTTGAAAGTAGATAATTTACCTCACTTTATACGACCTTTATCCTGTATCTGAATGGGATTGGTTTTAATTAGCTGGTGAAGGATATATCTATTAGTAGAACAACCTATTTTATAGGGATAGAGGAGGAGAAAGTAGTGAAAGAAATTAAAGTAGCAGAAAATAGTGGTCAGGCAAATAAGTTCATTGAAGATTTTTTTACCAATGGGTTTAGTAAAAGTGAAGTTTACTTGTTGACCTATAATAAAGAGCGTTCGGAATATTTAACAGATATAACAAATACGAAAGAATATCGAACTTCTGAACAAGGGGTTTTCGAATCTACCGTTAATAAGTTATTTTCCCGTGAAGATGAACTTCGTTCTAAAATGGCTTCATTAGGATTAACAAAAGAAGAAGCTGAACGATGTGTAGGTGAAATGAAACAAGAACGTATAGTAATTATCGCAAAGAAAAGTATTTAGTGGTTCACCGGTGCTATAAATGTTGAAGAAACTAAGTGATTGAGAGTAGTAAACCTTATTGGTATGTTGCTGTCTACATATGGTTCATTCTTCTATACAAATGTTTTTTTATACCCTGAAAGGGTAGTGAATAGAAGTATCTCACTAGAGTCGTTTACTAATCTTATATGGAGGTGAAGGGGGAATGACTCAATTCCTTGCTATTCACATAGGTACGTTATACTTTCCTACAAGTATTCTCCTCATTACCTTATTAGTTTTAATAGGTTTTATTATCTATTTTCTTACTAGAAGAAAAAGAAACAGAGATCAACTGATTAATTCAAATGAGAACGGGGTAACGGGGAAAAAAGGAAAAAACAAAACTCTATAGATCCCAAGAAAGTTAATGAAGAACATAAAAAGGCTACCTTAAAAGTAGCTTTTTTGTTATTTAGACTACAAATTATTTTATATGATATACAAGTTCACTTTACGTAAGGTGATTTATAGGTACCCTCATATTAAAAGAAAGCATATCAACAAATATAAGTAAGATTTTTCAAAAAGAGGAATTGCAAAATAAAAAAACGGGAAATGATTCTCAATTATTAGGAAAATAAAAATAAATAGTTTAGCTCTTTTTTAACGTGGAAGACAAAATATATATCAAAATTATTAGGAGGAATGTAAAATGACAACTAATAAAAATAATGACAAAATGAGCCGGGAAGAAGCTGGAAGAATGGGTGGCAAAGCCACATCTAAAAATCATGATAAGGAATTTTACCAAGAGATTGGTGAAAAGGGTGGAGAAACTACAGCCAAAAATCATGATAAAGAATTTTATCAAGAGATCGGCGAAAAAGGCGGAGAAGCTACAGCTAAAAACCATGACAAAGAATTCTACCAGGAAATCGGTGAAAAGGGTGGGAAATCCACCAACAAACGTACTAATGACTAATTGTTTGTAAAATTGAATTTTTCTGTTTTTACGCGGTATATCATATACATTTTTAGTTAGCATCATCAACATTAATAGAAGCCAAATCCTTTATATATAAAGAATTTGGCTTCTATTTTTATCAAAAAAATGATTAATATGTTTATTTAATAACAAAAATCAAATTAATTCGGTTTGGTTAGTTAAATAAGAATATGCAGTAATCATTATCCCGTTAGTAGGATATCATTTAATAAAGCTAGTTCTACTTTAAAAGGATCGTTAACTTTTCTAAGCTCACAATAACCAGAACTATAAATATGAATAATCTTAAATCGTTTACCGCGATAGAAAACTTCTTTATTAATTGACATACCTTCCCTCCAGATTCATTATTACAGTTTGTTCAACATATTAACCATTTTTCTTATTTGAAAATTATCTGGAATAAAATTAAGTTACTATTCCCTTTTTTATATGGTTCAAAACGTACATTCAAATAAAATTTAAAATATACTTCATTTTTAATGTATGTATATTTTAAATTTTATTTCTTTGAGTAAACTATTCATGACGCCAAAAGGCTTCAATCCTTTGGTTAAATAAGTGTAGCAGAAAACCATTGATTAGGCTCAGTGGTTTTTCTGTTTTTAAGCTGTATATGATATATAACTATAGTTAAAATAAGCACTTTTGATTTATAATAACATATAATTATAATGAAGTAGAATTATGGTATAAATTAGATGTGTTTCCCTAGATATTTCTATTTAAATAGCTTAAAGCAATAACAAAAATATGTAACATTGGATCTGAATTGGTATTTTTATTACATTTATTCTTTAAGAACACTATATTCTATAGTTAGCTTATACAGCTGTTTCAACGATTTTTGTAGCCTCTAAAAAGGATATTCACAAGTGCCAATGGTAATAAAAATTCCAATAAATGAGAAACCTTAAATGAATGAGATAAATGGGTTGGAATAATGCAAACAAAGTACTGAAAATTCTACTTTATAAAAAGGAAGTGATTATATGTGGGTTATAAAGACTGAACATAGGAGAGAAGGCGGAGGGACAGTTACGCTTGAGCTAGAAAACGAAGATGGTAAGTTTGATGTCAATGTTAGATAGGATGGTTATATGAAAATCCACGTTTATTCTTTATCTCTGAACATTTTCCATAATAATAAGCGACCTTATATATTCTAAACTGAATTAATAAGACCGCTTATACTGTATTCCAATTTAATATCTTCTTGTCTTTTCCTCTAAAAAGTAATTCATCGTTCATTAAGCTTTTGACCCATTTTCAGAATCATTATTATTTTGATCAAATAAAAAAGTAAGGTAAGAGTCTAGTTCAAATCGATTTTCTTCCAAAAAGTTAGATAACATAGACCTGCTTTCTTCTTTCATTTTTAGTCACTCCAATTTGAATTTTTTCACTTTCTTATGCTTGATGACTATGATTATTCTTTTGACCCATTTTTCGTAAAATAAAGCTTACGACTAGTACCAAAATAATTGATCCAATAATTGCAGGGATGATTGCAAACCCACCAATGATTGGACCCCAATCTCCAAGGATAAGGCCGCCTAACCAAGCGCCAATAAAGCCAGCAATGATATTACCAATAATACCTCCAGGAACATTCCGTCCTGTTATTAAACCAGCAAGCCAACCAATAATTCCACCCACAATTAGCATCCATAGAATTTCCATTGTTACTTCACCTCCTTATTAAAATATTTAATTAACTTTTACCCATACTTAAAACAAATTAACCATGGAATTTTTTTTATGTAAAACTCTTATTCCTTGGTTAAAAAGATAAATTTATATACCCATTTTTGCTTAATTAGATTTGAAAATGGTTATTACTAATTAATCGTTTAAATATGTGTAAATAAGAGAATAAGTAACATATAAAAATGAGTATGAATACGAATTAAATTGTACTTCTGTATAAGACCATCTCATGTAAAAACATATTAATCTATAACAATTCTATTCAGGAAAAAGCAAATTGAAGGATGAAGAATTTTACTTAGTATTTATTCATTCCAAAATAAAAAACTTAAATATAAAGAAACCAAAGAGAGTGTGAGAAAATGGGAGAATTGCTTCGATTATTAAAAAAAGGAAATAAGTCTGCAATGTTAGCAGGGATAGTTAATGCCATTATTGCAATTATTAAAGGGACGACTTTTATACTAACGGGTAATGTTGCCATGTTTGCAGAAACAATGCACAGTCTAGGAGATGCCGCCAATCAATTTTTTGTTTTTATAGGTTCAGCCCTTAGCAAAAAAACACCCACAGCTAGGTTTCCAAATGGTTTCGGAAGACTGGTAAATTTAGTTTTACTTGGTGCTGTATTAGTTGTAGGAATTATGTCATTTGAAACTATAAGAGAAGGTTTTCGTCATATACTACATCCCACGGAATCCTCGGGTTTTATTTTAAATGTTAGTGTGTTAGGCATCGCCGTTATACTTGAAGCAACGGTTCTATATAAAGCAATGAAGGAGATTGTTCATGATGAGGACATTGAAGTTAAAGGGATAACTATATTATTCCAAAGCTTTAAAAGGTTAAGAAATGCAAAACCGGCAACAAAACTGGTTTTTATGGAAGATTTAGTAGCAACAGGAGGTGGGATATTAGCTATTATTGCAGTAATAATTTCTAATTTCACGTCTTATCATCAAGCTGAAGGAATTGCCTCAATTTTAATTGGGTTAATGATGTTCTTTGTGGTTGGAAAAGTTTTTCTAGATAATGCTGCTGGAGCAATAGGAGAGGCTGATGAAAAAATGGAAGGCAGGATAGGTTCTTTAGTGATGAGGGATCCGGATGTCAAAGATATACAAGGGATAAATGTTATTAAAGAAGGAGAAGATTTCCATGTAGAAATAGAGATTGAAATTGATCCTACCTTAACAGTTGCTGTTGCAGATGACATAAAAGATCGGTTAGAGCAAAAGATTTTAGGACAAAAGGGAATAACTGATGTTTTAATCGAGTTCGATGAAGATGATGGATTATTAAATTGGAAAAAATAAATTAAACGTATTATTAGAACCTTAATAATAGAAAAAAGAAAGGCTGCCCTATTCGCATTCTTATATTAAGACGGCTGTTATATAGGAAATGTATTTAAATTCGTTTATGAAAACTCAACATATTAATAAATAACCTCTATGTGATATTTAATCAAATACTTTTAATTAAAAGGGAAAGAAACAACTTGAAAATAAAAATAATTATTATATAAAGAGGGGTAACAGATTTATGAAAGAACAGGTATATAAGACTGGAAAATTTGGAAATAGAGATTTTATAAAAGGTTTAACAATAGGTACTATAATTGGAGGAGTAGCTATATCTATGTTAAATGATGGAACAAGGACTAAAGTAAATAAACTTACAAAGGATATAAAAAAAGTAACTACAAATACAGCCGTTAAATCACAAAACAACCCTTCAGAGGTAAAGAGAAATTGTGTAAGTGGAATTAAAAGAATTTTTTCTGCTGTAGAAGCATTGAATAATACTATTGAAAAAGCAATAGTAAATCAAAGAACAAGTAAATAATGAATAAACTCTCAAATTTAAAAGAATGAATTTATTTAAAAGTTCACTCTCCTTTTATTGGATATTAAGATTGAATGGATTTGATGTAGCTCCTGCATCTATAATAAAAAAAAGACATTCTAATTTAGAATGTCTTTTTTTATTTCTCGGCTATTACTTTTCAAGTTTATTTAAAAGGACTTGGCTAAATTCATAAGGCGCAAGATTAATCCCTTCTTCTGTAAAACTTTGAACTATAGAGTGTCGTAGCTTGCTTTCTATTTGTTCTTTAATCTCAAAATTTATTACTGGGATCTCAACTAAGAAATCCATAGTTCTATTTCGAAAGTTCACAAATCGAATTGTAGGATTTGGTTCATTTAATATCCCTTCAGATTTTCCTTTAACTTTTGATACGGCTTCTTGGAGAACCTTATCAACTTTCTCTGTACTAACTCCATATTCTACACTTACGGTAACCTCTGCTATCACTTCAGATCCAGTTCGATTTTTAATAATGTGCTCAATAAAATATTGATTAGGTATAATTAAAGTTCCTTCCTTAGCAGTGCGAATAATTGTAGATCTAAGCCTGATATTTTCTACCCTACCAATCCCCTCATTAAGTTGAATAACTTCTCCTACTTCAATTGGTCTTTCAAATAAAATAATAATTCCACATACAAAATTTCCTGCTATGTTCCTCATTCCAAAACCAATTCCAATACCGAGCACACTAAAGATTGTCCCTAATCCGGTTAGGTCAATCCCGACGCTCTTAAAACTTATTCCTAAGGCTATAATCATCAATGTATAATAAATAATTTTATTAAATGTATACCCTAAACCGTTATTAATATTGTAGTGTTTATAAACTGGCTTCAATACATGCATAGTCAATAATTTAATGAGTTTATGAGCAAATAATATACTCATAATTACAATTAAAATAAGGAAGAATGATACATCTATTCCTCCTTGAGAATATAAGGGGCGGAACATCCATTTTCTATTAGGAAAAGAGAATAAAAATAAAAAAATTACAGCATAGATAGTAATCCAATTTAACAAAGAAACAATAGAAGTGAAAAAGTTTTTTGGATGATATGTCTTCTTTTTAGAAATAGAATTAACTGTCCAATGAAGTAATCGGTTTCCTAAAAGGATTAAACTCAAATCAATAATAAACCAAAGAAAATTGATTATTGATAAATTTTCTAATATTTCATTAACCATAAAAATCACCTATTTTTGAGTTATATAAGACCATTCCTGTTATATTTAACGATCAAACACTATTCCTTAAAAGGTTTCTTTATTTAAATGTGGATTTTTTGAAGCATTATATAATTTTTAGATTGAAAATTTTAAATAATGGGAAAAGAATTTTAAATAATATTACAGAAAGTTGAGGGATGTAATGAATAAGATCATATCTTTTAGTAAAAAAATTATACTAGAAATGAAAGAATACCGTGCAACTGAACTTGCAGCTGAACAGGCCTATTATTATATGTTATCAATTTTCCCCATGCTTATTTTACTTTTATCCATTGTTCCCTATTTATCTATTGAAACGAAGGAAGCCATTGATATATTACAGAGTGTAATGCCGGGTGAAACTGCTACTATTTTTAAAGAAAATGTGGTGCAATTTATTAGTAAACCCAGTGGGGGAATTCTAACATTCGGAATCTTAGGAACTATATGGTCTGCTTAAAATGGTATAAATGCTTTTATAAAAGCAATAAATCAAGCCTTTGATGTGGAGGAAACTCGTTCGTTTACAAAAGTAAGATTAATATCAATTGTATTAACAATTGGGCTAATCTTAACGCTTTTAGTATCCCTTATTCTTCCTGTTTTTGGAGGTGTTCTTTTAAAAATGTTAATTCCCACCTGGGACGGCTATTATTTTAGACATACTAAGGTGGATAGTTGCAATTGGGATGATGGTATGTATTCTTTCTGTCTTATATCATCTTGCTCCTAATAAGACGTTTCCTTTTACACATGTATGGCCGGGCGCAATGGCGGCAACTATCTTATGGCAATTAACATCTCTAATTTTTTCTTTTTATGTGAATAACTTTGGAAGTTATTCAGCGACATACGGCAGCCTTGGGGGAATAATCGTGCTTATGCTATGGCTTTTCCTAACTGGCTTAATTCTTGTTATAGGAGGAGAAATAAATGCAGCATACCATAGAAGCAAAATCTTTACAGTTCAAAATCAAGCTCAAGATACCTCAATGTAAAAGATGAAAACCGTATTATTTTATATATTATTACAAGTTCCTAATAGTTCAGGTATTCTCTAGAACCTATATTTACAATATTTTTTTATTCGGACTTTAAATTTTAAAAAACTAAGTAATTAATCTCTAGTTATATATTAAAAGAAAGGAAGTAGGCAGATGTATAATATAGAAAAAAAGAAATGTGAAATTATTAATTTAAAAAAGCAAGATGAAGTGAACAAGAATTTGATCAAAGTCTCAGAATCCCTTGTTGCTGTATTAAATCAATTTAGAGAAGAACCCGATAATAAAGAGGTTCTAACTGTAATGGCGGATTTGGAAGGTCAAAAAGAACAATTAAAAGCTAAAGCAAAAAAATTATCTGAAGAGCTCGCTCATTTGTAAAATATAAATCATTCCATGTACCACCAGTTAAATTGAGGTAGAAGTTATGTTATTTACGATGCATGATGTTATAAAGAAACAGCTTATAATATAGATTAGAAAAAGTAGTTCTAAAAACACCCCGTTATCTATTTTTATAATTGAATTTAAATTTTAATAAGTATAGGCCTAGGTTTGAGGCTATCCCCGTTAGGATAAAGGTAAAATATCTTAATTTATGGGAGGAGATTAATATGATTGTATACAGTCAATACAGGGGGGGAATAGAATGACAGAGTCAAGAAAAAAGCCACCTCATCCTCAAGAGACAAAAAGTAGAGATCATGCCGAACAATACCCTACAAAGAATAAAACTTTATTTGATCGTTTTAAAATTGAACAAACAGTCGACCCGATACCAATTGAAGAAATAAAGATAGAAAAGGAAGACGAAAGAAATAAAAAGAAAACTAAAAATGAATCCTCAACTGAAAATAAATATAAGAGGAGTTAATGTTAAATCAATAGCATAAGATACTAGAACCTTAACAACCTATTAGATTAAAAGATAAAAAGTGTTCTAAAGGGGTTGAAAGAATGAAAAAAGTAGATGAAATAGAATTTCAAACAATCTTTGTTCATTTACATCCCGATGTATTAGCACAAGGTAGTATTTATTTTATCGGACTAAATAAATGGGATAGTGAACTTCCACCAGCAAGTATTGAACATTTACGTTTAGACGTTGCTAAAGAAAGTTTACCTTGGAATCCAGAGGATCACCTTGTTGTAGAAGAAGGAAAATTTCAATGGGATGCTGTAAAAAAAGCTTATATAGAAATCACTGCCTAATAAAAATCTCGACATTTTACTATGTCGAGATTTTTTGTTTAAATAGTTTATTTTATAGAATATAGAAAGAGAGGGAGCTGAAGCTATACAATTAAATGAAATTTAAAAATGGAAGTATAGATTTTACTTGTTAAACCTTTGAATAAATAAGCCTCTTTTTGCTTCATACTCTGCATAAGATACATCTGATAGATGATAAATATTTTTTTGCTTAAGTTTATCTAATAACCACTGCTTATTTAAATGATGTTTGGAAAGGTTCTCTTCTACTAAATTACCGTTTTTTATTAATATAGTAGGGAGAGCCTGCTCTTGAAAGGGAATATTCAAATTTTTACGATTTGGGGGTTCCTTATCTAATTTTTTCATGATGCTTAGTGTCCCGTTATTTTCTAAAATTCCATATTGTACGTCTTGAATAGAAAATACATTATTGGCCCGTAACATTTGCATTAATTCTTGCATTTCCACTTTATTTTTCTTTAGTTCTTTCCAGTCTACTACGCCTTTGTTAATTAGAATTGAAGGTCTCCCTTCTGTAAATTTCCTAATATATCTAAATTTATAAGAGAAAAATTCTACTAAGAAAATTATTATTCCCCAAATTAGTGTAGCAAATAAAAATTCAGTGAGTTTAACATTTTTGTCATAGATAGCGTTCCCCAGGAGCTCACTTAATAACAATGTAGCTATAAAATCTAATGGAGTTAGCTGACCTATACTCTTTTTACCTAATATTCGAGTTATAGTAAATAAAACTAGGTATCCAATAAGTAGCTTACTTGCAATCTGTAGATACATAAATATGACCTCCTTACTCCATTTCCAAAAATAAATAGTAGCTTATTTAATTAATTCCACTTGAGAAGAGAAAAAAACAATATATATATAATGGTTAAAATTAACATTAAAAATTGTTGGTGAATTCATTACTATTGAGAAAATTTCAAATATCGATAATCCTTTTTTTCCAGTTTATTATGATAAGCGAAACGGGAAATAGATATGAAAATAGCGATTCTCTAAGAAGTTTTCAAGCCCTATTCGTTGTCTATATAATTAGTCTATCTCTTTTGACCAAGTTAAAATTCTCTCACAGCAGGGTAAATAAATTAAGTTGAAAAATCCACTAAATTTTACTTTAAAGGGAGGAGAAAAATGCCAAACTTTAAGGGGCAAGATCAATCTGTAAAGGAATTTGTAGTAGAAAAAGCATATCTCCAATTTGTTTTTCCATTTGCTTTAAAAAAAGACGGTGCAGATGACTTAATACAACAACTTCGGCAACAAGGATATGAGTTTTTCACACTTGATAATGTCCATTTGCAAGATAAATACTATGGTGACCATACCGTTTCACATTATCATATGGAGAGAATTTTCCTACCTAATATTGAACCCATTATCTTTCCAACTGACTCAACGAAAAAAGAGGGTTTTAGAAGATTCTCTAAGGCATTCAATCAGGAATACTTTCTAAAAGGAAAGTACCTTCAAACGAATTTTCATCTATTGTCTATAGATATTATTATTTGTCCTTTTCAAATAGGCATGATGAATATACGCGTTGAATTACCTGATAACATGTCCTACTCAGAAGTAATGGAATTCACTGACTTATTTCGTGTAATGGAACCACTTATAGATGAATATTCAGATATACAGGTAGGGACAAAAAGTCACTCTTATAAAGAGATAAAAGATTTCGTTTTCGAATCATTATGTCCTTTTATGAAAGATTTTCTTGATCAAAAAAATACGAACTCTTCTTATTTTGGAAGCTTACCTTTCTATATAGATGAAAGATTATACGTAATAGGATATATAGCATTACAAGAAGATAGTATGGTCGATGTTGAAGAAATTTATCGATTAGGAAATATAAGTGGATTTGACAATAAAGGTCATCCGTTTATCGGAGCAAAAAATCCTGCTTATATGAAGCGATTTTATGATAATCATGTATACGACAGGTGGGCAGATGAAACGTATTATGTGGTAACAGATTATACATTTTCCTGTATAACCAAGTCACAAGGAGAGCTTACAGATATGCTCGCCAACCAAATGTTTGGACAATACTATTATTCATTTCTTCTTTTTTATTATTACCGAATTGCACTTATGAAGCTTAACTATGACCAAAGAAAACTTCATAAAGGCATAAAGGGAATGGATGTTGATAATCTTATTATGCAAATTACTGAGTTTTCAGCTAAAATTTACAATATCGAAATTAACAGTCGATTAGCAGGAAAAGAAATTTCTAATTGTTTAAAAAAAGTTTTGAATATAGATAAACTTTTTGCTCAGGTAAATAATACACTTAATGATTTATATAAAAATGAGGAAAGAATGGCTTCAAAAAGACATAACTATTTGTTACAGATTTTAACTGTTTACACAGTAATATCAGGGATTTATGGGATGAATCTAGTGATCCATAATTGGGAAGGCAAAATTGCTTGGAATAAACTTTCTCATTACACCATTTTTGAATATATTGCTTTATTTGTTGCTTTATCAGGGATTATCATTTCTACCGTAATGGCTATCCAAGCTGTTAGATCCTACATAAGAGCAAAAAAAAGAAGTAAGAAAAACTACTTATGAATAGTTACAATCTTAATTATTGTATAGCTATTCATTATTTCATATTTTTAATGAAAAGACTGCTCATCGAATATTGTAGGGAATGTATAATTTTAGATAGCTTGTTTCAGATAAAAGCAAAACAATTAAAATAACAATTATAAATCTAATTTTTCTAATATTGAATAATAAAGGAGGAAAAAGTGGAATTTACATTTACGGTTATTTATTTAGTGATAATAGCTACAATAATCGAAATTAACACCATTTTGTTTTCAATAACAGGAATAAAAAGACAAGTTGCTCGATTTCAAGTAATATCATTAATGACGGGAACTGGATTTACAACAGGAGAATCAGAAGTGATTTTAGGCCATCCTTTCAGAAGAAAATTAGGTATTTTTTTAATATTGTTTGGTGCTTTTTCATTTGCTGTTATTATCTCTTCTTTAAGTAGTATACTATCAAATGATGTGCTAACCCCAAAAGTATTATATATAGAAGTAGGATTGATTCTCATATTCCTTTTTTTAAAATTGCCATTCTTTCAAAAAGTTTTATCAGATAAACTTAAGGGAAAATCTGAGGAAACATTTGAAATGGAAGAATTACCAGTAAGTCAAATTTTATTAACTAGTGAATCAGATTGCATTTTAGAAATAAAAATTGATGAGAAGTCGTCTTATATTAGAAAGTCAGTAAATGAATGCATCCATAAAGATGAAGATATATTAGTACTTTTCTTAATGCGAGGAGAGTTAAGAATAAGGAATAAACTTAATAATTGTAAAATCCAAGCAGGGGATCGTTTATTGGTGTATGGAGATAAACAGTTAATTGAAGAAAAATTTAGGGAAGAAATAAAGAAGGCCGAAAAGGAAATGGTCTAAGAAGTTAGCTGTGAAAATAAAAATTATATAACATTAAAAACTTTTATAAAAACACTTAAGGTTTTAGGTTACTTCTTGACCTATATTTTTGTTTCTAACAGGTTTTAATTAGTTATTTTCTATCCTTATCTAATCAATACACTTTGTATTTTTGATAAAGACTATATTATAAAAAAATATATATAATTCTACAAAAGCTATCCAAGCTTTCTTCAATTAACTGGTGAAGAGAGTTTGGATAGCTTTTTTACTGATAGTACTTAATAGGAGGAAAATCATCTGTTTTTGTTGCAATCACTAGTATACGACCCCAATTCAATTCCTTTAAATATTGTTGAACTTCCTCATCCGATAATCCTAAAGAGGGAAGCTTAGAGTGTAGTTCATCTTTATAAAAATGAAGTGAATTTGCCATTGGTTTGTTGTCTCCAGGTTCTGATATACCGATATCATTTGTATTTAACACATTTGTCAATTCTTCAGTACGATCTCTTTCATGTGTTAATAAGTAGATATTATCTTTTCTGAATCCTAGGCTTAAAAATTGTTCAATAGCCTCTTTTACTTCATAACCATCCTTTACAACTCTTATTTTCTTCATTAAAAAACCTCCTTAATGACAGGCTGTTTAATTGAAGTTTGTGATATGAATAACTAGCTACCTTCTCGGACATCTCAACTATGCTTTAAACATTCTAAGCTAAGATATGAGACATATGAATATATTTATTGGAATTGAAATAGTAGATATAACTATAATGAAACATATATCTTTCAAATAGTTAAAATCTCTTCGAGATGCAACGGAACTGTTTTACAAGTATATTAATATAGTTAGTGATATAGGTTGATAATTCACTGTTTCTTTTCATTATAATATTGCACAGGGAACATAGATCCTTCTGAGACCATTTTATTATCTTCAATGTCTATAGGGTCTGGATGACCAGCTTTGTGTATAGGAAATGAGGCCAATTTTTGAGTCGACGACTTATATGGAACAGTCTTTTTTACACTTTGAACAAACTCTTTTATCTTATCTAAGTTTGATTTATCCTTCAATAGATAAGTTGTAATCCCTATGCTTACCGTTGAAATAGCAAGACCAGAAATAAGTGTTTTTTGTCGCATTCTACTTGCCCCTCTCTATTTTTATTTAAACTTTAAAACCATTTTCCCTATGTGATAGCTTAATAAACCTGTATTTTTAGATGTCGCTTACTAGCTTAAGGGTTATCCATTAAATCTTAAAAGCACATCGTTCAATTTAACTTATAGATTATCTCTTAATCGTATTCTAATTCAAATTTAGATGTTTTTATTATTCCAAAAAAAGTTTTATAAAAAGACATGCGGGTATTAAAAGTAACACAGATGAAATTAATTTTCTAAATAGCTTTTTATAATAGAAGGAGGAGTTACTAATGACAAAAAATGTAATAGGTACTTACGAAAATGAGGAGGCTGTGGTCACAGCTATTCAAAACTTAAAGACTCAAGGATTTCAAGAGAAGGAGCTTTCTCTCGTAACCACTAACGATATAGATGATGAGGATTATCTAGAAGTAGAAAACAAAGAGGGAATTGACATAAAGAGAATTGAAACGACGGAGACAGGTCATCAAGAGGAATCGATTATGGATAAAATTAAACATGTATTTTCACCAGATCACTACCAAGAGCCTCATAAAGATAAAGCTAAAGTGGAACAGCGCTTAATTAACCTAGGTGTCCCACTCACAGAAGCAGGTGCTTATGCAGATGACTTACAGAAAGGAAAAGTATTATTGGTAGTAAATGCTAATCGAGAGACAAAAACAAATTCTTTCCTAGAAAAGAGAGGGGATTCCCCTTTTGCCAAAGGTGGCTCTGTTTATGAGAAATCATTATATGGGGAACATCGTGAACATGAACACGACGTTCCAAAGACTGGAGAAGAACATATTGAGCTAAAAGAAGAACAATTACATGTAGATAAGGAAAGAGTCCAAACAGGAGAAGTTCAAGTCGATAAGGAGGTTCTTCATAAAGAGGAAACGGTCAATATTCCTGTAGAGCATGATGAAGTATATGTGGAGCGTCGTCCTGTATCCGATAAACGAGCCAATACACAGATTATTGAAGATGAAGAGGCTGTTCGCATCCCCCTTGAAGAAGAGAAAGTGACTGTATCAAAAGAGCCAGTGGTAACAGAAGAAGTAGTGGTGGGCAAACGACGTAAAGAAGAAAATGAAAAAGTATCGGAAACTCTAAGGAAAGAAGAAGTGAATATTAAAGAACAAGGAGAGCATGTAACATCAAATAATAAAAGAGCTAAATGAAACATAGTATAATAAATATTATCTATAAAAGAAGAGAACCACTACATAAGCAGTGGCTCTCTTTTTTGATTTGAAATTTCTTAATCTCTATTTTTAATTTTTAGTTTTAAATGAGGTTGAAATACCTTCAAGAGCTGTACCTGCTTTTTTACTTTCTTCAATACTTGTTGCTATATCACCCAGAGAAACAATGCCAATCAGTTTATCACCTTCCATAATAGGTAATCGTCTTATTTGATAACGGGACATTATCTCTGCAACTTGTTCTAGGGACATTTCTTTAGTACCAGTGATTACGTGCGGTTTTACTATTTCAGCTATCGGTGTTTTAGCGTTACAGTTATTTGCTAGCCCCTTCACAACTAAATCCCGATCTGTTACTAACCCAACTAGCTTATTGCCTTCACAAATTGGAATAGCTCCTACATCTAATTGTTTCATCAGATTAGCTACCTCGCCACAAGAACTTTTAAGATCACAAGTCTCAACATCTTTGGTCATTATTTCTGTTATATTCACGACAAAACCCCCTATTAACTAATTTTCTTATTGCACTTCATTCCCTTATACATTTTTATAAAACTTAATTTTGTATTCTATAAAATATCTTTAGAATTTTTTATAGACAAAAAAATAAAAAGAATAGAGAATTTTAAAAATAGGAAAGGTCTTTAGAGTTTATATTTTTAATAGGGAACTTATAAACAAAAGGATAGGATCTATATTTACATAGAACAAGTATTTAATAAAAAAATAAAATGTTATATTACTACATAAATAAATGAATGAATGAATAAAATCTCTTTAGAAATAAAAGTAATAGTTAACGTATTTTATCAAAAGATAGTTTAAATATTACTTATCTTGTAGAAAAAGTCCACATTTGTCGTCAGTAAGAGTAAATGATAAAACTATATTTTTTATAAAGAAGTTTATATATTTACCTATTTCTACAAAAAACGTTTACTTTGTATCTTTAATAAAAATTACATTATTAAAGATACATCAAAGTTAAATGATTATAAATTTTCTACTTAGTTATTATGAATGTAAAAATTTCTTGAAAGGTAAATAGAAGATAGAGTGGTATATGACAAAAGGTGAAAATCTCTATTTGTCTACATTTTGTGTAAATATTAAAATTATAGATATATTATAGATACTTTAGTATTTACAAGATATTCATATATGTAACAAGAAAAAGTAATCTCCCTTTAATGTAGTTAAAGGGAGATTGCTTCTTGGCGCGCGCATACACAAAATGTGCGCTTTCACTTCTGATAATTGGTGTTATGGTAACTAGATTTGTTAAGGACTGTATATCATTATTGAAAATCGGTTTTTTCAGTGCCGAATACCATTAAATATTAAATTTAACATTACCGAGCCATTTCACGAAGTCGGGTTCTCTATGGGAAAAGAATACACTCTCTTTCGTATCTAATGTTTTAATTGTCTCCATATCTTCTTGATTTAGTTCAAAGTCAAAGATGTTAAAGTTTTCGATAATTCTTTCTTTATGAACTGACTTTGGAATCGCAATGATTTCCCTTTGTGTCAACCACCGTAGAATCACCTGAGCAACGGATTTATTATACTTTTTGGCTATTGATACTAATACTTCATTTTGGAACATATTGTTTCTTCCTTCAGCAAACGGACCCCAAGACATTATCTGAATATTGTTCTCTTTCATGAGGTTATGACTTTCTATTTGTTGGCAGAAAGGATGTGTTTCAACCTGGTTTACTGCTGGAACTACTTCGTTATGAGTAATTAAATCTACCAAGCGATCTGGATAAAAATTGCTGACTCCAATTGCTCTAATCTTACCTTCTCGGTACAACTCCTCCATAGCACGCCAAGAGCCATATACATCACCAAATGGCTGATGAATTAAATATAAATCAATATAATCTACTTTTAGTCGCTCCAGCGACTTTACAAATGCTTTTTTTGCATTCTCATAACCTGCATCCTGAATCCAAAGTTTTGTTGTAATAAATATTTCTTCTCTTGGGATACCACTTCGTTTAATTGCTTTTCCGACTGCTTCTTCATTCATGTAAGCAGCAGCTGTATCAATTAGGCGATAACCAGCGATAAGGGCATCGTAGACAGCCTGTTCGCATTGCTTTGCATCTTCAATTTGATAAACCCCAAATCCCAATATTGGCATCTCTACACCATTGTTTAACATTACTTTTTGCATATACAATTCCTCCCTATACTTGATTCCAGTTACTCCTCTTAAGTTGAGGTTTATACATTAAGCACTCTTGTGCTATAGATAGGCTATCACCTTCGAGTAACACGAAGTCAATAGGTTTTAATTATTTTTTAAACAGGGTTCACCACATTTAAAATAAAAGAAATGATTAGTCTACTCAATATCATCAAATATTTATAAAAGTATATATAAAGAAAAAAGCACAAATCCGTTTAGTAATAACGAGTTTGTGCTTTTTTCTTTATAGTAAAATCTCTAATAAATTAAACAGGATGCCAGTTGGTAAATTAAGGTATAAGTAAGCCGCGTATTTTTCTCTTTTAATTAGGTTTTTCTAACCTGTCCTAAAAAACGATATTTTTGGTCACAGCACTCATTAACTTAAGGGCGCTTTATCCTGTATTTCATTTTTTGACCAGTTCCCTGGATTCATGTTATCTGGGACTACCTTATTCATAATATCACGGTAGTGATCCACTTTATTTACCATAAATTCTGCTCTTTGTTTCGCTTCTTCTAACTGAGCCAGAGCTTTGTCTCTCTGTTCTAAAAGTATCTCATAACGTTGTGGAATAGTAGATTCGCCTTCCAGACATAAATCTACATAAGTTTTGATGGCCTCGACAGACATACCACTCTGTTTCAAATGTTTTGCACCTCTAAGCCAATTAATAGATTGCTGATCAAAAAGGCGATTATTATTTTTATCACGCTGCAAACTTGGAACTAATCCTTTATCTGTATAGTAACGAACCGTATGTTCAGTCAGATCAAGGAGTTTCGCCACTTCTTTCACCGTATACATTAGTAAGTCCTCCTTAAAAAATATGTTAAAGTTGCTTAAAAAACCTTGACTTCGTGTTGCTCGAAGGTAGTAGGCTTATCGTAGCACAAAGGTGGTGAAGTTGTCATTCCAATACAAGGGATATAGCCGATTTCGGCCCATTTGGTGGCCACTTTAGTAATATCTTACAAAAAGGAAGAGGTGATTTATGTAATAAAAAGCGTAAGCTATTCACAGTAAAAAGAAAGATTCTAGGATAGTTCAAAGTAAATCACAAAGTGTACATCAATATAATTATTAATTAATGAAAGTAGGGGATAGCTTTTTATGTCTAAACGAAATAATTTACTTATTTTTATATTAACAATCGGAGTGTTCGGCATCTTAACAACTGAAATGGGTGTTGTTGGGATATTACCTTTAATTGCTGATCACTATCATATTAGTGTATCTCAAGCAGGGCTTCTAGTGAGCCTCTTTGCCCTTGCAGTTGCAATTTCTGGTCCTATACTGCCATTATTGTTTTCAGGCATAAATCGCAAGAAGGTCATGTTGCTTGTCCTTGCTATTTTTATCTTGGGTAACATTGTCTCTATGTTTGCATCAAACTTTACCCTATTACTAATTGCTCGTGTAGTTCCAGCATTTTTCCATCCTATTTATTGTTCATTGGCTTTGACAGTAGCTGCTACCTCAGTTAGCAGAGAAGAAGCTCCAAAGGCTGTTTCTAAAGTGATTTTGGGCGTAACTGCAGGTATGATACTGGGTGTACCCATTACGAATTATATTGCTAGTGCAACTTCTCTAGAAATCGCCATGTTATTCTTTGCTATCGTAAATGCATTGGCATTCATAGCTACATTGGTGTTTATTCCGTCAATGCCCGTTAAAGAAAGACTTTCTTATGGATCTCAAGTGAGCGTATTAAAAAGACCTCTAATTTGGTTAGCTATTCTAACGGTCATCTTTATAGGTTCCGCAACTTCTAGTGTGAATACTTTCATTACAGAATATCTTGAAACTGTTACGAATATATCAGGGAATATCTTAACTTTGGCATTATTTATATTAGGATTAGCTAGTCTAATTGGAAACCTTGTAGGTGGTAGATTGCTTACGAGAAATGCCATGAAAACCGCCATAACTTTCCCCATTTTATTAGGGATCGTTCATCTATTGTCATTATTTACAGGGACATCTACTGGACCTATGATGCTTACGATTTTGGTATGGGGATTCTTATTTGCTATAGGAAATAACGTTAGTCAATACTGGATTACTTCTGCGGCCTCTGAAGCTCCTGACTTTGCAAATGGATTATTTTTATCATTTAGTAATTTAGGGATAACCATTGGTACAGCAGTAGGTGGTTTATTTGTCTCAGGAATGGGGGCACAATACATCGTATTGGGAGGACTGTTATTCCTGATATTGAGTTTAGTATCTATTTTAATAAGAAAATATATGTTTGATTTCAAAAAAAACCTTTCAACAGAAGGGATGAAATAAACTACAGTTTGGAAAGGTTAAAAATTATTTAATATCTCTAAACGACAGCTTAATTTAAATATAAATGATATTAGAAAAGACAGGCTAAATAAAACTAGTCTGTCTTTTTATATGAGGATTTATTCCATTGTTACATTAATATCCATTAAAAGTATTGACTTCGTGTTACTCGAAGGTGATAGGCTTATATCCAATCGAGTTACTCAATTTGTCAATATAAATAGGACAAATAGGAATGACTTGGTCTATAAACCTAAAGGATGGGAGGAACTTATGAAAAAAGAAACGTATTACTTTTAAAATTTATTTAGGAAATAAGCTATGAGAATTGAAAAACAGTTATTACATGAAATATGAAGGACTACTTACTAAATAAGAATCAAGAAAAAGTATAACTATGAGAAAGGAAGGAATTATCAATGGAATATACGAAGCTTGGAAATACTGGTTTAGATGTATCTCGTTTTTGTCTTGGTTGTATGAGTTTTGGGGATGCTGTCAATTGGGTGCATCCATGGGTGCTTGATGAAGAAAAGAGTCGTCCCATTATTAAAAAAGCTCTTGATCTTGGTATTAACTTCTTTGATACAGCAAATGTGTACTCACATGGAGTAAGTGAAGAAATTCTGGGATCTGCCCTAAAGGATTATGCTAATCGTGATGAAGTTGTGATTGCAACTAAGGTACACCAACCCATGCATAAAGGACCTAATGGCTCTGGTCTTTCTCGAAAAGCTATCATGAGTGAAGTTGATAAGAGTCTGAAACGTCTTGGAACGGATTATATAGACCTTTATATTATCCATCGTTGGGATTACAATACGCCCATTGAAGAGACAATGGAAGCATTACATGACGTTGTAAAGGCTGGAAAAGCAAGATATATTGGTGCTTCTGCCATGTACGCATGGCAGTTCCAAAAAGCATTGCATGTAGCTGAGAAAAACAAGTGGACTAAATTTGTATCCATGCAGAACCACTTAAACCTTCTATATCGTGAAGAAGAACGAGAGATGTTACCTCTTTGCAAAGAAGAAAAAATTGGAGTAACTCCATATAGCCCACTTGCATCCGGAAGATTGACACGTGATTGGGCAGAAGCAACCTATCGTTCTAAAACAGATGAAATTCAAAAGTCTAAATATGATGGAACCATAGAAGCAGATCGATTAGTAGTGGAGCGAGTGGCATCAATCGCAGAAAAACATAGTATTTCACGTGTTCATGTTGCCCTTGCATGGTTGTTGCAAAAAGAACAAGTAACAGCTCCTATTATTGGTGCAACAAAAATATCCCATTTAGAAAATGCTGTAGATGCTCTATCTGTTAAGTTAACGCCTGAAGAAGTTGCATTTTTAGAAGAACCTTATATTCCTCACCAAGTAGTGGGTCATAACTAATCAATAACGCATCGAGTCCATTGACCCGATGCGTTATTTTTATCATCCATTAAATTAAGGGTTTAATTTTAATAATTTTGTTGGGACATTAGTTACCATAATGTGATTTCCAGGAAGAAATAAAGCAGCCTAAACATTAATAGGCTGCTTCTTGATTAATTATTTACCTGTTTCTGCGAAACGTTGAATACGTTCACTGATTTCGTCACGTACACGTTGGAAAAATGCCCACTTCTCTTCATCCGTTCCTTCTGCTTTAGCTGGGTCATCAAACCCCCAGTGTTCACGCTTCACATGACGGGGTGTCACTGGGCAATGATCTGCTGCGTGACCACATAAAGTGACGACTAAATCTGCATTATTCAAAATTTCAGGATCAATAACATCAGATGTTTGGTTTGAAATATCAACGCCTGCTTCTTTCATTGCCTTTACAGCATTAGGGTTTAGTCCATGTGCTTCAAGACCTGCACTGCGTACATCCCATTCGTCATTATTTAGATATTTTTTTGCCCAACCTTCTGCCATTTGGCTACGGCAAGAGTTACCTGTACATAAGAAATAAAGTGTTTTTTTAGACATGGGTAAAGTCTCCTTCATGATGTGTTATGAAATAATTAATAACCAAATATATAAACCAACAAGCGTAATAAACAGTGTTGGAATGGTTAAGATAATGCCTGTTTTAAAGTAAGTTCCCCAAGAAATTTTGACCCCTTTTGTCGAAAGAACATGAAGCCATAAGAGAGTAGCAAGGGAACCAATTGGTGTAATTTTTGGTCCTAAATCTGAACCAATGACATTAGCATAAATCAAAGCTTCTTTTATTGTTCCTGTTGCATGAGTTGCGTCAATAGCTAGCGCATCAATCATAACGGTTGGCATGTTATTCATAATCGATGAAAGAATGGCTGCAATGAATCCCATACCAATGGTTGCTGCAAACAATCCATGGTCAGCAGTTGCTTGAATTAAGCCTGCTAATACTTCTGTTAGACCAACATTACGCAATCCATAGACAACGACATACATACCAATCGAAAAGAAAACAATCGCCCAGGGAGCACCTTGCAATACCTTCTTCGTTTGAACTACCGAGCTTTGTCTTGCTATTCCTAAGAAGAAAATAGCGATGATTCCTGCGATAATAGAAACCGGAATATCAAAAAATTCCCCAATAAAGTAACCAAGAACTAAAATGATTAAGACGATTCCTGATAAACGGAACATTTTCTCATCTTTAATAGCATCAACTGGTTTCTGTAAATCGTCCAGATTGTATTTCTTAGGGATACTTTTACGGAAGTATAAATATAAGACGATAATACTTGCTAACAATGAAAATAAATCTGGAATGATCATACGTGAAGCAAACTCTGAAAAACGAATACCAAAGAAATCAGCTGATACAATATTCACTAAGTTACTTACCACAAGTGGAAGAGACGTTGTATCAGCAATAAATCCACTTGCGATAATAAATGGAAAGACCATTTTATCTTCAAATTTCAGTGCTCGTACCATTGCAAGTACGATAGGTGTTAAAATCAAGGCTGCTCCATCGTTGGCAAACAATGCTGCTACAACTGCACCTAGAAGAGAAACATAGACAAACATTCGAATGCCATTTCCTCCTGCAGCTCGCGCCATATGTAAAGCTGCCCACTCAAAAAATCCAATTTCATCTAAAATTAAGGAAATAATAATGACTGCAATAAACGTTAACGTTGCATTCCATACGATCCCTGTTACATTAAGAACATCATGGAAATCAACAACACCTGCTAAAAGGGCTAAAACTGCGCCTCCACATGCTGACCAACCAATAGATAAGTTCTTTGGTTGCCAAATGACAAAAATCAATGTCACTAAGAAGATGAGGGAGGCTAATATAACTGATACCACTTTATAAACCTCCTACTATTAGCAACAACTAATACGTAATCCTTGCTTTTCGAGTTCTTTTAAACGTTCATCTTGGCTTGGTAAAGATTCAAGTATATCAAGGATAAAATGATAATAATGGTTTTCTTTATTTAATGAATAGAAAATCCATTGTCCTTTTCTTTTTTCCCTTACAAGTTCGATATCTTTTAGTTTACGTAAGTTTTGGCTAATAGATGGTTGACTGGTCTTATAAATTTCAACTAACTCACAAACACAGCACTCATTGTTCTGTAATAACTTCATCATAGACAATCTTGTCTTATCTCCGAGTAACTTCAGTATTTGTGCGGCTTTCTCCACTTCCACCTGCGCTTTTACATCCATTCTGACTCGCCTCCTTGTTTTCAGACATAATTATATAAGTATTTTTTTATATGTTCAACAAAAATATACGTTTTTAGTATTAATCAAAAAAAATTGATTAATCTCTTGATTTATATAATTTTTCCAGATATGATGAATACATCGAAAAAATTTGATTAATAAGAAATGAGGGTTATAACAGTGAGAGTCAACAACTCTGGAAACTTATCTGTTAAGTACTTTCAATCGTATTTTCATTTAGTTATGAATACTCAAGGTATGAATCATAAGGAAGCAAGAAACCTTATTTTTCAGCGCTTTTTTCATCACGATCCTATGTTAAGAGGGAAGACCACATACATCAACTTTGAAAAAGCATACAAAAGCCTTGAATTTTAAATCAAAAAAAATTGATTAAGGAGAATGACGGTGGAAAAAATCAACGAGGTAAAGCAAACATTTAGGCAATACGAACAAAAATTTAAAGCTCTTGCCGATCAAAAAAGATTAGAAATTATGTATGAGCTTTGTCAACGAGGGCAGACATGCGTATGTGATTTAACTGAGTTCTTTGGAATGTCTCAATCTAAGCTCTCATACCACTTGAAAATTTTATTAGATGCAAATCTCATTGTTAAAGAAACAAAAGGAACATGGAGCTATTACGATCTAAATGATAAAGAAGTTAATCATATTCTGTCTGAAGAGCTTTGCTGCTTATTTAGAAAAGATACGAGTAAAAGCTGCTCATGCTCTTAATTTAATGAATTCAAAATAATATTATCTATAAGACCAAGGAGGAAGTTTAAATGAAATATGTGCACGTAGGAATTAATGTAACAGATTTAGAGAAATCTCTTGAATTTTATCAAAAAGTATTTGGTGCTAGCCCTGTAAAAGTTAAAGAGGATTATGCAAAATTCTTATTAGATGAACCTGGATTAAACTTCACATTAAATGTACGTGACGAGGTAAAAGGAAACCAAGTTAATCATTTTGGATTCCAGGTAGATACTCAGGAAGAAATATCTTCTCATAAAACACGATTAGAAAAAGAGGGCTTCTTTGCCCGTGAAGAAATGGATACGACTTGCTGCTACGCTGTGCAAGATAAATTCTGGGTAACAGATCCCGACGGAAACGAATGGGAATTCTTCTATACAAAATCAGATAGCGAAGTTCATAAGATTGAGGATAACGTTGGCCCAAATGAAAAATCACCTTCAAGTAATTCATGTTGTTAATCCTTAATTAAAGAATATACCTCTTATTTAAGAGAATTATAAATTCTATTTTTGAGAAAACTACTCAAGACGTTCTGCAGTTTCAGCTAACGATTGATTACCATTCATGAAACAGAAAAACTACTGACTCCAAGCAGTAGTTTTTTTCTGTTTTTAGGCCGTATATGATATATAACCATAGTTAACATAAAATCTTTTATCGGAAAAAAGCAAAAAAACTCATCCTCACAGGCGACTTAACTATTTGTATAACTTAAGTTATTAGAACTCAATATATATATCGGGGCTTATAGAAATTCGGATAATAAGAATTTTAGTCTGCAATAACATGCTTTGTTGATAAAAGCATATCGATGTGCGGGATATTATCTTCTAAATATGTTTCGGATATAGCTTGAAAGCCAAAGGAACTATAGAAATCTCTTAAATAGTCCTGGGCTTGAATCTTAACCGTTGTTTCTTTTAATTCATTTCGGATAAAATCTAGCCCCTTTTTTAAAAGTTCATCTGCCATTCCTTGTCCCCTATATTCTTTCTTTACAAAGACTCTACCAATAGAAATTTCTTGATAAGCAACACCTGCAGGTAAAATCCTTAAATATGCAACGATTTCTCCATTGTCTTCTTTAAAAAGGTGATAAGAAAAAGGATCTTTACCATCAACCTCTAGATAAGGACAATTTTGTTCAACTACAAAAATTAAAGTTCTTTCTTTTAAAAGATTATATAGCTCACTATTCGTTAAATCATCAAATTTTTTTAATTTCCAACTCATAATATTTCACCTCTTATATTTTGTTGCATTTACAATAAAAATAGAATATCTTAAATCTAACTTAATTTTATTGCATTTGCAATAAAAAAATAAAGAGGTCAAGTGAAGTGAATATAATATACAGGCTTAGTTGACATAATGTGCCTTCTAGGAATCTAAAACCTCTTTTAGCACAACTTTAAATTTGGGTCTAAATACTAAATCCATAATCATTATAAAACGGTCAATTCCTTGATCTATAAATAATCGAATTGCTTTGCTTTCTTTATTATCATTTATGATCTCAATCTTTGTAACCGATTCGAGACTGTAGTAAAAGATCTCATCATCTTCTAAATCCTTTACTGAAAGTGAGAAAGAATTATAGAATGGTGAGATTTTCACTTCAAACCTGTTCATTTCGTTCGTAAAGATGAAAGTGGACTCATCGTACAAAAAGCTCTCATTTTGGTCCTTTTTAAGTGGAATACACTCAAATAATGAAATAAAGTCTAATTCTTCGGGACAATCTCGCATTTGTTTCCTCCTTGATCTTAACTATCTATTTAAATAGATCCTTTTCCACAGTATTAAAAAAACAAAAAATCCTCAATTATTTTCCCATATACTTTAATACTCTTCAATTACCTTATGTATACTCCATACAAAGTTAGTTACCATAATCACAGTGATTGGTAGCATTTCTAAAATTAATGTTTAAAATGGTAGTTAGTTAAGTAATATTTAATTTTTATTTATAAACAAGAAGGGATACCATTTAAATGTTTGATATTCATATTATGGATTGGGCAAAGAAAAGACCTAAAAAGCATTACAATAATATACACGATCTTAGGGTTTTCGAATTGATTTTTTGTAGGAAATTAAAGGATCTAGGATTCGAATTAGACGAACTTAACAGCATTACTGTATATTGTTTAGCTAATCCCAATGAGGATGTATCATACTCAGAAGAGAAGGCTATCCATGGGGTTGAAATACTTCTTCCAGATGATTATATGTTATTTATAGAATTAGAGTCAGTTGAAGAAAAATATCAAGCATTTTGTAACATAGTTAGAAAATATATAGTACCTACTTTGGGAAAATACTCTACATTTTCTTTAGTAACTATACAGAAGTATGTAGAAGAAGCTCTAGAAGAAATAGTTAGCCAAGGTTATGAAGCCATTTTTCTAGCTGCAAAAACACCAAAGAAAAGCCCTAATCGCAAGCTCTTAGCAATGTTAAAGGGAGTGCATAGATATTCTGGATTTCAATTATGGTGTGAAGTTTACAATGAAAGAGGCTTAAGAATAATTAATGAGCTACTGGTCGAAGAAGTTGGGAATGAAGTTGTATATGCTAGATTCTTAGGAGAGCTGAAATGGGAAAGCAATCAATTGATTACTATTAAGTCTAAAACAAGCAGTTGGATGAAAGAAGTCCATATCCCTTTATAATATAATTTCTACTTGTATATGGTATCCATATCCTTAGTTACCATAATCACCGTTATCGGAAATCCTAATTATAAAAAAGCCTTTGAAATAGCTTATTCCAAAGGCTTTTTAGATGAATATATATTTTTAAAAATGTTCTTAAATGTTATTACAAATCAATCAAAGTATACAGGTTCTTTAGGATTATATAAATGTTTAAAAGCTATTTCAATTTGTGTCTTTGTATTTCGAGCTATTGATAAGGGCGGCAATTTATTTTCAGCAAAGAATTCCACAGCACTTGTTTCTACGCCCTTCATCGGTTGTCCCCCAATGATTTCACATTGAATAAACATTTTATAAATATGAAAAGGTGAAGGAGGATGTGGATGACATTTCATATCCATTACAGCTAATAATTTGACAGCTTTCACATCAAATCCCGATTCTTCTTTTACCTCTTTAACTGCTACTTCACTTGGAGTTAACCCAATATCAGCCCAGCCACCAGGTAACGACCAACTACCATCTGAATTTTCTTTGACCATTAATATTTTGTTATCCTTAAAGATCACGGCTCTAATATCTACCTTAGGTGTTGCGTAACCAGTTTCACTTGCAAATAGGTCTTTTATGACTGTCATTTCCATACCTGTTTGTTGTGATAACATTTCGACACTTATATTTCTTATTAGTTCAAATCTCTCTACATCATAAATATCTTTTGAATAAGCTAATCCTGCTTGTGCAAGGGATTGAAGTTGCTTCGCCCAATCAAGCCACTTATGTTCTATGAGTATCACCGCCTTCTTAGTAATAACCTAATATTACCATAAAGAAGAATTAAGTGTTTGTGTTGTCATTTAATATTTTCATCCTATACAAACCTATTTGACATAATGTACCTTTCCGGTACACATCACAAAAACGACTCCATGGTAGACAAGGGCTGTTTCGCTTTTCATATTTATCGTCTATACAACTTTTTATAATTATGCTTCTACGGAAAAATATAGTTTTTCATGAATACTCATATGAAAAATTCAAATATTTCTCTCTCAAAAGATATATTCATACAAAAAAATTCATTATACAACAAAACTTTACAATTTCTTAACGTTAATACCATTTATTTACACAGTTAATTAATATATCATTTAACTGTGTTCTAGAAGAATTAAATTGGGGGAATCATTTTGTTGAAGAAATTTTTAGTTTTAGCTATGCCGTTTATTTTCGTATTAGGTCTTACATTTAATTTTGAGGTCAATGCTGCTTCTGATCAAATAACTCTTGAAAATCAAAAACAAGCGTACAAAGAAGAGTTAGCAAATTTAACTCAAGATGAAGTGATTGCTAACTTTGAAAGAATTAATAAACAATACGCTATGGAAGAACCGTTTTCAGCAAAAGATCAAACTTTTATTGAAATGTACGCTAAAAAACCTTCAGCAATGACTTTGTTTGCTTCAAAAAGTATTTCTGGATCTAACTCATCTAATGGTGTTACGGTAAAAGTAAGTGGAACGATTAAAGACGATATCCAAAATGTCGTTAATCAAAGTTTTAGCGCATCTAATTTAAAAACAAGTACAACAGCAGGAGCAAGTAAAGTATCCTCTGTAAAAACAGTAGTATATCACAATGCTTACGGATTAGTTGGTAGTGGAGGCGTTGGTAAAGTATATTCCGGTACACTTTCCACTTCAGGTAAAAATACAACATTAACCGCAACTAAAAGATACACTGCAGTTGTAGCTTATGCTTCAACATGGTGTACTGTTACTGTTAAACATTCTGGCGGTACCTTTACAGTAAATCCAAAATAATGGTTACAAAGGAGAATACATATGTTAAATAGTTTTGGAATACCAGGAATTGTTATTACCCTTTTAGTTTTATTTGGATTAATCTTTTGGTTTCGAAAAACGTTTAGAAAAAACAATTAATATAATAGTTTTAAAAAGCTAGCAAACTAGAAGTTTGCTAGCTCTTTTTATTTTTTTCTTTAACAAGACCTAGATAGCTTTGTATTTTGTCAAAGTATATGTTTGTAATTTCCATAAAACGTATTCCAGGAACCTATATAAATTACTTAAACATATTCTAGTCGTAAGCCTACCCCAACTTCTTCTATATCAGCAACTCGAGAGAGAGCTATCTTAGAATGTAAATCCGTACAATGAGAAGCGTGTAGCTTATTAGGACCAAGTTCTTCTATATATTTTACGGTATTCTCTAGCTGAAAGTCTGATGGATCCAATAAATGAAATCCCCCTATAACATCTACTACCCTTTCTTCACTACATACCTCTTTTGCATACTCAATAATGTTACATATCCCCGAATGAGCACAACCTACCATAATAACTAACCCTTCTAATGATTTATAAACTAACGCAGTATCATCAAAAATAAAATCGTCAAATTCTTCTTTTTCAGTGTTAACTTTTCCAATAGATTCTTTGCCCTCAAAATTAAATTTTCTTTTAATTCCACCCAAAAACACTAATTTATCAGTCAGCCAAAATGGTTGCTTAGATAAGTTAATAGGGAAATGTTTGCTTAATTTATTGTAAGATAAGACACTCCCTATCTCGCTTACTGAATCAAGTAATTTGCTTTCAAAAACTAACGGATGACCAATGATTGTAGGGGTATGATGAGTTAAAGCCTCACTTTTGGCTTCCATATGTAGGCTAATTAAATGTGTAAGTCCCCAAGTATGATCGACGTGTCCATGTGATAAGGCTACCCAATCTAAGTTCCTTAAATTAATTCTCATCTTCTCTGCATTTCTTATAAAAGCATCGGAATAGCCAGTATCAAATAAAATTCGTTTATCGTCTTCCTCAATAAAGAATGAAAGTGCTGGCTCTCCTAAGAAGTAGCGATCAATCAACGTATTATTATCTACAAGTACTGATAATCTCATATAAATATCCACCTTTTTTGTGATTTCCATATATTATAACTAAATTAAGGAAATTATTGTTAACAAACAAAAGTGAATCTGTTTTTAAGTTGCATAAGACATACCTATTTAGTTAAGTCGGGTAAGTTAGGGGCATCACTGCCCCTTCCTCCCCTAAGAACCGTGCGAGTCCCTTTCAAGACACATCGGCTCAAGCCTCCCATTGCAGGTCCATTTGCTGTCGTATCCTCATCACACACCATATCGGTAAGTAAAACGTACGCCGACGCTCCAAATGGAGGTATACATAACAGTACGTTTCTTTCGTCAGAAGATAGCCACAACCTTATGTTCCTACGAGAGACCAACGAGAAGTCAGCTCCCTTTCGGGCCTATCATGGGTTTGTCCGTAAGGACGATAGTATCCACTCAGTTATACAGTTTCCTGCTTTCCTGTTCTCTTTCGAGATAATGGCATTTGCTTTCTCTCGTATCCTTTACCCTCTGCCACATCGTTTGACTTTGCAGTCATCCTACTGTTTACACAGTTGACAAAGGGCTTACCAAGTTCCGCATCTTATAGATACAACGAGGTTAGGTGGGTTCTTTACTCCGGGCAAGATACGGGACGCGTCACAGCAGCTTTATGAATCTACTTTTCCTCTTGCCAATACCCAGGTAAATCTGTGCACTATCCTGAGCTAACACTTACGAAGCTTACAAACCTTCACTAATGTTCACCATACTCATCTTCCCCTAGCAGTGTTCCGAGTCGTGCACTGACTCTCTGTTTCCGCATTTCCGCATGCAACCCACGAGCCCGTTACCAGATCCGCAGTTTTGGACGGGGATAGTTTTTGCGTCTAAACCAGTGGCGTAAGCCACACTATATAAAAGCGACTTCTTGTCGCACCATAAAACGTATTATCGGCAACCGAAAAATAAGGAGCCCTTAATAATAAGGACTTCTTATTTCTCTTTTCCATCTTGATATATGCATATCTTATATGATCTACGCTTATTCAAATACTTTCAAAAATCAAGTGAAACGTCTAAATGACTTGATTTTATCTATGTATTTGCTAAATGAATCTTGCTACTATTCAACTAATAGAAGTGTTTATAAGAAGAGTAGCTGGTTATTTTTTGTAAACGCTTTAATGTTGGATAAAGGGGTAATGACATGTTAAAGGAAAGCAAAAAGAAAAGAAGAAAAAAGTTGTTGGTTCTACCACTTGCATCAGGAATTATTTTATCAGGAATTAATGCTGATTTTGCTCTTGCAACTGATAATCCTTCACAGAGAGTGACAGAGTCCTCAAAACAAAGTAATCATAAAAGTGGGCAGTAAACAGCGACTCCCAAGCTTGTAGATGAAGCGTCCATCAATGCTGTGATTGCAGCGATGACATTGAAGGAGAAAGCTTCTCTCGTTGTGGGTGGAAATAAGGAAGAAGTAACGTCAGGAAATGGGGAAATAATTGGAACACAGGCCACTAAGGTTCCAGGCGCCGCAGGGCAAACTCAAGCAATTCCACGTTTAGGAATTCCTTCTATTGTTTTTGCTGATGGGGCAGTGGGAGTGAAACTTGATTCGACCCGGCCCAATGATAATCATAAGTACTACGCTACGAAATTCCCTTCTCCTAGCGTTCTTGCCTCAACATGGGATACAGAGCTTGTTAAAGAGGTGGGAGAAGCAGAAGTTAGGGAACTAAAAGCATATGGAATTGATTTATTTTTAGCGCCTGGCATGAATAATCAAAGCTATCTCTTAAATAGGAGAAATTATGAATATTTCTCAGAAGATCCTGTCGTTACTGGTAAAATGGCTACTGCATTTGTTAAAGGGGTTCAAGGGAATGGCGTCGGAGCAACAATTAAACATTTTGCAGCCTTTAATCAACGCATAAATCTTAATGTGAATGCGATTGTGAGCCAAAGAGCATTAAGAGAAATTTATTTAAAAGGATTTGAAATGACAGTTAAAGAAGCTAAGCCGTGGGCTGTCATGAATTCGTATAACAAAATAAACGGAACCTACGCAACTGAAAACAAAGAGCTCTTGAGAAATGTATTAAGAGAAGAGTTTGGATTTAAAGGATTCACAATGACAGATTGGGAAACCGGAGAGAGAGATCGAACCAAGCAAATGAACGCTGGCACGAATTTATTAATGCCGGGGACCGCAACCACTTCACAACAAATTATTTATGCTGTGCAAAGTGGTACACTAAATGAAAAAGTTCTTGATCGTAACGTAAAGGAACTTCTTCAGGTAATTGTAAAAACGCCAAGTTTCAAAGGTGAGCAACCTTCAAATAATCCTAATCTTAATAAAAATGCAAAAGTAGTACGAAAAGCAGCTGCGAACGCAATGGTATTACTAAAAAATAAATCAAATACATTACCAATCACCAAACACACCAGCGCATCTATATTTGGTACTCCGCAAATTGAGACATTAACCGGTGGTCGAGGAAGTTCTACAGTTTATACCGAACCAGGAAGAATTATAGGAATTCCTGATGGTTTGAGAAATGCAGGGTTTGAATTAAATGAAGACTTAATCAATAAGTACAGAGAATATGTTGCGAACTTAAGGCCACAGGACCAATACAAAGGTACATCTGGAGATTTCGGTACACTCGGACCGAAATTACCGGAGATGGATATTACCGAAGATGCTATCGCCGCAGCTGAGAATACGGATGTAGGAATTATTGTTTTATCACCAGCCTTTGGAATACCTGCTATAGACCGAGCAAAAGAAGATTTCTACTTATCTAAAACACAACAAGAAATGATTAATAAAGTTTCTACTGCCTACCATGCCAAAGGCAAAAAGGTTATTGTAATTTTGAATACAGAAGGAGCATTAGAAGTTGAAAGCTGGAAGGATAAAGTGGATGGAATCCTTCTATCCTGGCAGCCAGGTCAAGAGATAGGGAATGCTGTTGCAGATGTGATAACCGGCAAAGTGAACCCATCTGGGAAGCTCCCACACACTTTTCCAAAGGACTATAAAGATTTACCTTATGCAGATACGTTCCCTGGAACGGGCGAAAATTATGTATATAAAGAAGACATTTATGTTGGCTATCGCTACAATACGACTTTCAACGTGAAGCCATCCTATGAGTTTGGTTATGGTCTATCTTATACAGACTTTGACTATAGGAATATTAAAGTGACCAACACCAGAAATTTTAAAGATAAGATTATGGTCCATGCAACAATAAAAAATACAGGGAAGTTAGCAGGTAAAGAAGTAGTGCAAGTGTATGTATCAGCTCCTGATGGAAAGCTTGAAAAACCAGAACTAGAGTTGAAGGCATTCACGAAAACGAAGGAATTAAACCCAGGCAAAAAAGAAAATGTGAAATTTGAGCTTGATGCAAAAGATCTTGCCTCATTTGATGAGAATTTATCCGCATGGGTTGTTGAAAAAGGCACTTACAAAGTAAAAATAGGAGCTTCTTCTGCAAATATTAAAGGAACTGCTACATTCAAAGTAGATAAAGATATGATTGTAGAGAGAGTAAGCGATGTATTAGAGCCACAAATAAAATTTGATCGTTTATCTAAATTTAACTAAGCATTCAAGGTTTTTCACCATACTAACAAATGAAAAACTAGTTTCTATATCATATGAACTTCACGATAACACGGGTTAATAGGGAGAGAAGTATCAAAACTACGTCATTTTTGCTGATAGTTGAATCCTGTGAATTAAAATTTGAAGACTTATTCTATGCTGGACTTAATTGGTATGATTGAGTAATGAACACAAACAAAATAGAATAGGCCCTATTTTTATCAACACTTATAATACGAATCTTATAAATATAACAAGCAGCCAAGGTTTCCTTGAAAAAGCACCTGGCTGCTTGTTTGTCTATTTAGTTAGTTAGATGAAAAACAATGGAGTCCCTTTTGAAATGCCTGCAAAATACAAATACTCCCATTGAATCGTTTGTTTTCTTAAGACGGTAGCAACCATCTCCTTTTGTTCATTAAAGCTTATTAATTACAATAGATAACTTATAATTTACATGCTTGTTCAGCTCTACTAAGAATTGATCCAATACTTCATTCGATGGAAATTTACATTCAAGTAAATAGCAACCATCTCCACTAATTTTATAATTATTTAATAGATAGTTCTCTTGTGTTTCTATAAACGAGAGAAAAGGTTGATGTGATGTGCTTTTTGTATAGATATTAATCCAAGCATGTATAAAACATCCTAGTTCCTTTTGATTCACTTGAATCGTATATCCTTCAATCACTCCACTGTCTTCTAACTTTGCCACTCTAGATGCAGCTGCTTGACCAGTTAAATGGACTTTCTCTCCCAACTCTTTCATCGTGATTCGACTATTTTTCGATAGTTCATTTAAGATACTGATATCCGTATTATCTAACATATATTTAAATCCTTTCATTTCTCAAGTTTAACCGCCAAAAGACTTGATTTTATCTATGTATTTGTCAATGGTTCATATTATAAACTAGACGTACATTAAATAAAAGGAGAGGTAAATATGCAAATTAAACAAATTCGAAATGCCACAATCATTGTTGAATATGCAGATAAAAAGTTTTTAATAGATCCTATGTTAGCTGAGAAAGGTACGTACCCAGCTTTCACAAATACAATAAGACAAGATCAACGTAACCCTATAGTGAACTTACCAATATCAGTAGAACAAATTATTAATGTAGATGCTGTCATTCTTACTCATCTCCATTTAGACCACTTTGATGAGGCAGCCCAAAAAATATTGCCAAAAGATATTAAAATGTTTGTACAAAACGAAGAAGAATCTAAAGAAGTGAGAAACGTTGGTTTTCAAGATGTAGAAGTATTACAAGAAGATACGATCTTTGAAGGTATCCAATTAGCGAAAACCAAAGGGGAGCATGGAAGAGGAGAAGAACTATTAAAGCTTATGGGGAAAGTATGTGGCGTTGTCTTTAAACATTCAAGTGAAAAAACTTTGTATGTAGCTGGTGATACTGTCTGGTATGAAGGTGTACAGGAAGAATTAGATACCCATACCCCAGATATTATTATAGTCAATGGCGGAGATAATCAAATACCAAAATTTGGTTCACTTATTATGGGAAAAGAGGACATTTATGAAGTGTACAAAGCTGCCCCTGATGCAAAAGTTATCGCAGTTCACATGGAAGCTGTGAATCATTGGGGGTTATCAAGAGAAGAGTTAAAAGATTTCATGAAGGAAAAAGAGATGGATTCTCGTGTACTTGTTCCAGATGATGGTGAATCCTACACATTTTAAGTTAAAAGACAGCCGAATAGAAGAGTGTAAATAGTAAGAAGAGAAAAGACAAGAGGCTTATGATTATGTCATAAATAATCATAAGCTTCTTCTATTGATAAATATCATTAAATGTAAATATATCGAAAAATCTAAATATACGGAATAACATAAATGGAATATTTCAAGGCTGACAAAATCACACATGAAAAGCTACAAATATATTTTATTAGGAGGTTGAGTTCATGACAATGATAGCAAAAGATACAAATGTATCAACACAGCAGCCTATATGGTTGCAAGAATATATTGATTCACCAGAAAGACAAGCAAAACTTTATAAAAAAACATTAAGAATTTTGATGTTTTCACAAATCTTTGGGGGAGCAGGACTTGGAGCCGGTGTAACGGTAGGGGCACTTCTTGCACAAGACATGCTAGGGACGGAAAATGCAGCAGGGATTCCAACGGCTCTATTTACTTTAGGTTCTGCAGGATCTGCCCTACTCATAGGCCGATCTTCACAACGTTTTGGACGTAGAGCAGGACTTGCAGGAGGGTTCCTTGCAGGAGGGATAGGCGCTATCGGTGTTATCATTGCAGCTTTAACCAACAACATTGCACTTTTATTCCTTTCCCTTCTTATTTATGGAGCTGGTACGGCGTCTAATCTACAAGCGCGATATGCAGGGACGGATCTTGCAACAGATAAACAAAGGGCAACTGCCGCAAGTATGGCCATGGTTTCCACTACCTTGGGTGCTGTAGTTGCTCCTAACTTGGTCAATACAATGGGGGAATTTGCGAACTCAATCAGTGTTCCAACTTTGGCTGGCCCTTTCATCTTGTCAGGAGCTGCCTTCATAATTGCCGGATTATTGATCTTATTTTTTCTTCGTCCAGATCCTTTGGTTGTGTCTACAGCTATTGCGAGTGCTCAGAAAAATGTGAATACAGAGACAGAGACAAATTTAAAGAGTGCTAATATCAACAAAAAAGGTGTTGTGGTAGGAGCTGTAATTATGATTTTGACTCAATTTGTCATGTCAGCCATTATGACAATGACACCAGTTCATATGGGACATCATGGTCATGGTTTGCAAGAGGTAGGGGTAGTTATAGGTTTCCATATAGCAGCTATGTACCTTCCTTCGCCATTAACAGGTATACTCGTAGATAAGCTTGGCCGTACTACTATGGCTGTTGCTTCTGGTGTTACACTCTTAGCCTCTGGATTGGTGGCAGCTTTTGCACCAGTAGGTTCAATGCCACTGCTTACCCTGGCGTTAGTACTGCTAGGTTTGGGCTGGAACTTTGGTTTGATAAGTGGAACTGCTCTCATTATAGATTCAACACATCCATCTGTGCGTGCAAAAACACAAGGATCAGTCGATGTCTTATTTGCCCTGTCAGGAGCAGCTGGTGGAGGATTATCAGGAACGGTAGTCGCTCATTCTAGTTATGCATCATTATCACTTTCTGGAGCCATTCTGTCACTAGTGCTTATTCCTGTAGTTATTTGGTCTCGTAAGACTCAAAGCTAAAAGCTAATATAAGATTTTATATGCAATAAAACAGTTGTAGTTTTTCGGTTATCTCTTAATTTAGAGGGAAAAGTAGTAACTGGGACTGTCATTCTTCAAACAGACAAATCATTTAATGATTTGTCTTTTTATATTTCATAAGGAAAGATTTGAATGGTATCTAATACTTTGAGCATTATACTAGAGATAGAAAAAACTGATTAGGTACAGTGATTTTTCTACTTTTAACTGTATATCGTATACAAAGTTAGTTAATATACTCAAATTTATCGGAAATGATTTTTAATAAGGGAACTTTATTTTATAAGATCAATCCCAAAAATTAAATATAACTTCCCCAACTTTCTTTGGTTTCCAAAAAAGGATTTGCTCTAACTCGCTACTGCTCAGCTTGTTTTTATTTTCTAAGCTTACCTTCCCTTTGCTTTTTCTTATATCTAAGGTTCATTAAGTTCTTCTTTACTTAAAACTTTATAGAATGGCATAAAATCCTTTGATAATACAGGATCATCAATAAAATTGAGGTGTTGAAATTCAACAGTAGAAGCAAAAGCTAGAAAAGGATAATATGCATTAAGTAACACATATATCTCTCGGTTACAAATATTCATTTTTACCTTTAAAAAATTAGTTGCTAAATTTGATTCATCAATGTCTAATATTCTTCCCTGATTTTTTCTAACCAAATTGAAGCATATATATTTAAATTGTTTCTCATCTATTTCATTCGGTTTATTATCTATTGAACTATGAAAACCAGTTACCCCATTAGGAAGGTTCATTAAATAACTCCTTTCAGGATGCTTAGTTACGTATATTTTATATGTATAAAGTATTTAATACTCCCTCTTAAAACTCACGATTCATACTCCTTTTCTTCATCAATCCATCTATCTTCAGTCAATAGCCCACACTTAGGGCATTTATATTTTGGATTTATTTGAGTTGTTATTTCCTCAACATTACAAAGTTCACATAAGTTAATTAAAAACAAATATCATCACACTCCCAATAAATAGAAACCACATCATTATTATTATGGGTTTCATAAGTGATAATAACATCTTTTTCATACTTTAGAAGGTTACGTGAGATCAAATTAGCTTCTCCTTTTAAAAAAGGGAGCATCAAACGCGCGCTTTAATACAACAACTGTTTCTTAATAATTTTAGGTAAACTATCTTTATCGTTTGACAAAGGCTAAATCTTCCATTATCATCAACTCAAACTTATTTACGGGGAGAGGTAAAGATGAAGATTTATGTTGATGCAGATGCTTGTCCAGTAAAAGATATCATTATCTCTGAAGGTACGAATGCTGAAATTCCTGTTATCCTTGTTACTAGCTTTTCTCATTTTTCTAATGTGGAACAACCATCAGGAGTGGAAACCATTTATGTTGATTCTGGAGCAGATGCTGCGGATTATCGGATTATGGGGTTAGTAGAAAAAGGAGATATAATCGTTACGCAAGATTATGGTCTTGCTTCGCTAGGTTTAGCAAAAGGGTGCGTGGTACTTCACCATAATGGATCTAGCTATACAAATGAAAACATTGACCAATTATTACAAACACGTTATTTGAGTGCAATGGCTCGAAAAAGCGGAAAGCGTACAAAGGGACCAAAACCATTTACATCTGAAGATAGGGAGAAATTTAAGGGGCTTTTTAAAAGAGCCATTTTACGTTAAAAAAGAACCATCCATTTTTAAGAAAAACCTTAAAAAATAAATTGTCCCAATATTAAACTAACCTGCCCCGTTAGCTTAAGTACATTTCTTCACAATCTTCTCTATTTACTTTAACAAAATTCCCCTAATTCTCTCATTAAGTATTATTCCACGAAAGGGCCCTTAACAAAAAAAGAGAAGAATTCTCGTTAAGATAACCACCGTTATAAGAACCTGTAAAAAAAGAGAAGATCATATTCCTAATCTTCTCTTTTTCTATATTTAAACTGTTCCTCTTTATAAATAAAATTCATTATTAAACAAAATCCTGCTAGAAGCCAACCAATGATAGGGGAATATATAAAAACATTTGTTAATAATAATCCTCCACAAATAAAGATTACCGAAAACATTAACAAAAAAACGTTAGTGCCTTCATTTCTATTCATATAAAACACCTCTCTAATTAATCAACTAAGTGAAAAAATAAAAAACTTTCGAAAGAATTCCATAAAATTTCCTAAGCAAAAAAGGACATTTCTTTTATGCCCTGTTCCCTCGTATCAGCCCCACCTACGCTAAATACTCTGACAGCCACTCATGCTATCCAACCTACACTTAGTATAAATGAAAGCGATTACAAAGTAAAGTAATTAATAAAATATTCTGTCTATTTTTTATTATATTAAACTTGCCTATTTCGAATAATATTAAATACAATGAGCAAACTACCCAAGATGCAATGAGGCATCACTCATGAAACCCAATTACGTAACAGAAAAATCAACCTTTAGGACTCAGAGGTTGGTTTTCCGTTTTTTTAAGCTGTATAGGATATACAAAACTAGTTGACATAATCATCATTTCTAGGTAGTAAAATTAAATATTAATAGCCGCATCTAGAATTAGATGTGGCTATTAATATGTACATAAGAGCATTACTTTTGGGTACCTTAGACATATGTAATCCATCTCCAAATTAATCTCCGTAAGGAAAGAAATATAAGAAAAGAAAATTATATCTAATAAAATAGGCATCAGAAGGAGGTAATTATCTAGTGGAAAAAGCAAGAATTAGTGGAAGTCAACTATTTACCCTAATGATGCTGTTTGAATTTGGAAGTGCTTTCCTCCTCCCTATTGCTATAGAAGCGAAGCAAGATGCTTGGCTTTCCATTATGTTCGGAATGATAGGCGGTTTTCTTCTATTTTTAGTCTACTATCAACTATATCGTTACTATCCTGATTTATTACTTGTAGAATTCACACAAGAAATTATGGGGAAATGGATTGGTCGTCTTATTTCATTTCTTTACATTTTCTACTTTGCGAACCTTGCTGCCAGAGTCATTCGAGATTTTGGAGACATGTTATTGACATTTGCCTATCCAGACACTCCTTTATTTATTGTAAATGCCTTACTGATGTTTGTTGTTATCTATACCGTCAGCAAAGGAATTGAGGTGTTGGCGAGATCCAGTCAGCTTCTGTTTATTTTGATCTACCTCTTTGCCATTTCTGGATTCCTTCTTATTGTATGTTCGGGTTTAATTGAATTTACAAATTTAAAACCAGTATTAGAAGGCGGCATTTGGCTGCCTCTGAAAGTTTCCCTTACTCAAAATGTATATTTTCCATTTGGCGAAACGATTGTATTTTTGATGATTTTACCTTATGTAAAAAATATGAGCAAAGGAATTGGATTAAGCGCTATTGGATTAACGGGTATCAATTTAATGATTACCATGATTATAAATGTGAGTGTGTTAGGAGTAAGTCTTACTGCGCGCTCACAGTTTCCTCTTCTAAGTACAGTACAAAGTATTCAGGTGGCTGATTTTTTAGAGCGTCTTGACGTGTTTTTCATGCTTACAGCAGTTATTGGGGGATTTATTAGGACAAGTGTACTTTTCTACGCTGTCGTAATAGGAACAGCAAATTTATTTAAAATTAAATCTCCATCTAAGCTATGCTATCCCTTAGGTCTTGTTGTTTTGTTTTATTCTCTGTCACTAGCCAATAATTATGAGGAACTTATACAAGAAGGGATTAAAACATTACCATTTTACCTAGATATTCCACTTCAAGTCATAATTCCTCTTTTGCTTCTTACTGTGGCTTTCTTTAAAAGTAGAGCCAAGCTTAAGCAATCTGGTGTCACCCTACATAAATAAAAAATGTAAGTTTAATCTGCCCAAATCAAGCTTACATTCGTAAAAATTCACTTTTTACGCTGTATACCATATACATTTTTAGTTAACATAATACCTCTTAAAGGAACCAGGAAAGCAAAAAAACCCTTGGGGCAGTAGGGCTTCCGCCAAGGATTCTTTTCCGGAGTATGCAGCTTTTTATACATCGTTGATATGACTACGTTCATTGGATAGTTGAAAGAAACGAGAATGTATAAAAAGCGCTCCTTTTATACATATGCTTGTACGGAAAAATATAGTATTTCCAGCAAAAATGTGCTAAAATTTGTTAGAATCCGTTTATCATACGCTTTATACGTGTGAACCCTATTTATGAGCTACCTCGCGTCCACTGCCGAGGTAGCTTTTTATTTTGCTTACCTTTTGACTGGACAAATTATAACCTAATATTATATTTTAGGTATGTACATGTATATATTTCACTTTTATCAACTATTAAAAGCAGCTATGAGTCACCACACATGTAAGAAAAGCCCTCAATTAATTTTGAGGGCTTTTCTTGTATTTTTCTTCAATACAGGTAAATGATAAAACTATTTTTAATAAAATACATTCATCATTACTTAATGATATGCCAAAAAGTGAAACTAGACATAATCAGCTTTATGTAAACTAACTCTGTATATCGTATTAAGTTAGCAAATTTTTTCAAAGCTCATTCGCGGTCCTCGTTAGTGGAACGCCGCATAGTTTTGTGCCGTTCCACTAGGAGTGTGATAATCATTCGAGCTGTCATCCTTACACAACCGTGAGCACGATCTTGCCTTGGATGTGCCCACGGGCGGCTCGTTCGTGCGCCTTGCGAGCATCGGCAAGTGGAAACGTGCTGTCGATGGCGACACGAACCGTCCCGGCATCGAGCAAACGCCCTAATTCCACTAGCTGCGGGCCGTTTGAGCGCACTTGGGTCATCGATACCGTGACGCCCAGCTTTGCGGCCTCCTCGGCGTCGGAGAAGCCTATGAACACTGGGAACAAAGCGCCGCCACGCTTGAGCGTACGCAAGAAACGACCGGTTGTTGGACCACCGAGGGTATCGAGGACGAGATCAACGTCATGGGCGATGTCCTCGGGAGGGCTCTTGGTGTAGTCGATGAATTCGTCGGCACCGAGCTCGCGCAGGAACGACTCATGCTTGCCCGATGCCACCGCGATGACATGTGCCCCCTTCCATTTAGCCAGTTGCACTGCTAAATGTCCCACACCCCCCGCGGCACCATTGACGAGTACCGTCTTGCCGTTGAGTGGCAGAGGGCGATGCGACTCCGGTTGAAACGGATTCGCTTCATTGTGCCCCAACTCGATCAGGAACTGCCAGCCGGTGAGACCTGCCATCGGCGCCCCTGCAGCGTGCACATGATCGATGCCAGCAGGTTTGAGTGCAATATCCGACGCTGGTGCGGTAACGTACTCGGCATAAGCAGCGCTCTCCCCCATGCTTGGAAAGCGAACCATGCCGAAAACTTCATCGCCGATGGAGAAGCCTTGCACATCCGTGGCTACCGCCTCGACGACGCCCGACATGTCCGAACCCAGAATTAAGGGAAAGGACACCGCCGGCTGCCACTCAGGAGGAAGATCTTTATACCCCTCGCGCAGGTACCAGTCGGGGGGGTTGATGCCAACCGCGTGAACGCGGACAAGTACTTCCCCAGGTTTCAGTTCGGGAAGCGGGGCCTCCTCGTGACGCAGTACCTCAGGGCCGCCGAATTCGTGCTGCCGAATTGCCTTCATTGTGTTTGTAGACATTGCTTTCTCCTTTCACACACATGTGTTATCCTTATTAGAGCAGTGCTCCACTTAAACGGAGCGCTGTTCCATTTATCATTATACGGAGCACTGTTCCGTTTGTCAAGGAGGAATCATATGCGAGCTGATGCGAAGAAAAACTATGAGCACATACTCGCAGTCGCGAGCGTCGTTGTAACCGAGCATGGCGTCGATGCATCGCTGCGCGATATCGCTCGCAGAGCTGGTGTGGGGCTCGGCACACTGTATCGTCATTTCCCGACGAGAGAGGCGCTGCTGGAAGCTTTGCTCCGCGCAAGCTTCGACGAGTTTACGACAAAGGCACGTGAGCTCGAAACTGCGAGTTCATCCGATGATGCACTCGTGTCGTGGCTACGCGACGTCGTTGCATTCACAGGAAATTATCAAGGTGTTGTGGACGCGATGATGGCAGCCAAGGAGGACCCGGAGTCTGCACTCCACGCTTCATGCGTCACGATGCGTACGGCAGGCACGCGACTTCTCACTCGCGCTCAAGCCGAGGGTCTGGCGCGTACCGACATGGATGGTGATGACCTGTTTTCGCTAGCTGCTGCGCTTGCGTGGCTCAGCAACCAGCCTTCGTCCGCGCCACGAGCTGAGCATCTCTTCACTATTATCGCGAGCGCGATCTTGACGAATCGAGCGAGCAGCGATTTCAGGGCCAGCTGTACAACTGATGATTAAAAAAAAGCCAGATTTTCCTTAGCGTACGTTTTCCGCGTTTTGTTGGCGGTACCCCCTGTACAATAAAATCATACTATTGTACAGGAGGCTTTTAAGATTATTGGATATGCCTGCGTTTCCACGACTGATCAGAATCTAGGCCGACAACTTAGCATGCTGAAGAAATATGGCTGCGAAAAGATAATTGAGGAGAAATTCACGGGTACGATGAAAGATCGTCCTGGTCTGCAGACTTCAATGAATGTGATTCAAGCAAATGGTTTTTCTTAAAGTATGGGACGTTAAACATAAAAAGACTTGCTTTAGGTAAAAAGCAAGTTAAAAGAAAGATAATCACGTTGGCAATTCCATTATAATCCAGAAGTTGTAATGAAACATTAAAATATAGTTAAAATCGAATTAAAAGTAAATTAATCCATAAAAGGATTAATTTACTTTTTTTATTTTGTGGTATTAAAAAAGTTTCGATAGTTTAAAGAAAACTTTGATTTTATTACTTTAACATTTTGAAACATAATCAAATAAAAAATCCGTAAAAGTATACATTTACGGACGTGATGTTTTAAAAATGAAACTATCAATTTTAACGTTCGTTTACATTTTAAATCATATTACGAACGTTCAATTAATCACATATACTTATACGAACTGTTTTACTCCACTAAAAAATTAAAAAAATAAATGTTTCCTTTATTTTTTCACTTCAGTAGCACTCTAAAGAAAATTTATCTACAATAAAATATAAATTTTTTCTGTCACAAGCTCGTTACCTATTTAAGCACGGCCATTATAAAAGTAGGTGTTTAATAATGTCTACTGAATAAAAAGGAGCATCATTCTATAGTGATGTCCTTTTATATATAATAAATTGTATAAGCTATACATTCTTAATTTTCTATAAAGCAAAAAAATAGCTTTTTTTGCCTCAAATCGTGTTGCTAGCGAACTCATACGCAAAATTAAAAGTCTTTTCATGAGTAGTTGTATTAGTAATTTCCTCATACTACCTCTTATTTTATCTTCAAATTTTCAAATAATACATCTAGGAGGTGTTTTTATGCCAGAATACGGTTCAACACATAATAACAACCATAGCAATAGTTATGATACTAATGGTGGAAATATCCAACCAGTAGATGTACCGAAATCAAATAGTAAAAAGATTCCTGCTAATAATGATGGTCTAAGTGGAAAAGTAAATGCAAACCTCGGCTACCATCCAGAAAAATAGCACGAAAAAACCACCCTACAGAAGTAAGGTGGTTCTCCGATAAGTTTTATCTTACAAAACTAAAACCATGTAGAATCTTTTTTTATTTTGTTTATTATACCATTTAATGAAAAAGAGAGCAACCTTAAAGTTACTCTCTCTCTCTCAGCAAAAATAAACACAAAATGTGTGTGTGGTGGTGTTTAGTATACCATCTTTGTACATTTGTTGGAAGACCTTCTATCTATATCATGCCATCATATAGAAGGTCATTCACGTGAACTACCCTCGGAAGGTATAACAACATTCTTATCAAATTAATCATATTTTAAACCACTTACATAAATAACCTCTTATGATTTTTTTATCGATTCAAATAATATATGTAGGAGGTGATTTTTATGCCAGATCAACCAAATGAAGGTCATGAACCACCAAAAACAGGTGATAATGGTACTGGTGGTGGAGATCCATTTGATGATGTTGATGATGTTGATGATCTTGATACACATGTAACCCCACCAGTTAGTGGTCCTACTTTTTACAGAGCAGATCATGATGAAGATGGTTCAGATAGACCTTCTGATAATTCAACTGTTGCGACAAGATTAGCACGAGAAGAACATAGTAATAACCCATTTGAATCCACTCATGCATCAATGGCACATGCATCAATGGCACGATATGCAGAAGCCGCAAGAAATAATAGGATGAATAATAATCGTTATAGATAATCGACATAGGCGCTATTTGTCGTCACTTTAAGTAAAAGATAAAACTATCATTTTTATAAATAGGTTTATATATTTACTTCTATATATAAAATATATTAATTTTGCATCTTTAATAAAGATTACATTATTAAAAATATATAAGAATTAAATAATTTTATGTTTTCTTCTTAGTTATTATAAATACAAAAAATTCTTGAAAGGTAAATAGAAGATAGAATGGTATATGATAAGAGGTGAAAATCTCTATTTGTCGTCAATAGTAGTAAATAATAAAACGTCAATCTTCAAAAGCTAATTTTTATCTTTTTTTTTAATCAATTTGGTATTAATTAGGTAGTTATATTTTTTTATCTAATTGAAGACATATGAAAAATATCTACAAGGAATATAAGAGCGTAATCATGCATATTACATATTATTCTATGTCTCACTTTATCTATCAACCTTGCATAAAAAGAGTGCAAAAGGGAATACTGTTTGCAAAAGAGAAAAGATAAAGGGGTTGACGTTTTATGGAAAATAATGTACTTAACGGAATGGATCGAGTTGATGCAAATTTACGCGATGAAATGTTGGCTGAATTGTTTCTGAATCAAATGATGGATGACTTCAAAAGAAATAAGATTCTTGAGGAAATTGATCAGTCCTTAAAGAATAAAGATAAAGAAGCTTTTTTACGTTTAACAGAGGAACTTAAATCTACATCATAATAAAACAATATATTATAGAAAAAGCTCGTCAAAAAAAAGCCTTTGCAGGAACTGCAAAGGCTTTAGTACTATGCTTAAACGTGAAGCTCAGTTAGGAAATTTCTATATAGCATTCTGAATTAGATTAGTCAAAAGAATTTAATTAATTGTCCTTCATGCATCAATTTTGTCCAATAACGAAATACAGCTAATTTTTGAAAAGTATTTCTTCTAAATTGGCAATGCTCCCGTTAATGTATAAACAGCGAGGTATATAAATAGAATTGGCCAAGCATATTTTATATATGTTTTTTGAAAGTCTATAAAGTTTGTTTCAGTTGAAGCAACTAACATATATAGAGCTGGAATAACTGGTGAAATTAGACGAAATGCCTGTCCCACCATGGAAGCTACCGCAGCTTCACCAGCAGAAATTCCATATTGACCCATAACATCCGATATAACGCCGGCAATTCCAAAGTAGAAGGCATCTTGTGGTAAAAATGTAATTGCAGGTGCTGCAATTAACGCGTAAATTGGTGCCATATTTGATCCTAATGATTCTGGAATAATAGCTGTAATAGATGTTGCTAAAGCAGTTGACATCCCACTACCTGTTAAAACACCAGAAAAAACGCCAGCAGCCAAGGTTGCCAAAGCTGGTGCTAAAGCATCTGCTGCTAAAGCATCGAGTCGTTCGTTGATAAGACTTGATGACTTATAGTTTACCGTAAGTGCAATTGCTGCACCTATACTAAACAAAACACCACCATGTGCAACATCCATCACAAGCATAACTAAAATAACAAGCGTTAAAATCAAATTAAAAGCATATAGTTTAGGTCTCTTTAATTCAGGATCTTTTAGACGAATAGCGTTTAACATGCTTTCCATTTGCTCTGGGGAAATGTCTTTAGCAGTTTTGGGATTAAAGTTTAAGCGCTTTCTTTCTTTTATACCAATAAAATAGGCCATACAAATTGCAAATACTTCAGCAACTAGCATTCCTGGCAACAAATCTGCAAACAATTCACTAATACTTACGCCCATTGCCGTGCTTGCAGCAATGGTTGGACCTCCCCATGGTAACTGATTAAAAATTCCAATAGGCGTAACAATAATTACGGCTAAATAAATTAGTTTAATATTCATTTGTTTATAGAGTTGAAGGAATGCAGCCACACAAATAATAATAGTGGTAGTAGTATCACCATTCATAGTGACTACTGTCGCAGTTAAAACTGTTGCCATTGTAACTTTCAATGGGTCACCTTTTGCTTTTTTAATAAAGAATTCACATAAAGGATCAAACAAACCGACATTAAGCATCAAACCAAAGTACAACACCGCAAATAAAATAACAATCGCAGGTGAAATAACACCCATAGAAACCTTTCCTGTTTCTTCATTTACACTAAATAAAACACCATCTTTAATCCATTCAAAGAGATCTAAAAAGGAAGCACCCGTTACAAAGGTTGCAATTGCTCCAAAAACAAATGGAACAATTGTTAATGCCCCGAATACGGACAACTTATTTTTTGAGAGAAGTACAATGAATACAATAATCATTAATAATGCTAGGAATGTTAACATACAAACCAGCTCCCGTAAAAAGTATGAAATTAAATTATTTGTAATTTTAAATAGTTAGGTGGATTACTATATTGTTAAGCTATGAATATATTAGCCTCTTATCCAGAACCTTATCAGAAGGGCTAACTTATAATAAGATTCTAAGACCTTTTTCATTTACTTAATGAAACTAACTTATTAAAAGTGAAAGCGTATACAAAATGTTCATCTCTTATAATAATACGAAAAAACAAATTGTCTCATTTTGGGTAATGTTGTTTAAATAATTGTTTTTTACCTATACCTCCATTTCTTTAATTTTTGTGTAACAGGCCTTTTTTTAATATCCAAGTTATCTAGCTTAAGAATAATCATAGGTGAAGGCTTTTATTAAAGACGCATCCAACAACATCACTCTTTGTATTTCTAAATTAGATTGTATGTTAACGTATACATTAGTGTCAATATAATTTTTAGAATATTTAACTTTCTTTTGAAAAAGTAGTAATTATAAAATTATATAAACTCTATATAAAATATTGATAGTTAAAGGTATAAGCAGGATGCTGATTATATTTATATTAAAATTTATTTTATCAAAATATATTAAAACTATTGACTTTAATGTATACGTTATTTAATAATTAGCTCATAAGATATTTACATTAAGCTGATTTACATGAAAGAGATGTGGATAGTGGTAGGAGCTCTATCAATGAATGAAAAACGTTTTTTGTATCTAGCCATTATCTATAATGAAGGAATTTAAAAAGTGATAAACAGTATGGTTACATGCACTGGATGGATCATTTTGCTTAAGCATCAGGAGAGATTTTTGAAAGCGATTTCTTATTATGGAGTTGTAATTATTACTTAGAAAGTGGGCGTGTGATGGATGTTAAAGAATTAGAAAGACTTAAACACGATTTTGTTGTTTGTGGATTCACTCGCCTAAGCTAAAGCAATCAATATCGCTGGAACCAGGGAATCGCAGATTCTATCCTTGGAGCTTTGGGAGTCACTAATCTTCTTCTCTTTCTACACAAAATATTAAAGATAAAAAAGGAGAGTTATTATGAGCGTTATTATGGATAAGATACAGCAAAAAGAAAAGATGACTGATTTGATGGCGAAATTTGTATCTCTTGTGAGTTATAAGCTTCCTGATGATGTAGAAAATAAACTGAAAGAGCTAAGTAAAGATGAAAATAATAAGCTTGCAAGAACTATCTATAAAACTATGTTTGAAAACCAGAAGCTAGCTTATGAGTTAAAGAGACCTTCCTGTCAGGATACAGGTGTTCTCCAGTTTTTTGTTAAGTGCGGACAGAACTTCCCCTTAATTGGGCAGTTAGATAGTATTTTGAAGGATAGTGTGTATAAGTCAACTCAAGAAACGCCATTGCGACACAATTCTGTAGAAACATTTGATGAATACAATACAGGAAAGAACGTAGGTGACGGTTCACCAAGTATCTTCTGGGAAATCGAAGAAGACAGTGACAAAGTGGAAATCTATACGTATATGGCAGGAGGAGGCTGTACTCTACCTGGAGTGGCAACGGTTCTAATGCCGGGCGAAGGCTACGAAGGTGTGGTAAAGTTTGTGCTTGATCGAATGACTAGTTATGGAATTAACGCCTGTCCTCCACTTCTTGTCGGAGTCGGAGTCGGTACTTCTGTAGAAACAGCAGCTATGAACTCTAAAAAAGCTCTTATGAGATCTGTTGGAAGCCATAATGAAAATGAAAATGCTGCTAAGATGGAAAGACTTCTTGAAGATGGAATTAATGCTATTGGTCTTGGACCTCAAGGACTCAAAGGAGCTAAATCTGTCATGGGTGTAAATGTTGTAAATACGGCAAGACATCCTTCTACGATTGGAGTTGCAGTTAATACTGGTTGCTGGTCCCATAGACGAGGAAAGATTACCTTTGACAGTAATTTGAACTATGAAATTAGTACTCACGAGGGGGTAACACTATGAGTAAAAAAGTATTGACAACACCTATAAAAGATGAGGATCTTAAGGACATTAAAATTGGAGATATTATTTACCTAACAGGTACACTGGTTACTTGTAGAGATGTTGCTCACAGGAGACTTATAGAAGAAAAAATTCCTTTACCCGTAAATCTTAAGGGGAATGCAATTTTTCATGCTGGACCGATTGTTAGAGATTTGGGAAATGAGGAGTATGAGATTGTTTCTATCGGTCCCACAACAAGTATGAGAATGGAAAAGTTTGAAAAGGAATTTATTGAAGAAACAGGCGTTAAACTCATTGTCGGAAAAGGTGGAATGGGTAAGAATACAGAGGAAGGATGCAAAACTCATAAAGCACTTCACCTTGTCTTCCCAGCTGGAAATGCTGTTTATGCAGCAACAAAGGTTGAACAAATCAGAGAAGTACATTGGAAAGACCTTGGTATGCCTGAATCCCTTTGGGTTTGTGAAGTAAATGAATTTGGTCCTCTTATTGTGTCTATTGATGCGGAAGGAAATAACATCTTTGAAGAAAATAAGGTAGAGTTTAATAAAAAGAAAGAAGAACAATACAAGTTAATCAGTAAGCAGGTAAGATTCATCAAATAAGTTATGGAGTTGGTGTGAGTATGCAGGTACTACAAAAAACACAAACAATAGTTCGCTATCAGCGACATAACGGAGAGATATATCACGGAATTGTTGAGGAAGATGAAATTGTACAATTGTCTAGTAACTTTACTGAAATTGTAAACGATGAATTAAAATATGATGGATCAAGAGTTAGATATAGTGATGTGAAGATTTTGGAACCAGTAGTACCCTCGAAAATTGTTAATTTTGGCTGGACATATGCTGAACACGCAAAAGAGACTGGAGGGAAGGCTAACCTAAAGGAACCGTTTTTATTTTTGAAACCGGCGTCTTCCATAATCCCAAATCAGGGGGAAATCATTCTCCCCCCAAGGGATTTAACCAAGCAAGTGGAAATGGAGGGAGAAGTGGCCCTCATTATTGGTAAACGCGGCAAAAATATAAAAGAAGAAGAAGCGTTGGAATACGTTTTTGGCTGTACTATATTTAATGATGTGACTGCAAGAGATCTCACAAAAGCTGACCCCCAGTTTACACGTGGCAAAGGTTTTGATACCTTTGGCCCATTGGGTCCGTGTGTTGTAAAAGGTGTAGATCCCACTAATTTAAAAATAGTTACAACTTTAAACGGAAAAGTCGTCCAAGAAGGCAATACTAATCAGATGTCACTTTCAATTCCTTTCCTTATTAGTTGGGTTTCACAGGTTATGACATTGGAGCCGGGTGATGTTTTGGCGACTGGTTCCCCTTCTGGAAGTCGTCCAATGAAGTCAGGAGATACTGTAGTTGTTGAAGTAGAACAGATTGGTAAGCTTTGTAACTATGTAAAATAGAAAATATTATAATGAAGTCTAATGGTTGCTAACCCAACATTAGGTTAGTTGTTGATAAACATCATACCATAACTGATTTATTAACATTAGGCACGTCTTTCCTACAAAAAAAGCTGTAGTTGATTCTTAGAATCTCTACAGCTTTCTTTTTTACTATTTAGAAATAGAGCGAATTGCCTCTAGAATTTCATTACGAGCTCTATGGCGATGGGATTGCAACAGTGTTCGTACTGCTCCTGGTTCGTTAGCTCTCATGGCTGCTAAAATGGCTTTATGTTCTATCACTGAATGAGTGGGTTTTGGTCGAAGGCCGATGGTATATAAGCGCGCTCGATAGAGTTGGTCAGACTGGCTATCTACAATTCCTCTCAGGCGTTGATTCTGCGCCAAATCAACAATAAAATTATGAAATTGGTCATCCAATTCTGTCCATGCTAATAAGTCATCTAACTCTAGTGCCTTTTCTTGCTCTTGAACGAGTTGCTCAAGGTGGTTTAACTCTGTATCAGTGACTTTGGGGGTAGTAAGGTATCCTGCAACACCATCGAGAGCTTCTACAACTTCGTAAATTTGTTGGAGGTCATCTGCCACAAGTGGTGCTACAATAAACCCTCGGCGTGGAATTAAACGTACCCAACCTTCCGTTTCTAAACGAACAAGGGATTCTCGTACAGGAGTTCTGCTCATACCCAGAATTTCAGCCATTTCCCTTTCTAATACAGTTTGTCCAGGTTCAAGCTTGAGATGGCGTATTGCGTGTCTAATAGCTAGATAAGCACGTTGTGGTAAGCGTGATTCATCATTTGTATCTAATGTTGATAAAAATGAACGAACAGATAAGAAAAGGGGTGACTCCTCTTGCGTAACTTGTTTGAACTCAGGGGTTTGAGGTGTTGATGGTTTATTCATTTGTATTCCCTCACTCCGAAAAACGTTAAATTTGATGTAAATATATAAAAAAGTTTAAAAGTAATGCACAAAAAGATTTGTTAATTTATAAATAAAATCATAACAAATGAGATTTATATTGCAAACTCTAAAAGTAATATTTATAAGCTATTTTCACCCTGAATTGAAATAGAATTAAATATACCGTCCATAAAAGTATATATTTTTAGTTACCATAATGTGATTTCTAGGGAGTAAAAAAGAGCCGTTTATTATACGACTCTTTTTTATGATGAAATATAAATTTTAATCGTTGAGTATCATGTCAATTCTCTTTGTGTTTTTACCTTTATTCTTAATTTTAGTAAACGAAAAATCTCCAATCTCATTTGTTGATTTTATATGAGTACCCCCACATGCTTGTTCGTCTAATTCACTAATATCTACTAAACGAATCGTCTGAATAGACTTTGGAAGAAGGTTAATAACAGTCTTAATGGAACCTGGAATTTTTTCAACCTCTTCTCTTGAAAGGCTACGAGTTGAAATCAAATGATTTTCTTCTATAATGTCATGAATTTCTTTCTCCATTACAGCGAAATAGTCTTCCGGAACCTCTTCTTCAAATTTAATATCAATTCTTGCTCGATTATCTTCATAAATCTCATTACTAGTAGCTAAAGCACCAAATTTATTATAGAGATGACCTGCAATTACATGTAGAAGAGTATGATATCTCATAAATCTGTAACGTCGATCCCAGTCGATTTGAGCTGCTACCTCTCCTACGGATAGGTTTGTAGCATCCTCCAGATAGTGAATAATTTTACCTTGCTCTCTTTTTACTTTTATAACTTTAAATTCATTATTCCCTTGTTTTAAAATCCCTGTATCAAAGGGTTGTCCCCCACCACTCGGGTAAAAAACCGTTTGATTTAGAACTACTTTATTTTCGTTAATTTCTTCAATAAAAGTCTCGCAACTTGTCTGATAACTGTTTTCTAAAAATAGTTCTTTTTTCATGTTCAATTCCTCCTTATGAATGAATAGTTGAATACATAATAAAGATGGCAAAATAAATTAAAATTGCACCTAAACAGCGATCAAACCAATGACTGTATTTATCATAAAAGTCTCTGAATTTTTGATAAGAAATAACGGTTGAAAGGAATGTAAACCATAGTCCAACTGCTACAATAATTTCTGTTCCATAAATCCAACGCATCCAGCTAGCCGTATCAGCTGAAATAAACTGAGAAAAAATACTTAAGAAGAAGAGTGCAGCTTTCGGATTTAATACATTACAGATAAAGCCTTCACGGAAACCTTCTTTAACACTTTTATCAGTGCTTACTTTTAATCCATTTTCTTTTTGTTCCTTATTTTGTTTAACGGATCGAATAGCATGAAATCCTAACCATAATAAATAAAGGGATCCAGCTACTTTAATAGCTATAAATATACCTGGGAATTTTTCGATAATATAAGTAAAACCTAAAATTGTGTATGTGACATGAACAAATAAAGCTGTAGCAACGCCTAATGCTGTTGCAATCCCTATACGTCGACCAAAACCCAAACTATTTTTCATCACAAGAAAAAAATCTGGTCCAGGAGAGAGACCAGATAAGATTCCGATTAAAAATATTTCTATAAACATATTAGGCCTCTCCCTTGTTATTCTTTTTATTTAAAAGTTCATTTGTCACAATATAGAAAAGATCTGAATCACCTTTCCAAATTCGATTCATTTTCTCTTCTGAAGAATGCTCACTCATTACTTTCATCATAATGTCGTGACGGATATACTCTTTAGCCAATAACACTAACATAGGATCTTGTGTATGCACGGCTGATGGAACCGTCTCTTTTGAAAAACCTGCAATCATCACTTCCTTGTTGTCACAAACGACAATCGTTAATCGTTGATTCATACGCTGTTCTTCGATGTCTGCGGTAGAAGGATGATGATAAAAAGCGCGCCCAAGGTGATCAGTAGGCTGACAGTTAAACAAAAGTGAATATAATTGTACATTTGATTCTGTTGCTTTTTTTGCGTAGGGTTCTATCTCATGTAACTCTGAATCCCATACAGATAACCATACTTCTTGATTTGCTTTTGAAATAAGGTCATTCATTCGGTCAATCACAGCTGACCTTTCTTGAATATGACGAATGACATGAACTTCTGGAGGATGTTGAATTTGTTCAAGATTCTCTTGCAAATAATCAAATGTTTCCTCTTTCTCGTGTCGCAAACGTCCAATAAACTCGTTCGGTGGTACAGGTGTATAAGTTAATGAATCAGAACGAACTTCATTTATAGCACCGTGTGAAACCAACTTATTGATGGATTGATAAATCATAGATCGTGGAACTCCACTCTGCTTACTGATCTCATAACCAGTAAGAGGCGATTGCTTTAATAGTGATAGATAAGCCTTACTTTCATTTTTTGAAAAACCGATTTCCATTAGAGAATCAATTAATTTTTCCATGATAGCCTCCTCTTAGTTGTAATGACCCTTACTACTATAAAGGAAAACAAAAAAAATAGCAAACTCATCGAATTTGCATGGTTTTTCTAACAGTATAGAGTATTGATTTTCAGTTAATATAATATGGCTTATCGGCACTAATTATTATCAAACTAAAAAGGTTATCAGTATTTTAAAATGAATACATAAGGTAGTTATAAAAAACAATAGATGAGGTGAATATATGGCTACCTTCGTCCTTTGTGATGGAGCTTTTGGTGGAGCCTGGGCATGGAGAGAAGTTGAAAAAGAACTAATAAAACAAGGACACGCAGTTTTTTCCTTGACTTTAACTGGATTAGGCGATCGAAATCATCTTCTAACACCTGATATTAACTTAGAAACCCATATTACTGACGTAGTAAACACCATACTTTTTGAGGATTTAAACAACATCTACTTAGTAGGGCACAGCTACGGTGGTGGGGTTATTATCGGTGCTGCAGATCAACTACTAAATCGGATTTCCAAACTAATCTTTTTTGACGCTCTAATACTTGAAGATAATCAATCAATTAATGATTTATATTCAAAATCATTCGTAAAACAAACGAAAGAGATTGTTCAATCAAAAGGAGAAGGATTCAGACTTCCAAAACCTGATAGTGGACCGATTTATACCACAGATCATCCTTTTAAAACATTTGAACAAAAGATTAAATTAATGAATAAAGTAGAACTGAGACAAATTCCTTGTGCATTTATTAATTGCACCCAAAAAAGTAGTCATCCTGTTATGGAGCCCATCAATCAATTTGCCGATAGAGCTAAACAAGAAAAATGGGAATACATTGAAATTTCCGCCGGACATAATGCGCATTGGGAAAAACCGGTGGAATTAGCTAAAATATTTATAAATTTGGCTGATAAGAACGATGTATATGATATGCAAAACCGGTCGACATAATGTTGTTTCTCGGTATTAAAAAAGCCTTATATTTCTATTGACCTTTTATTTCGATGTATGTTTTATCTACTCCCCAAAAATCATTAGTTGGCTTAAGATGATGCTGTGCTTGCTCATCTAATTCAGGACCATACTGAGGAAGCCCACATATGATGTGGTTGTATCAGCAATAGAAAGTTCGCTATCTTCCATTGTTTCAACTAAATCATAAAAACCAGGATTGTACTGTAGGTACCATTTGACGGTTAATAAAATAAGATTAGGTTAATACTGTTTTCACTTGAATAAATTCTCCTATTTTATACTGATACACTTGGTTTACAGATTACTGACGAGAATTTTAAAGATAGAAGTTAGAGGGCATTCAAAATTCATTTCCTCATTAATACCCTCGGCAGCTAAAGCATCTCCTCATCTATTGACATCCATAACTATAGAGCTGAATTGAGAAAAAATCATGATGAAGGGATAGAGTGACGTGGACCTTTTTGAGATAAGTTGGCGTACCGTAGTATTGTACGGAATCATTACCGTTGTTTTTCGGTTTATGGGACAGCGAGGGATAAGTCAGTTAAATGTGATTGATCTTGTTGTGGTTCTTATGATAAGTGAACTTGCTGTTGTAGCAATTGAAGATTCAGAAAAACCTTTATTATATCAACTTGTACCGATATTTATCCTAATGCTTATAGAAATAATTCTGGCTTATATCCAATTAAAGAGCCAAAAATTACGTAAAATACTGGATGGGGAGCCGGCTTTCATTATAAAAAAAGGGGAAATCGATAACAAGCAAATGCAAAAACATCGTTATAATTTAGATGACTTACTATTACAGCTTCGAGATAAAGGTATAGGAGACATTCAGGACGTTGATTATGCAATACTAGAGCCTTCTGGTACCTTATCTGTACTTGAAAAGTCAGAAAAAAAGGGTTCGACGTCTGTTTTTTTACTTCCTCTTATTATCGATGGTGTAATTCAAGAAAAACATTTAGAGTTGCTGAATAAGAACAAGCTATGGCTCCTTCAGAGCTTAAAAGAACGAGGATATGAAGATGTAAAGCATATTTTATATTGCAGTTTTCTAAACGGGCAATTTTTCATCGATATAAAAAAAGGATAGGAGTGGTTGGAGGGGAGGAGGAGAAGTTACATTAATATTATTAGCTTCCTCAGTAGCAATGGCTTAGTATCCTCATATCGAACTTGAAAAGTCAGAGAATGTATTCCACGTTCCTCAAAAAAATGAATTTAAAAATATATTTAGAGCAAACTACTCAAGATGTATAAAATCATCACGATTAACTTCTAATTACGTCACGAAAAAAGCTACTGGTCCCTGATGAGCCAGTAGCTTTTTTCTATTTTTAAGCTGTATATTGTATAAGTCTTTAGTTAACATAATGTGGATTATAGAAGATATAAAACCTGAAATTCCTTGTTCCATAATGGAAGGTATCTCAGGTTCTGTTGAAATTTATTGATTTTGAAAAAGATAAAGGCCAAATCCTAAAGTATCTCTACCCCATGTAAGGTAAGTACGTTTCCATGACCTAATTTTATTTAACATACTGTCACAATCAGGGTCGTTCGGGTTTTCATAACAATATTTTTCCATAGACATAGCGTATAGTCCTTCATACTCATCCCAATCATCGTCACTTGCAACAACTGACCAAATCGGCACAAGCCCCATACTTTCTCCCATAAAAACATTCTCATGGTGTTCTTTTAATTCTGACTCATCTGCTCCACCAAGTGCTTCTAAATATGCCTGACTAGGTTTCTTCTTCCAGTAGCCTTCTCCTACTAGAATAAAGCTGCCCTTTTTAACATTTCTTTTAAGAGATTGTAACGTTAATTCCAGACTACCCAAAGCATGAGTAGAACCAACACAAATTCCTACATCAAAATGATTGACGTATTCACTTACCACTTGTTTGGCATCTTTTACAATGTACGTAATTTTTTCTTTAGGAATTCTTTTTTGGGCCTGTTGCTTTGCCTCTAAAATAGAACCTTCATATAACTCTAGAGCTGTTGCTTCAATATCATATTTTTCAACTAAACGTATTAACAGTTCACACTTCCCAGCCCCGATATCTAACACTTTTGCAGGAGGTTCTAACTGAAGAAAATCTATAATTCTATTAATTTTAGTATCACTTATCGGGTTACTAAATAAATGGTTACGGTGGGCAATTGATGAGAATTTATTTCTGTCCATTGGTTGAACTCCCCTTTGTCCTTTTTAGATACTCTTTTTCTCATTAAATTAGTTAAGATAGAAACACTCATAGTCCCAGCCCCTTTCAGAATAAATATCTGCATGTAACAATAATTAATTCAATTTTCCGTTTATTTCACTACTCTAGATACCTCTTTAAGTTTATTGCTACTGATAAGTAATTCCTTAAAAATTGGAGAAACCCTTCCTCACTGGAACATAATTAAATGGGCAAGGTGGACAACGTATAGCTAGTTAACGTAACAGGTATTATCGGAAATAAACCAGATATTCATTCGATAAGCCTTAGAAGATTATGATAATATGTATATCGTAAACTAAAAGTAGGTTAATAATGGATAATTTGCACAAAATTTCTATAATCATGATCGCTATCTTAATCATACTGTCATATATAATTGGCAGAAAGAACTCTACCCTAAAATATGTAGTACCTCTAATGGTAGGAATACTGAGTGTTATTGTTTTTATAGTAAGTTTCTTTATCGGAGGATGGACTGGTATGGGAGTAGGAGCAATTAGTTTTACTGCTTTCATCTCATCACTTATCTCCCTAATAATCATATCTGTAGTGGAAGCTTTAAAAGGAAAAGGTAATAAGAATATTCACCAATAAAGCATGTATATAATATACAAATTCAGTTAACATAATCACCATTATCGAAACAAAAAAATACTGATACTTTAGGAGGAAGATTTATATGGCAGAAAGACAAGTTGGAACAGTTAAGTGGTTCAATCATGAGAAAGGATTTGGCTTTATTACACCAGAAAATGGACCTGATCTTTTTGTCCATTTTACAGCTATTGAACGGACTAAAGGGGCTGAAGGGGTTGTTATTAAAAGCTTAAAAGAAGGGCAAAAGGTTACTTTTGTAGTAGTGAATGGCCAAAGAGGTATGCAAGCAGAAATGGTACGGGTCCTAGGCTAATATCCTAAGGGAATTATTACACAGTAAAAAATGAGGTAAAAAGTGTATATCACGTGCAAAATTAGTTAACATAATCACAGTTCTAAGAAACAAAAAAGGTGTCCTTTAGTAAGTTAGGACACCCTTTCATTATTTAATTAACTAATTCTTCTTCATGAAACAAATTAATTCTTTTCTGCTAAGATTATTAAAAACATCGGTCTTCTAGTTTCATGTACCATTTCAGGTATACTTTCTAACATTTCATCAGAAGGCATTGGTTCCTTCACTGCTTTGATTGTAAAACCTGTACGAATCAGATCATTCATATAAGTAGAAATCGTACGATGATATTTTATTACATCCTCGGTTAAAAAGGACGTATGACGAATCCCTTCCTCCTGATAATGATCGATAGGCCAATGCACAGGGTGTCCATCATGATCATAGTACCAGTCTTGTTCATTCCGAGAAGTGAAAATTGGATGCTCTACTGAGAAAAGAAATGTACCACCTGGCTTTAAAAAGCTGCCTACCTTTTTAGCAACTTCCTCAAATGACTTGATGTAGTGAAAAGCTAACGAACTAATGACCACATCAAATTCTGATTTCTTAAAATCAATATCTTCAATCGGCATTTGGATATATGAAATAGAAGGGTCCTTTGTTTTTTCACGAGCTTTTTCAAGCATCTTTTCAGATATGTCAACACCGATTACTGAACGTGCTCCTTGTTCATGTGCAAACTGGCAATGCCAGCCGAACCCACAACCTAGATCCAGTACTTTTTTGTCTTTCATATCTGGCATTAATGCTTTTAATACATGCCATTCACCAGCGCCTTCAAGCCCTTTAATAGAACGTGGCATCTGCTCGTAGGCAGAAAAGAATTTTTCAACATCATATTTATTTTGTTTCATTACTGATAACAACTCCTATATAGTAAAATAGCCTCCTAAGATCACTTAAACGTCTATTACAGGAGGCTACCTATCTTCTCCTTACCATTATGACCACTCCATTTCTGTTCTAGAATACTACCAACAATCATAACATAAAGGCTGACTATTTGAGGACAGAAAAATTAGTCCATACCTTTAAGGTAATAATAGAATCTTTTTTAATTTATACCATATACATATTTAGTTAACATAATACGGCTTTCCGGAACACATGAAAAAGGAAACCCTTTGGCGTAGAAGGATTTTACCTTTTTAAGTCCAAGTAAGATAGTAATAGTGACTTATAAAGCAGTTAAAGGATGCAGAAATGGAGGGAAGTAAGTTGCCTAACAGAGAGTATCCATACTATTTTATGAAGGTAGGTAAATTATATTACGTATACCATTCGTATAAGAACGTAAAAAGGAAAGAGGTATCCAGTTACGAATTTACTAATGATGAATCGTTAGCATTTCCCATTGATGAAGAGTCTGCTAAACAATTGGCAGATAAATGTGGAGGTCATATTGTAATGAAGAATGCTACGTTTAATGATTATATTAGCCAAGGAGAAAGATGGAGTCATTTTATAGATAGCAAAAAGAAGAACATATGGAGAATCTATATCATTAATTGAATGATAAAACCTTTTAACTACTATTTATTTTGAAGAACAAGTTCATATTTGTCGTCACTAAGTGTAAATAGTAAACATTAATAATATATTAAATAAATTAGTATTTACTCAACTAATAACATTACTTGAATAAAGGTATTTTCTAATAAAAGAGGCAATTACACCGTTTATTTTTAAAGATATATGTATATGAATCTACAAATCTGGCCAGACTAATAACGTATTCCCCTATTCCAATAAATTTAAAAAACCTTTGCTTATATAAGCAAAGGTTTCTTTTTTTATTAAGCACAATTCATTTTTGCCTAATGTACCTTACAGATAGTGAAATTAAATATTAATAGCCACACCTAGAACTAGAAATTAGACCTAAATTCATATCGAACAAACATATGCTGGGTAACAGAGGATAGTATACGGTTGATGCAAAAGGGGGAAATACATGACATATCTTAAAGTATTGAAGGTATTTTATGTGCTTTTGGCTGTAGTGGGAGCCATTCTAGCTATCGTTTCTTACTTTCAGCATTCACTTTATTTGAAGTCATTTGGCCTTGTTTTGTTAGGGTCATCGCTCGTTTTTAATAGTTACACTACCTATTTAGAGTGTAAAGAAAGGGGACCCTTTCTTTACATGGCCATAGGTCTAATAGTGATTGTAATAGCTATAGGTGGTTTTACTAATGCATGGTAACTATATTTGTTAATGAAGAAAAAATCTATATAGTTAATATTATAGATTGAACATTTTAGCTTCTAACATCTAAGAACAACCAAACTATCCTCATTTCTAATAAAGTTGTCTTTCTAGGATTAATTTTAGTTAAGTCGGGTAAGTTAGGGGCATCACTGCCCCTTCCTTCCCTAAGAACCGTGCGAGTCCCTTTCAAGACACATCGGCTCAAGCCTCCCATTGCAGGTCCATTTGCTGTCGTATCCTCATCACACACCATATCGGTAAGTAAAACGTACGCCGACGCTCCAAATGGAGGTATACATAACAGTACGTTTCTTTCGTCAGAAGATAGCCACAACCTTATGTGCCTACGAGAGACCAACGAGAAGTCAGCTCCCTTTCGGGCCTATCATGGGTTTGTCCGTAAGGACGATAGTATCCATCCAGTTATACATTTTCCTGCTTTCCTGTTCCCTTTCGAGACAATGGCATTCGCTTTCTCTCGTATCCTTTACCCTCTGTCACATCGTTTGATCTTACGATCTCCCTACTGTTTATACAGATGACAAAGGGCTTACCAAGTTCCGCATCTTATAGATACGACGAGGTTAGGTGGGTTCTTTACTCCGGGCAAGATACGGGACGCGTCACAGCAGCATTATGAATCTACTTTTCCTCTTACCAATACCCAGGCAAATCTGTGCACTATCCTGAGCTAAAATTTACGAAGCTTACAAACCTTCACTAATGTTCACCATACTCATCTTCCCCTAGCAGTGTTCCGAGTCGTGCACTAACTCTCTGTTTCCGCATTTCCGCATGCAACCCACGAGTCCGTTACCAGACCCGCAGTTTTGGACGGGGATAGTTTTTGCGTCTAAACCAGTGGCGTAAGCCACACTATATAAAAGCGACTTCTTGTCGCACCATAATGAATTTTATCGGCAACCATAAACAAATAGCAGCTTAATTCAAGCTGCTATTTGTTATACATAATTTCCCTTTATCTGAGCATTCTAATTAACAAAAGCTAAAATATTTACTCTAATATAAAGGTGGATTTATATAAATGAATGGTAAAATTCATAAAGCCTTTCTTGCAATGTTCGGTGTTTATGCTATTCTCTTTGCTATTTTCTTTCTTACTGACTATTTAATTCAAATAACCCGTAGGAATTAAATTACATCTTTTCTCTAATTACAAACGTATAACAATTAGCAACTTGAGCAAAGTACTAAAGTCAACGTGATCTGTTCTTTATAAGAACAGATCACAACAGGTAGCTTTTTTCTATTTTCAGGCTGTATATGATATACAAGGTTAGTTAACATAATGTCTCTTTCCGGAATCAAGCAAGCAAAAGAACCCTTGAGGCAGTAGGGTTCCACCAAGGATTCTTTTTCCGGAATATGCAACTTTTTATACATCGTTGATATGACCACATTTTTTGAATAGTTGAAAGAAACGAGAATGTATAAAAAGCACACCTTTTATACATATGCCATAACCTCTGCAAAATAGTATCAAATAAATTGAAAGAGAAGTAGATAAAAAACTGTACATTCGTTATTCAACAATATAATGAAATGTAACTCTAATGATTTAGCTACTGTCATTACAATCTTTAATAAAAATGTATTGACATTAGATATAGTTCAGGGTATCATATCGTTAATCGACGAAATAACGATGTGTAAATGTGATGCGTTACTTTTAACGATAGCATATCTACATTTTGTTTCATTGGAGGGAAGATGCACTTATAGACAGAAGTAAATATGGTTTTCTTATTAAGAATAGTTTTAAAAAATGTATTGACATTGTGCATTGTTCGGTATAATATATCGTTAATTAACGATTTTACGATCTTTTTATTTTTTTGAATCTATATATCGCTTTTTAGCGAAATAACGATATTCATATTTTTTTACACCTATATATCGTTAATTAACTATATAACGATATATTATACCTTATTTCAAATTAAATAAGTTACACAGAGAAAGAGAGTGATTTAGTGAACATCAAAGATTTACTTGTAGGAATATTATTTACAGTTTTATATGCATCAGGAGCTGTTGTAATGAAATTTGGTATTCATTCAGCTCCGCCATTAACACTATCAACTATTCGTTTTATCATTGCGGGGCTCTTATTGCTTCTTTACCTTTACGGGTTCCAAAAAGGCAAATATCGAATGCCCAATAGAAAAGAATTTAAGGTTTTATTTTGGTTAGGTTTATTAAACACCTCCATATTTCTAGGATTCGGGTTAGTGGCTCTTAGAACGGTATCATCAGGAATATTTAATCTTTTCATACCTATAAATCCATTTCTCTTTGCATTACTTGCTCTAGTATTCATGGGGCAATCTATTCGTCTTAGAGAATGGGGAGGAATGGTTGTATCATTTATCGGTCTAATCGTAGCTACTTATCCATCCTTGGCAGGAAGTCATTCGTCGATAGGTGGTATCTTATTAATTATTTTTGCAATGATTGCGATGGCTGTAGGAAGTCTTATTTACAAAAAAGTAGATCTACAGCTGCCTACTATAGTAGTTAACACCTGGCAAGTGATGATTGGGGGAGTAATCTTACTTATCCCAACGCTCATTTTAGATTCTGGAGAGCCTATCACTATCGATTTTCATTTTATAGGCTACTTACTTTGGTCTGTCTTTGCTCTTTCAGTTTTCAATGTAAACCTTTGGTTTTATTTACTAAAAAAAGATGCGCTCAAAGCAAACAATTGGTTACTTCTTAACCCTGTCGCTGGCTATATTTTGGCTGCAATCTTTTTAGGAGAACCAATTACGCTTTATGCAGTGATTGGGACAGTCGTTGTGCTATTAGGATTATATATTTCAGGAAGTTTTCGTACAAAACCATCTACAAATGTTACTGCAAACATAAAAGAAACATAACTCACAGGTAGTATGTGCAGTAAATCAAATTTTAATTGAAAATGATCCCTTTGAAAGGAGGTGACAACGTGAAATTGGAAAATGAAGTTGAAACTCTCTATCAAAAGATGGTTTCAGGCCAATCTTTAGATATTAACCATAAAATGATTCAACTGGTCGATAAAGAGAAGTCAGCAATCTATTTTGCTTCTCTTCAACAGGATTTTGATGATATTAAACGTGTGATTCAAGCAGTAAGTGGAAGCTTACTTCTTATGCAACTAGGTGTTAAACAGGATGTAAGTATGACCTTATCATCAGCCAAAGAGTCATTAGTCCAAACTACTGATCGAATTAAAGATTTAGTCGTTCCTCATGGACTAAAAATACACTTTGATCATTTGATGTATAGCGTTCAAGCCCTTAATAAAATGTTTGCTAAGCATTCTTTAGGCGAAGACATTTATTTTATGAATGACAAACAATTAGAAGACATTCAGCGTACGTTAGACTTAGCGAATTCATATTTGAAAAAATCATCTACTTTCTCAATGGGATTAGGGATGATCTCTCTAGAAACAAGTTGTTTCTGTGGTGCACATTAATCAACAATAACATTTAAAGGAGTTTAAATTAAACATGAAAAATTATTCTATCTGGGTATTAGAGTATTCTCGCGTAGTTGACTATCATAAAAGTGGTGTAGTTTATGGAGCACACAACGAAGGATATATAAGACTACCTTACAGTTATGTAGTTATAAAAGGAAATGGCCATAATATTATGGTTGATGTCGGATATAACCATAAAGAGTATGGAAAGGTTCTTGGAGAGAGATTTAACGTAGTTGATTGGCAAAGCCCTTCAGTAGTTTTAAAAGAAGTTGGCTTGACACCTGAAGATATTGATACAGTTATTATCACTCACGCTCACTTCGACCACTTTGGTAACGTAGAAGATTTCCCAAATGCAACTTTTTATATGCAAGAAAAAGAGTTGTCTAAATTTATCTGGGCAATGTCATTACCACATCAATTCCAGTTCTTGATGTCAGGGGTCGATCCTTCGGATCTTCTACGAGGAGTACAACTTGCAAAAGAAGGACGCATGAAACTTTTAGATGGGGACGTCGAAGAATTCCTACCAGGAATCGATATATTTGCTGCTTTTGATACTCACACTTACGGTTCTCAGTTCGTTCGAGTAAAACAAGGTGGTTCCGAGGAAGATAGTTGGGTTCTAGCTGGAGATAATGCTTACCAATTTGAAAATATTGAAGGGAAAAACCAAGATGGTGTTCTTCTTCCTGTTGGATTGGCTACAGGAAGTCAAACAGAAATGATATTCTCCTTAGATAAAATGTTGAAGTTGGTAGGAAGAGATTCAAAACGTGTTATTCCAATTCATGAACAAGGAATCACGGAAAGATTCCCATCTCGCACTTCTGACAAAGATCTCTTTATTGTAGAGGTTGATTTAGCAGATGATGAGGTATCTAAAGTACAAAAGTAAAATAACTTCATAACATTTATTCAAATGGAACCATGGGATTTATTGATCGGAAGCACATCCTATGGTTCTACTTTCATTCTTTTATATATTGGAGTTGATACAATTGTCGATGAATAACCAATTCAAACAACACCGTGGTTATAATCAAATGTTTAAGGAAAATGAATTAACACTTGGTCTTTTATTTCCATTAGAATCTTATCAAGGTGATACCCCACAAATGGATATAGCTGAACAGATGAATTTAGCTAAAAAGGCTGAAAATTTTAAATTTGCCTCTTTATTTGTCCGAGACGTTCCTTTGCATGATCGTTGGTTTGGGGATGTAGGACAAATGCATGATCCATTTGTTTTTCTAGGTTATTTAGCAGCTCATACGGAGAAGATATCGTTAGGTACATCAAGTATATTACTGACATTACGTCATCCTTTACACGTTGCAAAGGCAGCAGCTTCTGTTGATAAGTTATCAGGAGAACGCCTTGTGCTTGGAATAGCGACAGGAGATAGACCCATTGAGTTTCCAGCTTTTAAAATAGATCCCCTTGAGAAAGCAGAACGTTTCCAAGAGTCTGTTATGGTTATGAGAAAAGTCTGGGGAGAACAGTTTCCTCGTATTGATTCACTAAGGGTCCATATGGCTGAAGGAGATTTGCTTCCTAAACCTACATTTAATAATATTCCCTTACTAATAACTGGACACTCTTCTCAGTCAGTTGAATGGATTGCAGAACATGGTGATGGATGGATTTATTACCCTAGAAGCGTAAATCAACAATTAAATCGGATACAGACATGGCGTTCTTCAACGAATGAATTTAAACCATTCGTGCAATCTTTGTACGTTGATTTAACGGAAGATCCTGACCAAGAACCTACTCCTATACATTTAGGATTTCGTATTGGACGTAATAGACTTATTGAATATATCCATCATTTAAAACTTACTGGCGTTAACCATATTATTATCGTTCTAAAAAATTCGAGAAGACCAGCTTCCGAAGTTATTCAAGAGTTAGGTGAAGAAGTCGTTCCCTTTTTTCCTTCGTTAACCATGTAATCGACTTAACCTATAAAGGGGTTTACCAAAATCTAAATAGAAATCCTCTGTCTATTTGTACTATATGCTAATGATCCTTATTAAGATATAGAAGAAATATAGAGAGTTTATGTTGAATCCATGCCTTTTCCATTTATAAATTAGAGCCTCCTAAAACACTATCACACAATAGAGTAGAGTTATCTCGTGAAGGCTGTTTGACATTTCGTGAAAGGACGATATAATGAACAGTATGAAACCAGTTGAAATTTTTAAAGCATTAGGTAGTGAAACCAGACTGCAAATATTAGATTGGTTAAAAGAACCTGAGAAACATTTTACGCCGCAACCCGCAGAAGTGAGTGACTTTCAAAAATCAGGGGTGTGTGTAACGCAGTTCCATAAGAAACTAGATGTGACACAATCCACGGCTTCTCAGCATCTTTCCATTCTACATCGTGCTGGACTTGTGACAGCAAAACGTCACGGGAGATGGACATATTATAAAAGAAATGAAGAAGCTTTCCAACAGCTGAAAGAGATGATTGGAAAGGACATATAGAAATATGCTGAACCTCCTGTTTATTTTTAAGGAGTTCAGTTTTGTTTCACTAGAATTATGGCAATAACAAATGAAAGCAGCATTCCATGTTATATTGTGGAGCGCTGCTTTTTTAACGTTAAAAGAGCTATTGATTAAACAAGATTAAAATAATTTAAAGAAAAACCTTGACTTTAACGTTTTGAAACAGAATCAAATACACCGTCCGTAAAAGTATACCTTTACGGACTTTTTATTTATATAAGAAATCTATCAGTTTTATCGTTCATTTAAGTTAGAAAACAAATTACGAACGTCTTGTGAAAATCACACACTTTTACGAACGTTTTTAATGGAATAATAGGGATAGAAGCACATACAGGAGGACTGGTTTCAGACTTCTTTCATTAGATTCCCACCTTTGCACCAGAAGCCTTCCATATTTCCATCAAGGATTATGGTATACCGTAAACAAAAAAAGACAGTCATATTGACTGCCTTCCATTATTATCTTTCGCAAGCGAAATTATCCTTATCTCTATCCATTTTCGCCTGATAAGCAGGGTGACTTGAAGGAACACCATTTGGATAAACGGTTCTCATATCCGTACAGTTTTGGAAAAACTCTGTAGATGGCGTTGGTTCCGTTTCTGATTTAGGTTGAGGTACAGGGTCCGGTTTTGGTATTGGCTTCTGAACAGGAGTTTGTACTGGCTCTTCTTTCTTCTCTTCCTGATAATGATATCCATGATTATGGTCAACATGAGCATAGCCAGGGATTGACCACACGCCAATTCCTTGATCCTTTGCAACATCTTGTGCTTTATGGAATTGATCTAACATCGATGTATCATTATACAGATAAGCTGTTCTCCCTAATCCTTTTTCCAGTACCATTTCCTGGTACGTTTTATCGCCTACCCATACATAAGCTAACAGGCGGCCATACTTATCTCTTTCTTCTGATCCAACCTGAATGCCAACTGTTTTACCTGATAATGTTTGTTTAGCAAAATTTGAAGCATCTTTTCCGAATGGCTCAACAGGTTTATTCGGCGCCACGGTCTCGGGTGTGTCTAATAATAACATTCTCACAGTTTCATCTTTTCCATTTAAAGAGACATGTATCGTATCTCCATCAACGACTCGTGTTACTGTAGCTTGTTCGCCATGAGAAGATGCAGGAGATTCTTTTTCATCTAACTTCACAACTTTTTTAACTGTATCCTTTGACTCTTCTTTTGTTTCATTAGTTGTTACTTCTTTTGAATCATCTTCTTTTATAGCTTGCTGTTCTTTCTCTTTATCAGCTTGCTTCTCTTCTTCTTTTGGAGATTCTTTCTTTTCGGCTTTTGAATCATCTTTTACATCTTCGGTTGCAACCTGTTCTTTCTCTTTCGTGACCTGTTTCGGGTCATTCGAACCATCGATAGTTGCCATTACAGCGAATAGAACAAATGAAGCAAGAGCAATCATGAAATCTTTCTTGAAATTCTTCTTTCTGAATACCGAAATAAATCCTTTAACAAGGAACATGATAAACAATAAAAATCCAATAATGCCAAAAAACATTAACATCTTTTCAATCCCCCTATATTTTATCTGTCAATTTATTGTACTATATTCTCAGAACTTTATTTGTAATTTATCCCTATGAAATAAGACTATCGAGTAGCATAGAAGAGATGCATATGATTAAAAAGAAGCAGGTTCATCAAGGGATGAAATCTGCCTACAATCAAAAAGAACTCATTGATAAAGTGAAATAGGAAAATAAAGAAAAAATAAGTGGCACCATTTTTACACCATATTGCTTGTAACAGTGTAACTGGAAGTGGTGCGGATAAAAACTAGCATAATTTTTGCGCACAAGTAATTATAAAAAAATAAATATATATACTAAGAGTAAATAAAAAACTAGCTTTTAATAGCTAGTTTTTTTGTGTGTTATTTAAATTCCTTTAGCTCAGTTATTAGCAAAGGGCCTACATGTAAGGCAAATTTAATTTGAGTTTCATCTAAGTCTCCACCATGTATCCCTCTTGAAGTTATTGCATATACTTCCTTAATAGCTTTGGTCATAGCAGAACCGATAATTCCATTTTCCTCTAATGTACGTACAAGTTTTGCGGGTGCAAATGTTTTATCCATATCAATATTAGGAAGGTATTTTGAAACCATCCGCCTTATCTCATTTTCAAGAGAATAACGAATCGCAAATAAAGATTTAAGGTGATCCTTATCTTTTAAATATACATCCTCAAGTTTCTCAGGGGGTATAGATGTCTTCTCATTCTTTAAGTTCAATCCTTCCTGTAAATCCTCTAATTGTTTGTCATTTAAAGTAGGTTGAGTAGACAAATAAATAGTATTGTTATTGCTAATAGTGGCAAGTAGGTTTCTTATATCTTGCATCCCGGTGTTAACACTATCTTTAACCTCTTGTATCTCTTTTTTTACCTTAAAGCCAAACATACTCATTTCAGAGAAGAAGGGCAGTATAGCTAGTACAATAAATACCGTGAAAATAATATAATCAAATGGTTTTATTTGATCTGTAGTAATGTAATCAAACCTTTTATATATTAGGCTTAATAAGACTATTAATAAAACAGCCCACCAAACAATTTTAAATTTGTTATTAAGTTGCATATTTTATTCCCCTTTAAATTTTTTAGTGCCATAACATAGATTTATAGCGCTAAAATATCTCCGATTACAAGATATGTATAGATAATGTATCGTTCAGCTTCATCTAACGTTACTTCTGCATGAGTACCCTTATTGGCAGCTTCATGAACACCGTCTAACCTTTCACCTATAAACTTTAAATGAGAACCCACAATAGAAGAAAACTTATCACTAGTTGATTTGCTATTAATATACTGAATTAACCTATTTATATATTGGTCTTCACCAATTTTAATAGGGTTTCGTCCTGGAACTCCAACAGGAATATCAGAAGAGGGATAAAGGGAATCAGCAACTTCTTTTATAATTCTTCTGCAGGTATGGACAGCATTAGCCCAGTCTTCGTCATTGTTTGATTTTAAATTTTCGTAGACAGAAATGAACTTTTGGATTGCTTCAGGGCATATGTCCTTAAGGTTAGTATCTACCGATTTTCTTTTACGTGTAAATATGTCTTCTGTAATTTCACCAAATTTCAATTCGTAATTTAGGTTAAATACATACTGATATAGCTTTGATTTTACCTTTTCAATCTTTTCGGTGTTCGATCTAATTAACTCTAGCAAATCTCTTCTTTCCCTTTGGTTTCCAGGCGGTACTGTGGGAAGATATGTGGAATGGGAAGAAATAGAAACGTCTCTATCATATGCAACTGCCATTCTTGCCTTTGCCCCATCTACTGCCGCCTCCATCACAGCTATACTTTGTGTAAAGGCCATTTCGACCTTCTTTGGCTTCGCTGCCTTACTCTTAGGATCATCAGTAAAATATCTTCTTCCTGATTTTGCAGATGCTGCCCAAGCCGTTTGTGTCATAAATCCCTTTGCATCGAAGTCAAATCCATTTGCTTCTTGATTTAGCCATTCTAGGGCTTCAAAATCGTTACTTATTCGAGCTAATCTTAAACATTTAAGAAGAATATGTTGTGTAGGTATTTCACTCAGCTCGAAGTTTTTTAATATTTCCTCTGATAACTGTAAGGCTTCTTCATTTCGATCTTTAGGCATTTTATCCCTCCGTTGGCGGTTAATTCCCCCTATATGCTAGCATATGGGGGGTGAAAGTAGACTAAGGTAAACGTCAAAAGTCTAAAAGCAAGCTTCGATGAATTTTACCCCGTAATCAGTTAGTGTAAAATGACCTCTATCCATTCCAATTCTCTCAAATTTTTCACTAACTATTAACTGGGTGTGCATGTCTTCTTTAGAAGGTTGATATAGTTCAGCTAACTCATCATAGATACGTGTCGGACTTAAAACACCTTCTGCCTGAAATTCTAAGATGCCAAGACTAGCAAGATTTTGGAAATACAACCCCATATTTTCATCAAACAGAAGGTTAAGCCCTTTTTCAATACCTGTTAAAGGGGCATCTATATATCTATAACTTTCTCCTTCAGGAGATGTAAAAAAAGCTCTGTAATTAATAAAAGGTATATATCGACCATGTGGCCAGTTTGTTGCTAACTTTTGAATAATTTTAGCTTCATCAATAGAGAGACTATCTATTATCTTTAAGAAACCTGGATGTCCTAATGAAGCAGTATCGGTAACAGATGCCTTAGCTAATAAATTAGCAAAGAGATTACTAATTTCTTCAGTACTTACATAAGTAAATTTATCAATAATAGGAACACCTATCTCTGGCGGGACACTTATTATTTTAGACTCATCTGTGTGTTCTAACTTTTTTCTTACACACTCCATATTATTCTCAAAAGTCATTCGTTTTTGCTCACTCCACCCTTTTAAAGGTAATGTGACTGCATTAGCCAAACTAAGAGTATTGCCTAGGGCTAGTCCAACTTGCTGTATTCCTGGTTGAGCTAAATCTTTATAAGCCATTTCTAGAACTTGAGTAGCATCTTTAAGAAAACCTAAAGGATTTGCCATCTTATTTCCAACCCCTTTCTTGTATAGATATATTTTACTACTTTTCTAGGTGTAATAGAGCAATTGACTAAAATATATTTGGTAAAATTGTAGGTTTATGGATATATAAAAAATTATTATGTTTAACTTTTTTTGTAGTTCACAAAAGTTTAAAAACACTTTATAGAATAATCTATTTTTATATCTTTGTTCCCCAAGTGCATTATTTTTAATTATCCTTTGATCTTATAAATATTCCCAAAAAATCTCCTGAAATCTTTATAAAAGTTATAAAATAATAGTTGAAAAATTAAAACCGAAAAAGTGACTTAGATAGGGGTAATAAAAGTGCAAATTGATTATTCAAAAATTATCACTGATCTTATTCAAAGAAATGTAGAAAAAATATTTAAAGGGGTGTATAAAAAAGGAGAAGAAAAATATCAAGAATTAATAATTCATACGAGGATAGCATTTGAAAAGTATCTAAAGAGCGCAGTGAACAAGTTTAGTAAAACCAAGTCTATTATAGACAAGCATAAACCAGTGTATATATATGACTTCTATGTTGATATAGATGTAAAATGCGGGGAAGACATAATTAGCACTGAAAAAGTGGACCAACTTCTTGAATATAGCAAAAAGATAACAATTTTTGGAACAGGTGGAATTGGAAAATCTACGCTTTTTAAACACTTATTTCTTAACACAATTAGAACTACTGATTTAATACCTATATTTTTAGAACTAAAGTATATTAATGATAAAAATATTAATGATAAAGAATACAATTTGGAAGATTTTATATACGAGTCCCTTGTCAATTTAAATTTTTCATTAGAGAAGGAATTGTTTATTAAGTCCTTATATAGTGGAAACTACATTATATTTTTTGATGCTTTTGATGAATTAAATTCAGATAAAAAAAGTTTTGTTCATAAAGAGATTGAACGAATAACTAATAAATATGGAGATAATTATTATCTCGTATCATCTAGACATAATGAAATGTTAGAAAGAGGGTGGGATAATTTTTATGACTTTAATGTCATTCCACTGGATAAGGAAAAGGCAATACAGCTAATAACAAACTTAAATTATCATGAAGATATTAAGAACAAATTTCTTTTTCAACTGAGAGAGGGCGACCTATTTGATACTCATTCGTCATTTTGTTGCAACCCTTTATTATTAACACTTATGTTGTTAACATATGAAGAATATGCAGAAATCCCGGCTAAACTACATCTTTTTTATGAGAAAGCTTTTAACACACTTTATGCACAACATGATGCAAGTAAAGGGTCATTTACAAGGGAAAAACGCTTAGAAAAAAAAGGATTAGCATCTGATGATTTTGAAAATATACTTAGCATATTCTCAGCATATAGTTACCTGGACTCTAAAAATACTTTTACAAGGAATCAGTTAATGGAGTATATAAGTGAGGCAAAAGAAGAAGCAAAGGAAGAGATAGGTATAGGCGTAGAGTTTAATTCTGATGACTTTAAAATAGATTTAACAGAAGCTGTATGTATACTTATTCAAGATGGTATTAATTACAGATATCAACATAGATCATTTCAAGAATACTTTACTGCTTTATATACTTGTAAGTTAGGTGACGAAGCACGACAAGAATTTTTAATGGAATTATTTGAAGAACAACCTGATTCTATCAATGAAGATACAGTTTTTGATATGATGTTTGATATGGGACGATCTAAACTAGAAAGAGATTTTTTAATTCCTACATTAAATGAATTAAAAAGTCTAATTATTAATCCCGATGAAGCAGTGATGGAGTTTAAATTTTTAGATTTAATTGGGACTAAGTTAAGTTTCATAATTGATGCCCGCATGGTCGAAGATCAAGTAATTCATAATGTGCGTGCTAGATTAGTGTATTCAAAACCTCTTAAGACCAAAAATAGCAGATACAGGTATCTGGTCGAATTTATTAATGCAAAATACAATGATTATTTCAAACATATACCTCAAAGTGATCTTATTACAACTTCCGACAAAAGAAAAATAGGTAAAGAAATGTACGAAAGAGTGGCCGGCGAAGGTGCATATCCAGATACCACAAGCACATTTCAACGTACACTCAATATGAATACTTTTACCAAAGAAGATGTAAAAGATGTAGTCCTCATTGACACAGTTATGATTGGAAAATTAAGAAACGCACTTTGGGTACTTGAAATGCTTAAAGAGAAATATGCAAACAAAAAAACTAGAAAAAGACGTTCAAAAATAAAATGAAGAATAGCAGATATAGTTTTACCTTAAGTATAAAAGGCAGCAAAATAATTTCCGGCTGCCTTTTTAGCAAAATTGCACAACTAGAATTACATTTTATTATCTTGGATTACTAATTACATTTGAAATATATCTGATTCTGTAGTCCCTGTCTTTTTCAACTCATCTTCAAGGGTCATTCCCTATTCAATTTTTATTTTTCTTTTCGTACCGTCCCTTAATATATAGATCCTAATTTGATACATTTTAAGTCTCCTCTTTAGTAATAAAAAGAGACAATTATTTTATCTTGTAATTTTATTATAAATTAATTACTTTTTAGCCATCATATCCTTCATCACTTACCAAGCCCTTAATAAAGGATTTAAACCTTGAACTGGTACACCTATCCTATTTATCTTGTTTATTTTTATTCTTTTCTCTATTATGAAATTTCATTATACCCGAGACTGTCTCAATGGCATTGAAAATTCTTAATGAGTCAATTTCTGAACTATTAAAAGCAGTCCTTCCATGTAATATCCAATGCCTATTTATTATCTCAGGTTCTGTTTTAGAGAAATCAGACTTTTTATAAAGTGCTGAAATAAAATGATAGCAAGAAGTCCACATTATTTTATCAATCAAAGATTCATCATCGGTTGTATTAAGCATATCTTTACAAACCTTCATCATCCGAATATTAGATTTATTACTTTCAAAAGTTGATAGGATTCCTTCTAGCACAGGTATTAGCGTACTGATCGATAAAATATACCTATTGTGTTTATGCGCATAAACACATTGTTTTATTGCCTCATGCCACTGATAGATATCCTTATTTTTAAGAATACTATTCGTCATTTTGTCAAATTCGTCATTATCAGAGGAATAATAATTATAAAAAAACTTATCAACATCTCTTTTAGTAAGGCTATCATTCTCAAAGTATTTTATATGAACAAGACCAAACGAAAACGGAACAGTCCATCCCCATTTTCCAATATTTTCAGATCCCCTGTAAAAAGATTCATAGTCTACCTCTCCTGATTTTATCTTGGGAATATTTAATTTAAGTCCATTTTTAACGACCTCAGGTACTTTAATCCTTGGTAAATCTGTAACGCCCTTAAGTACTTCAATCTTTGGTAAATCCGTAACGCCCTTAAGCACCTCAATCTTTGGTAAATCCGTAACGCCCTTAAGTACCTCAATCTTCGGCAAATCCGTAACGCCCTTAAGTACCTCAATCTTCGGCAAATCCGTAATGCCCTTAAGTACCTCAATCTTCGGCAAATCCGTAATGCCCTTAAGTACCTCAATTTTTAGTGCATCTTTAATACCCTTAAGTATCTCAATCTTTGGTGCATCTTTAGTACCCTTAAATACCTCAACCTTTAATGAATCACTAATGCTCTTAAGTACCTCAGTATTTGGTGTATCTTTAGTGCCCTTAAGCTCTTCAGTATTTTTTATATAATGATTTAATTCCTTCATTTTATCACCCAGTTACATTTTACCATGCTATGTGACACTTCCTAGAGTAAGTCTTATTCTTGAATTTTTCAGCATATTAAATATAGGTTTTTCAGCACAAGTTAAATTCTGAGCTTGTCTATATTAAGTGGAAAATTCAAGTAGATGAATAAATATATTTGCATTTCTTATTTCCTTGACTAACAGTATTAGAGTAACAATAATCGGGAAAACTTTAGAGTTTTTATTGAACAAAGAACGTTTGTTCGTATATAATATAGGGAACAAACGTTCTTTGTTGAGGAGTTCTTTTAATGGATGATGGTCAGCTACCAAACAGAGTTATTATATGTATCGACATGAAGGCGTTCTTTGCTTCCGTTTCTTCTGTCATACGAGGCTTAGATCCATTGAAGACAAAGCTTGCGGTTGTAGGAGATATCAAACGGTCGGGATCGGTTGTGTTAGCTGCCACACCTTTATTAAAGAAAGAAGGGATCAAAACAGGAAGTCGCCTCTTTGAAATCCCTAAAAGGAAAGATATCCATGTAGTGAATCCATCCATGGAGAGATACATCAAGGCTTCGAACTATATTTCTAGTCTGGTGTTACAGTATGTGGCTCCTGAAGACTTTCATGCGTATAGCATTGATGAGTTGTTTATTGATGCGACAGCTTCTTTGCATTTATTTGCTCGAACACCAGAGGAGCTAGCTCACCGAATACGTAATGAGATCTATCGCAAAACAAGACTGACAGCTACCGCAGGAATCGGTCCTAATCTCTTACTAGCTAAAGTTAGCTTAGATCATGAAGCGAAGCACAGCCCAACAGGGGTTGCGTATTGGCGATATGAGGATATTCCCTTTAAGTTATGGTCGATTCATCCAATGAAGGATTTCTGGGGGATCTCGTCAGCTACAGAAAGACGCTTAAACCGTTTAGGCATTTATACCATAAAAGAACTCGCTCTTTCTTCTAAAGAGATGTTACAAAGAGAATTTGGCATCATGGGGGAAGAGTTACACCAACATGCCAATGGAATTGATTTTAGTCGCATTTCAGATGTATACATTCCTAGTTCTCGATCATTCGGAAAGGGTCAAATTCTGTTTCGAGATTATACAAGCCGAAAAGAAGTGGAGTTATTGTTGTTAGAACTCTTGGATGATGTATGCTTTCGCTTACGTATGCATCAGGTCGTCGCGCAAACTATCCATTTATCCATTGGCTACAGCAAACAAACAGGTGGAGGCTTCTCAAGACAAAAGAAAATGGGGAGAGCTTCGAACTTAAGCCAAGATATTTTCCCTTATTGTTTAACCATTTTACATAATTTTGATAATGGAATGCCGATTCGCTCCATTGGAATTTCATTGTCTAATACGAGCATTGAAGAAGAGGAGCAAATGAGCTTATTTGAGGATATCGATCAGCGTGAAAGAGCCTATGCTCTTGCCAAAACGATTGATGAAATTCGGATGCGTTATGGGAAGAATAGTGTGCTACGGGCTTCAAGCTATCTGGATCACTCAACAGCTCGTTATCGAAATGGTCTTATCGGAGGCCATAAAGCCTAAAGGAGGATGATATCATGCATCACGATAGAGGAATGAAAAAATGGAGAGCTTTCGCAAGTATGCCAGAGCAATACATAGGATTACAGGAAGTCATAAACAAACAACTAGAAGTACCTAAACCTCTTTTAACAGAAGAGCAAATGGAACAAATCAATTTCACCGTGATTGAAGCCTTACATACAAATCAACAAGTATACCTTACATATTATAAGAACGGGCAACGCATAACTGAAACAGGATTCATACAATTTGTTGATTCCCTGGGGAATTTGTTTGTTTTTATCGATGAAGTATTTGAATTAAAGAACAAAATGAGGTTAAGTGAACTAATTGATGTTCGTTTTACATAAAATAATTCCACCTTCACTTTTTGGGGTAATCGAATAAAAGTCAATTAGAAAAGAGTGATTAATATGGAAGAGAAACAGCAGCAAGAAATAGATCTCACTAAAGTATATGATTATGCCGAATATCCAGATAAGGTCAGTGGCAGATGCGACAACTGCAACTCAGCTTACTTCAAAAGTTCTGTAAAAGGTGGCGTTTTCTTGCGTGAATGCCGAGAATGCGGAATGAAGAAGAGTATATAAAATATAAGTATATGATAACTGGGTCCTTCAGAATTTAAAGGGTCCTTTTTGTTTATGGTCAATAAGGTTGAGTAATAGATACTTGAGTTTAAGTGAGGAGGCTAATCATTCATATATCACGGTTTAGGCTCAATGTAAGAAGGAAACTCGGTAGGGTGGTGCATTCCTGTTACAATTAAAAGATAAGCAAACACAAAAGCTACAGTAATTATCCCTATTACTACAACGAAACGAAGAAACTTCTTGATTTTTCTGTGTCTGCGGAAATCATAAAAATTAATGACATTATTCATACAAATCCTCCTCGTCTTATTTGGAAGATAAACCTTCCTCACTTATAACTCATAAGGTAGTTTTATCTCCCACTATACCATTATTTCACCTTGATTATACTTATAATTTAAAATTGCCTGTTATTTGCATCGTTAGCAACATGGTACACCACATTGAGAATTAGCTCGTGTTATATTTGGTTTAATGAAAAGGTTTTAAATAATAACAAAAGCAAGTGTATTACACGTATAATCATATAATTAAATTTTCATATAACAATCAGGAGATTTTTCTTAATAGATACAAAAGCTTCAATCGAGATGGAAAAGGCAGCTCAGATTCTCAAGTTATTAGGAGATAAAACACGGCTACCGATGATGAAATTTTTACAAACAAATGAATGTTGTAAAAGTATACCAACTCTAGAAAATCAACTTTGTTTATAAATTTATATAGGCACTTTTAACTATTTATCTATATAATAAATAAAGGGAGAAATATTATAAATATATTAAAATCATCCAATACGTAATCCAGATTACTAAAGTTACTCAATAGTATTAATTATAAGGTGTTTTTTAAGTTTAACTCCTACCTATTTAAACCAAGGTCAGAAATTTTATGGAAAGGTTGTTGAATTTTTTTGTCTTTACTAAATATAAACGCGGTACATACTTTTCTCCAAATAGTACAGAATTCAAGAAAGCCGTTAGAAGTGATAAGAGAGGCTATAGCTAACGCATATGATAGTGGATCAGAAGATTTAAAAATTAAAGTAGAGTATGATAGAGAAAAAGAATGGATAAATCTTCTTTTTGAAGACAATGGAAATGGAATTTCCAAAAAAGATATTGAACATTATATATTTGGACTAGGAAATTCTACTAAGCTTAACGCTCGGGGTATTATTGGAAATAAGGGAGTTGGGACTCTTCTATTTTTAAAGTCTAAACGTATTATTGTCACATCTTTTAAAGATGGACAAGGTGCAAAACAAGAATGGATAAATCCCTATGAATCATTAGTTAATATCAGAAATAATGATGGAAATTATGATGATATAACTCGGAAAAAAATAGGTATACAAGAAGCCAAGGATTTTCCTTACAGTGGGAAAAATGGAACAATTATCGAAATTCAAGGTTTCTTACATAAAAATCCTCTTGAATATCATCACAAAAACCTTGTGGATTTTATTAAATGGTTCACTAAAACAGGGTCATTTGAAAAAGAAATGGGTATGATGCCTGAAAGAAACTTTAAAATTCATTTAAAAGGTTTAGAATTTAAGGAAGATAAAAAATTGGATTCTGTAAGTCCTAAAGATATAATATTAACAGGCAATGGTACTTATATTATTAAAGATAACATTACGACACGAAAAGAATTTAGCCAAATTGATTACGGCTTTAAATTTCCTGATGTATCCAAAGAAGAAGAGATTGTGGAAAATTATAGTTTATCAGAAATGAGTTCAAATTATACTGAAAAAGACCTTGACAAAGATTTGAAAAAATATATCAGAAAATATTTGGTGATGAAGTTCACTAGTAAGGATATGGATACAAAAGAGAAAAACTTACTAGAATTCACTTATAAAGATAGTCTTGGTAAAACACAAACTGCAATAATTGAATTTGTAGTTTATAGGATAGGTGAAGAAGCAAGGAAAAGTAATAAAATGATAAAGGACTTCACAAACCAACTACCTAGCTATAAATATATAGTAAGTAAGAGATATGGAATTTATCTTGCAAAAGATTATATCCCAGTTCAACTTATAAATGATGATTTACAAAGTGTTGGTGAGGGTGGACATGGTAAAACTCAATATTTAGGTTTCTTTAATTGCCAAAAAATCGACCTTACAATAGATCGAACTGGTGCAGCTACTATAGACGAAGAATTACAGACAAAATTAATTTCCAACATCAATGAACTTATGGTTATCATTGACAAATGTGTAAAGGAAAAAGTTAATGAATTAATTGAGAATATAAAACATAAAATTCCTCCAAAAACTTTAAAAAGTCTTTCTGAAAATGCTAATGAACTGGTAAATAAAGTACAGAATAACCCAGAGGATAAAAAGCAAAAACAGCGTGAAGATTATGCTGAAATTTCTATCGAGAATGAAAAGCAGAAAAAGAAAAAAAGACATTTAGACAGAATACAAAGAATTAACAATAAAAGAAAATTAATTTATAAAACCCAAAATGGTAATGACATAGTACTAAGAGAGCCTATGTCTGAATCTGAACTATATGGTACTCTTATGCAAGTTATAACTCTAGAACCTAATATTATTCCTTTCGAAATTATGGATTATGACACCATTAAAGGTTTTGATATTCTATCTGTAGATAGGATTTCTAATGAGGCTAAACCTAACGATTTCTTTTATGTGGAATTGAAATGGATGTTAACGGAGGATATGAATCATACTCTAGAAGATGCAAAATTTATTATTTGTTGGATGATAGGTGATAGTTTAAGAAAGAAAAATGTTCTTAGAGATAAAGCTCAACATCTCTATATCTTAGAGCAGAATAATGAAGGGTTTTTTCTTGAGCGTAATGAAAGTAATAAATCTAAACATTCAGTAAGGATAATTGAGCTAAAAGAGCTAATTCAACAACACTTTGGTCAATTTATATAATTCTTATAATATAAAATACCAAACCTTTATAAGAGACTAGAAATGGTTGTACCAACTCTAGTCTTTTAATATAAACCAATATATAAGAAATTTAAAAATTATAACTATGTTATTCTAATTTCTGAAATAAGTATACACGGTTATTTCCCTAAACTCATTCTCCCCTTATGATACACGTTTTTAGAATCGGTTTTGATACAAAATTTAGATAATCAAAACTTAAAATAGCTTATTATTTAATTATTCCAAAACTATCCTTTTTATTATAACTGAATTTGAGATAACCTAAAACGTAGAGGGGAGAGAGCGAGACATTTTGATATATAAGTGTTTCGCTCTTTTTATCGCTTTAATTTTGTTGTCAATAGTTTTATGCCCCTCTTAATTTAATGTCATACTATGCTTATTTAGGGTCCTAAAATTAAATAATCTGTAACCTTTACACCGAAACCTAAATTATTACAATTATATTATTAGCCTAAATTAGTTAATCTTTTAATCATTTTTTATTATAATATTTACATAGGTATATATGTTACCGAAAGAATGTTCTGAATTTTTAAAGTGGTCGAATTTTTTCCAGAGCCATAGTTTTTCATTTGGGTCTTGAAGCAACTAGAAGTTTCGCTGCTCTTTTGAGAAATCAATGGAAATCATTGTTTTAACCTTAATAATTAAGAATTAACCTAGTGAAAGTCTTTAACTTTTAATAGAGCAAAACTCGGTAAAACTTTGCTTATTAAAAAGAGAAAATTATAAAATTAGCTCAGCATTGCATGCATTTGATTATTAAAAAATAGAAAACATAGAATTATTTTTAGTTTAACTATTTAAAAGGGGATTTAAATATGAGAATTGAAATGGGAGAATCATTATTATACTCATGGCTTAGACATATAAAAGGGTGTCAACTTGTTCAAACAAATTGGAAAAAGCCTTCTTTGTCGTGGGAAATGAAGAATGAAGATACCATAAATACTTTATTGTCATCGTATATAGAAGTATTAAGAAAAGAGTATAATAAGCGTTTATATAAAAGTAAAGTTTCAGCTCCACAGTTGCTTCTGCAATCAGAAATTGATGTTCTTGGTGCAAGTTTTGATGGAGATACTCAGAATTTATATGCAATAGATGTAAATTTTGATGAATTTGAATCAAGTTATAATGATATAGATAAAGCTATTATTAAAGTGGCCCAAAAAATATTAACTACAGTGATGTTTTTATATGGACACTTTGATAAAAAAACTGGCGATATCATTTTTGTTTCTCCAAGAATTGATGAATCTGTAATTTCTCCATTAGATAAATTTATATCTGATATTCAAAATTTATTGTATAAGTTCGATTTAACTTATAATATACGTATTATTGCGAATGATGATTTTTATGACAAAATAATGCAACCAGTGATAGACGCATCTAAATCTGCAAATGATTCAAAAGATCTTTTTATGCGGAGTATACAAATTTACAGCTTGTTTTCAAATAATAGAAAAAGTCACACAGAAAATAATCTTGATAGCACAAGTAGTCCCAAGGCAAAAGATTTTAATAACATAAACGGATATAATGAAATGAAGATTGGCCTCCTTGTACGAAGTACTTTAACCAGAATGCTGGCTAATCATGAAATATCAAAAGAAGAAATTGAATTAATGCAAACAGCAGCATATTCCAAAAAGACGTTCCATTTACTACATCCACTATTGAGGAAAACTTCTCTTAGTAATGGAGAAAAAGTTACGAGGTATTGGTCCACCGAAGTTGAAGCTTACGGTGAAAAATACTTTATCTGCTCTGAATGGTACGAAACTCCTTCGAACAATGATCGTCCATATTTCATGAAATGGCTGGCTCTACGTCAGTAAGCAAATCCCATTGATTTTTATCCAAGTAATCAAGAAGAAACAAGTAGCCAAGTGCTTTTATAATAAAGCCTTGGCTTTTTCGCATATTTCTAGACCTCATATAATGACAGCAGATAAAAGACTGATGATTTCATCGCTATCCTAAATTCTAAAGAGGACAAAAGGATGTTTTAAAACCTTCAAATAGGACAAATAAAGCTTTAGAAGAAGATTGGATAAAGTTAAATGTAATTTATTCATCAACTATTTGGAATAGCTGCCTAGGTACAAATCTAAATAGATACTCATCTCGTTTTTTCAGGTAAGTATAATTTCCGCAATAGAACTATTACCTTTTATAAAAGGATTTGAACTTAAGGTTTAAAGTATTACATAGTAAATAATTTAAAATATTATTTATATGTTCGATTCTTAAATTTAACCTTGAAAGGTTAATTTTTTTATTGTAAAATAACCTTATAAGGTCTTTTAGTTAATAAGGTTTTATAAAGAGATGTATAATCGTAGCATAGTAATTAATAAAAGGATTATTGAAATCTGTCCTACATGAAAGAAAATTCTTTGCTAACTTAGGACTTTAACTAGGTAATATAGAAATGAATGCCAAAGAGGATGTAAATTATTCCTTTTGGCTCTTCTTTTTTTAAATAACATAAAAAGGAGAACAGTACGGTGAGAGAAATTGAAAAATATATGACGCCATTAGAAGCTTCTTATCTCTGGGGAGTACCAAGGGAAACACTAAAAAATAAATATAGTCCTTCTACTCTTAGCAAAAAAAGACAAGAAGAATTAAATAATATGATTGAACAAGGGTTAGTCAAATTTTTTAAGCATCCCGATAGAGAACGAAAAGAATGGATTATCAGCAAACAAGCCATGATTAGATGGTTTGGAAACCCTAAAAAATGAATGTTACATAAAACAATAAACTAGATATTTTAATACTTTTTGGTACATTGCTAAAAAGACTAAGGATTATAACTTAAACAAGCTGTGTGTTTTATGGGGATTTCTTTTTTAGTGACATGTAGCTGATAATTTTGGAAGATACTTCTTTGTTCATTATTCATTAAAAATCATTTATAATGAAAACACGTGTCAATAGGAAAGGATGTTCGCATTTATGATAGATGTAGTGGAATTATTCGCTGGAGTTGGCGGATTTAGAGTCGGTTTAGAACGCCAAGGCGGATTTAATATAGTTTGGGGTAATCAATGGGAACCTTCAAAGAAAGTACAGCATGCTTTTGATGTTTATAGTACAAGATTCGAAGGCAGAGGAATTCACAGTAATGAAGATATCTCTAAAGTAGATGAGACAAAAGATATCCCTAAACATGATTTACTCGTAGGGGGCTTTCCTTGTCAAGATTACTCTGTCGCACGTTCATTAAGTGGAGAATCTGGTATACAAGGGAAAAAAGGTGTACTATTCTGGGAAATCATGCGTATAGTAAATCACCACAAACCTAAATTTGTATTATTAGAAAACGTTGATCGATTATTAAAATCACCTTCTAAGTTACGTGGAAGAGACTTCGCTGTTATGCTAGCAAGCTTTAGAGATGCAGGTTATTTTGTAGAATGGAGAGTTATTAACGCTGCTGATTACGGATTTGCACAAAGAAGACGAAGAATTTTTATTTTTGCATCCAGAAATGATACTAACTATGCTAAAAAACAGTTAGATTACTCTCTACAAGAGAGTATACACGAAAATGGCTTTTTTGCTAGTGAATTTCCAATAGCTGAAACTTCTTTAAAGCATTCTGTATCAAACGATGTGTTACCTGAAGATATTGTAGAAGTATCAGATACTTTCACAGCAACTTTTAGAAATGCAGGTATAATGAGAAATGGAGAATTTTACACGGAGGAAGTTATTCCTCACACAGTTCCATCCATTACATTAAGGGACATTTTAATTAAAGCTAGAGATTATCAAGTAATTGACGAAAAATATTATGTTGATAGCGATGCAGTAGGAAAGAACGGCAAAACAACTTTAGAACACTTTACTTATCTTAAAGGACCAAAGCGTATTGAGCGAACTTCAAGCACAGGTCATGTTTATACTTATGCTGAAGGTGGAATGAAATTCCCCGATGATTTAGATAGTCCTGGACGAACTATGCTTACGAGTGAAGCTACGAAAAATCGCAGTACTCATGTAGTTGAAGATCTTGATACTAAGCGTTTACGAGTATTAACTCCAGTAGAATGTGAATTGCTAAATGATTTCCCTCCGAATTGGACCGAGCAATTAACGGATAGAGTCAGATATTTCTGCATGGGTAATGCTTTAGTTGTAGGTTTAGTAGAGAAAATGGGTAAAAAAATCAACGAGATATATGCTATGGAAACCCAAGAGATTTCAAAATAATTATATACAAAAGGCATCTAATTTTAATGTTAGATGCCTTTTGTATATAAGAAGAAAACTTAACATATTTTATTTATAGTTTTCCTTAAATTTGAGTAGGAAACGACTTTGCTGATTTTCTCTAGAGACTTTAAGGAAATTCTTTTTTGACAAGAGTAAAGGTTATTTAAAGTTTCTGTTGGCACAATATAAAAACTCCACTGCTCAGTGTTTAAAACATTAATTATACTTTCATCTTTTTCTTTTAAAAGACAAAAAACATAAATATCGGCACTTCTCACAGCATTTTCACTGTACGTATGAGTATCGTAACTATATGCTTTTTTGGCTCCGATATCAAAACTAATAGTAGAATATTTTCCTCTGTGCCAGCTCTGTATATAGGCTGATGATTTCACCTCGATTTTTTTATTGTTATAAACTAAATCATAGGCATCCCATTCAATTCTTGGACTTTGTAAGATACCTAAGGCACTTCCTACGAGAAATTCAGCAAATATTCCTCTTAACGAGTTCATGAGTAAATCTGAAAATCCCCATGACCAAAAATCTACAACAGAATAATTAGTTCCGGAAATTTTAGTATCAGCAGAAAGCTTCTTCACTTTTTCTCCTTTCAAATCCCTTAATATAAATATAACTGTATATAACTTTTGTACCTCAAATCTTATTAATTAAACTGTGTAATATTAAATGGAAAAGAAGAAAATAAGGCAGGAGACTTTTAATCCACTTAAAGAACATAATGCTTCCCTGATTTTACAGTAAAGATATATAAAACAGGATGTAAGTACTGGAAATTTCATAATTCCCCTTTATTCCTAATAACGTAACTATGTATTGTACTTGAACATATTATTATTTATTATTTTTAGCAATCTTATTAAGAGGATTCAAGAACACTATTTTTCATTTGATTCGAGTTCATCTACAACTTCTTCAAAAGAGTCCTCTATTTCTTGAACAATAGGTGTATCATATCCAATAACTAAAACACCTTTAAGTGGCAATTTTAATCTATCACTTGCATATAAAGCATCAAAAAATTTACAGACCTCGTCAAAGTTATTATTTGATTTATTTTTCGTCCTATATTCATTAAGAACTGCTATAGTTAGATACTCAACATCTTGCATCATACAGGCTTGAAATAGGTCTTTTAAAAACTGATTGTTCAACACGCCTCTTCCAGCTTCAACTTCAATAACAGATTTAAACTTCTCATTAAAAGCGTCTGCTCGAAAAGATTTCTCTAGTACATTATTTCTACCAAACAACACAGGCACTTCGATAAAATTACCATTGGTATTATGACTACCCTCTACTTTATAACCTATTCTTATTAGACCCTCTCTACACTCAGCCAAAATGTCGTTACTTTTGTATTTTCTATTCGTACTCGAAATTCTGTTATTCATTTCAGAGAATACTCGTACCACTTCTGTTAAAAAGTCCGGTAACCTATTATTTTTAGGATAAAACTGATAGTTAATCACATCTTTACCCCCATCATTATTTTATATTAATTTAATATTACTCAATAAATGGTTATTTACTTAGTTAACATGTTGAGATGCAATAAGCTTTAGTTACAGTAATTTAATTTTTTCCTTTTCATTTATAAGCAAATTTTGAATAATTGAGATTATTCTCCTTCATCAACCACTACCCATACTTGCTTTAAAGGAAGACTTGCTTGTATATCATCACTTAATTTATGGTAATTACGTAATGTAGCGTTAATGAGATCATTTGAGACCCATAATCTGATCTTAAAAAATTGTTCCTTGGCTTTTTTTCGGGCATCTCGGGTAAATCCACCCATAGAAACAATTAAACCGTAGGATGCTCCGTAGCTTGCTACCACTCCCAGTAGACTATTTACTACATCAATTCCAGATGGAGTCGATGTAGCTTTTACCTGTACACATATTCGTGGCTCTTCTAAGCCTAAAAGGCCTTTGCCTGCCAATATATCTACTCCTCCATCTTTTCCAGGAGGTGAAACAACTGTTGCATAACCTTCTACTTTAAAAATAGCAGCAACCAAATCCTGAAGCCTATGACCCGCAAACTGTTGATTAATAAAGGAACGTATTTGATCCTTTCCTAAAGTCTCTAAATCAGCTACTACACTTTTGTCATCCAGGCTTTCTTCTATAGTAGTCGAGACCTGAGGAGAAGTCGTGGAGACTTTACCGAGATAGCTTTGAACCGCAGCAGGTATTCTTGTTTCAGCATCGTTTCGTTGAATACGACATACAGTCATAAATGCACCTAAAGAATAAAGCAAATCTTGGTTTAAGTTAGTTCGGGGCATATCTTTAGTAATCCATTTAACTCTACGAGTATGAATTATATCTGGACCCAAAGTCTCGGTGAATTCATAATCACTTATGATCTCACCTACAGCAATAGAGGGTTCCTGTTTTAAAGGAAGTACAACTAAGTCTCCAATTTCTATTTCATTCTTGAAGCGCCACACTTGATTGGCTTTGTTCATAATAGCTTTTGGTTTTTCATTAGGATAGGTTGTTTCAAAAAATGCAAAAAAGTCTTCTTTATCTTGATAATTTGAAATATCTCCTAAATCATTCCAGCCAATTGTAACAATATCATTATCTAATGCTGCTTGTTCCTGACTCCCATAACGACCGGCCCTTACCAGCCATATTGCGTTTGCTTTACTAGGTGCGAATGTCATCTCTAACTCATCCCTCCTATATTTTTATAAAACCTATAACCTAGATTGAAAGTTATTAAAATGCATTTATTTTTAGACTAATGTTACAACATCAGGCGATGGTGGAGGTGGATTAATAAAAAGTTTATCTTTGGCTACTTTCCCAATCGTATTTGTACCTATAACATCGACAGTTGCACCAATTACTCCCCCAGCCACAGGAACTAGCTTGCCTAGATTAATAATTCCTTTTGAGCCAAATTTGGTCATTAACCTAAAACCAACTCTTTGATTTATCTTTTTTATTACTTCTCCTGGAACTTTACGTATTGCTACCTTTAAAAAACTTGTACTTGTTTTTATTCCAAATTCTTTTAAAATATCGCCTGCTGCCTGTCCTGTAAGAGCTATGAAGGCCAGAGTCTTAACTTGATCATCTTTTATATCGTATCCCCTCATATAAGCTATGGCAGCCACCATACGTAGCTGAACATAAAGGACGGAAGCTAAGTTAGCTGGAATAGCTATCGGTAAAGTAAAGGCGCCTCCTAATCCAGTTAAAAAGCCTGATGTTCCAGCTTTAGTATTTTGCCATGCTATAAGAGCATCAATTGCATCATCTATAGTATTATGTTTAGATAAATAACTCTCGGCTAGTTCTTGAGTAGATTGGGTTTTAGGTAGACCATTTAATGCTTTTTCATAGCTCCAGTCTAAAAACTGTACCATTTTGGATGGAGTTAACTCATTTTCTTTAGTCATTTTTACTACTCCTTAGTCTTTGACTTTTAAATTTATTTTCACCCATCCCCCATTAGGTAAATATATTTATGTCCTAAAGGTTTAAGTAGGTAATTTTTACTCTTTTAATCTATATTTTAGCATTTATTTTCTGTAATGCTAGAAATTAGCTAAAATATTAATACATATTTTAAAATAGAGTTGTTTGGGTTGAAAATATGTATCTAACAAGGTAACTAAGTTACTTCTTATTTATACTTTGTCAGAGTTTATAAACCAAAAGCTTTTACAGTTACTAATGTGGATAACGTTCAAAAGTCATTATGTTATAATATAGTGAGGCTTCTTCACGCCTCTTTTTTATTTGAAAAAAAGTAAGGGTGATAATAATGAAAACTAAAAAATACTCACTATATAAGAATGAGGTACATCTATATGATTTTGATACTTTAAAAGATTGTTCTATATGGTTAGAAAATATTATAGGAGGCTCTTTGTACCAAGGTTTGAGCAAAATTAGAGATAGAAAATGGATACCAAAAGAAAATTCTCAGTTATTTGGTTATGAAATTAAAATAAATAAGAGCGAGTAAGCTTTAAACTATTTAATGTGTAAATAAAAAAGAGAAGGGGTTTCCCTTCTCTTTTTTATTTTAATCCCGTTTTAATTCTTTGCAGAACCTACGGCCTATAAATTACAATACTATTTCTAACCTTACTACTCTTAAATAAGCATTTTTCTAACGTTTATGTGCTTTTTACTTTGGAGAAGAATGCTATGTCTTTCCATACTGATTCACTTATTTTTTAGAATACTAGTATCAATATGTCCAAGTTTTAAGGTTTACTTATAAGTGATTTGTAGCTATGAACCAGAACCCTAATATTTATCTAATTTCCAATCCTTGATATACTATATTTGAAAAATGTTGTTAGCTATATTGGAGGAGTGGGCTGATTTGAGCAGTATCTATGATACAAAGGAAAAAGTACATAAAAGAGCATTAGAGGCGGTTGGAAAAACGCTTGGAGAGATTGATGTAAAGGGCATTAAGAATGTAAAAAATAAATCTTATCCTGGTAATGTAATTGAGCAAATCTGGTTTGACCATCCAGCAGACAATTACACTGAACCAGATTTTCCGGAAGCTGGAGTAGAGTTGAAAGTTACTCCTCTAGATAAACAAACCACAAAGAAAGATGGCACAAAATTTATAGCTGGGGAGAGACTAGTTTTAAATAAAATTAATTACCAAAATGAATATGGTAAAAGATTTGAAGAAAGTTCATTTTGGCACAAGAATAAACTAATTGAATTAATTCAATATTATAGACGAGATATCTCTCATAAGAAAAAAATTTCTAGTGGCGAAATAATTGAAGATAAAACAAAATTTAAAGTATTATATGCAAACCTACTTTCAATGACAGAATTACAAGATTTTGACTTGTCTAAAGATACTGTAATTGAGATACCTGAGAAAGATTTAGAAATCATCAAGCAGGACTGGGAAAAAATATCTGAATATATAAACTCCGGGAAAGCTGAACAACTATCAGAAGGGCTTACAAATTATTTAGGAGCATGTACAAAGTCAGCAACGGGTGCTGATTTTACAAAACAGAAGCATACAGATGTTCCTGCAAAGCCTAGAGCCTATTCATTTAAATCGAAATTTATTAATCAACTTATAAATAACCATATTATTGGCCAAGATCATACCGAAGCAATTAATAGTATTGTAAAAGATGTTAGTGAGCTAGAAAATAAAACTCTTGAGGAAATTATTATTTCTCGCTTTATTCCCTATTATGGTATGAAACAAAGCGAATTGATTTCTAAACTCGGTATACAAGTAAATACAAGAAAGGCTCAAAAAAATATTAATAACATGATAATCCGTGGAATTCTTAACTTACCAACCACTACAGATGAAGTTACATCTGAAGAAATTGAAAAAGCAGAAATTAGTTTAAAAACAGTTACTTTAAGAAAAGGGAAGCCAAAAGAGCATTTTAAATTCATGGGAATTCCTTCATTCATAGAGCTTGTAGATGAGTCTTGGGAAGAGTCTAAAGTATATGATTTTTTAGATAAACAAAAATTTCTATTGTTAGTTTTTAATGACTTTAATGATAAAAAAAGTGGAAGTCAATCTTACGAAACAAATCCTGAAAAAATCATTTTAACAGGTGCTAAGTTTTGGAATATGCCACCTACGGACATAGATGGAGCAGTAAAACGAGTTTGGAAAACAGAAGTTGAAAAACTAAAAAACGGTGTTGAGCTAACTTTTTCAGAAAAAGAAAACAAAATAAAAAATAATTTTATTAAACCATCTCTTACAGATATTTTGCATCTGCGCCCTGATGCCCAAGAATCTCAATACAGACCAAAATACTTTAAAGAAGTTGTAAATAAAGGAATACCTAAAAAGAAATTAATGAATAATTCCAGAGAATTACCTCATCCAGCAAAGTGGATAGATCGTCCAGAGAGTGAAAAAGAAAATTTCACAGATAATTATATGACAAAACAAGCTTGGTGGTTGAGTAAAGAATATATTTATGAACAAATTAAAGATTTGTTATAAAATAATGCTTTAATCATGCTTACTAGAATGGTAAGCTTTTTTACCGTGATGGATTTGTTGTCATGTCAGAAGGAATAGGAATTCTAACCTTAGAATATTTATCTCACGCTTTGCGTAGAGGAGCGAAAATTTATGCTGAAGTCATCCGATATGGTGCAAGTTCAGACGCACACCATATGGTTGCTACACATCCAGAGGGTAAGGTGCTTATCTTTCGATGAGAACAGCTTTAAGAAATGCAAACATATCTCTTGAGGAGATTAATGTTATTAGTGCCCATGCAACAAGTATAAAGATGGGTGACATCTCCGAAACAAGGGCTATTAAGGAATTGTTTGGAAAACAAGCTTAGCAGATTCCAATAACAGCTAATAAATCTATGATTGGTCACGTGTGAGGAGCAGCTGGTGAAGTTCAAGCAATTGCTTTGGCAATGAGTCTTAAGGAGGGTATAGTTCCTCCAACAAGTAACTTAGAAAATCCCAATCCATTTTGTGATTAGATTATGTACCAGCTATAGTTTTAAAGAAATACGAGTGAATATAGATACATACGATATCCATAGTAACACAGTGAAATCTGTATTGAAAAATGCGTAAGCCAACGTTACGTGAGAATGCATAATGCAGATATTAAAAAGCTTTATAATAAATTCCAACTAAGTATATCGGTTGCTATTACTTAGTCTTATAAGAGTTTTGTATGTTTGACAAAAGTTTAGGTCTATAAATTTAAGAGTTATCGTATGAAAGGTAAGTAAATAAAAAAGGAGCATCCTCATATCTTAAAGAATGAGGATGCTCCTTTTTTGTTTACCTCAGTTACTATATATAATAAAATCAACATTTTATAAACTAATCAAGCTCGTGCTCTGCATAATTACACTTAAAAGCTTTGTTAATCATTCTAACTATACTGTTATATCTGTCTCCACCAATATCACCGTAGAGAAGACGATTCAAAATAACAAATATGCCGAATTGTTTCATAGCATTATGTTCGTCTTTATCTAGAATGCTCTTTTCCAGTTCTCTTATCATACTTGCATACTCGTCTTGAACCCAATCTCTTTCAACAAGAATCGAACTTTCTACATTTAAAAATTTGGTCACTTGGATCATCCTCCACAATTTTTTTACCTTACAAAGTAATTTGTTATTGCTTTGAGACATGTCCTACAAAAAATATACTACCATAATTGACAGAAAAATCAATCTTTTTGTTAAATTAGATGGAATAAGGCTTGACACTAACATTAGTATTAACATTGACATTAACATTAGTATTTTAAAAACATTTTACATTAACGATTTATAATCTTTTATAAGATGGATAAATAAAGTCGAAGGTGATCTAGTGGATAGAAATAACAAAAAAACAGCCAAGCTAATTTGCGAGGCTGTTTTTGTATTTAGTAATCAAAAACGTATGTAGAAATCTGTTAATTGATGATTCCTACCACGATTACTATTAACAACATTAATCATGGACTCAAGACGTTTATTTTCCATAACATCCAGTCCAAGCAAGTAATCTATAAAAGCTATTTTCGTTAAAGTAGCAATCATCAAAGTTTCTAAATCATATTGCTCCATAATTTCATTCACAAGTTTGTACAATTCATCCTTTCTAAATCTCACAGCTTTTTCCTCAATAAGCATAGAACGATCAATTTTTTGAACACTCATTTATTCCATCTCACTTTCATCTTTGTATATACGATATACAATAGAAAAAAGTTAGTTTTACTATCATCCGGTTGCTAAAGGTAAGGATTCATCACTACATTACTAGAGAAGAGAGAATGGTACCCGGATAATAATTTAACTAACTTTTTTCTATAAATAGTCGGATTTGTAAAATACAGGTGTGTCGCCGTTTTTTACATTTCCATTTTTCCCGAATAAAGGATTTTTATACCTGTTATTCAGTGTATTATATACCATAGGGAGCAAGGGATAGTATGATTGCCATTTAGTTGCGTAACAGAAGAACAAGCTAACTGCTATGAAGGGTATTGCGCCACTAAATTTAAGATTAACTATCCGTTGCTGGTGGACCTTAAGTAATTACCAGAAGTACGATGAAAGATACGTGGGCTAGACGTAATCTAAAGGTGATAAGCCTTCACCGTAATCTTATTATGTGAACTTGCAGAAATATTATACATTTTAAATACTTTTTTCTTATTAAGAAGGAAGTTATGGATTTATATAGAATTTTAGTCGTAGGTATAAGGGGGTGTTAACTATGAAGATAACTGAATTAGTTACAAATTACATTGATGAATGTGGTAACTGTGGAAACATGGTCGATCATCACAATGATAGATGCCCAGTCTGCAACCATAAACTTTAATAAGTAAAAACCTTAGAAAATAAAACCATATTGGTTATTAAATCATCATGGTTTTATTTTTTCTTTTGTATCTCACCACTTTAAGTATACTAAACTTATTGAGACGATAAAAAAAAGTAAAAGACGGCCGAAGCCGCCTCATACCATAAGTTTTATCTTATCTAGAACAAAACTAATGTAAATCTATTAACAAGAGATTTGAGTCTTTTTTCTATATATATATGCCGAAAGTTTACCACAAACTCCTCATTTTGTAAAATGTAAATTGGTTCCTATAATAAAACTTATGTAAACTTAAAAGGAAGAAGCCTGTATCTAAGGGGATACAGGCTTCTTCCCATACTGTTTAGGAATTTGTTCATTTGCCCTTATGAGGCCCTTTCGTTACATATATCGGTTCATAACCAAAGTGCCTTGTGTAAGATACGAATATCTACTTTCAATTTCAGGTAATACGTTTGTCGAAGTCGCTGTTAATTCTTTCAAAACTAATCAGTCCCTTCATAAATTAAGTATTTACCTTTTCACAACAATCAATAATAATATTGGCGTTGTACTGTATATGTACCACATGCTTTATAGTTAAAACGTTAATCAGACAAACTTTTATAAATTTCTTCTTAATAAAACGGCTCTTTTATATTAGAAGATGAATAACAGACTGAAGATTGAAAAGAGCTCGTTTATTGGGAGATTCTTTTTATAAAGGTATGGTATATGATTGTGTTATATTTGATGAGAAAATATAATAGTAAATAAACTCTTATACATAATCTGTTTAATATTGCACCATGATTTAGGTTTGAACAGAACCTGGAAGGTCTACGTTCCTATATTACTTTAACAAGGTAACCTTGATACCTTTACGTAATATATTCTCATAATCAATAAATTCATAAATATCTTCCTCTATAATCGAACTCAAACTACTTAATTCTTCTAAAGTTAATTCTTCAATTGCTTTTTTATGATCCTCACAATAGATTACAATGGAGCCCACGATACTATGCGCATCTCTAAAGGCAACACCTTTACTCACTAAATAGTCAGCGACCTCAGTTGCATTGAGAAATCCCTCTTTCACAGCTTTCTTCATGTTTTCACTATTTACTTCTATTGTGGAAATCATATTGGACATAATTTGTAAACAAGCCAATGTTGTATCTAGAGAGTCAAAAAAGACTTCTTTATCTTCTTGTAAATCTTTATTATAAGCTAATGGTAACCCCTTCATTGTTGTTAAAAGTGACATAAGGGATCCGTATACTCTTCCTGTTTTTCCTCTTGTTAGTTCTGCTGCATCAGGATTCTTCTTTTGAGGCATGATACTACTCCCAGTTGAGTAAGCATCATCAATCGTGATAAATTTAAATTCTTGACTACTCCAAAGAATTAATTCTTCACTTAATCTACTTAAATGCATCATGATAATAGAGAAAGCAGACATTAATTCAATAAGGTAATCTCGATCACTAACACCATCTAAAAAATTATCAACTGGTTTAGAAAAACCTAAGTCTTTTGCTGTTAATTCTCTGTCAATGGTATGCGTTGTACCTGCTAGGGCTCCACATCCCAGTGGACTTTCATCCATAATTTCAAGAGCATTAATGATTCTCTTTTTATCTCGATTCAGCATGTTATAATAAGCCATTAGATGATGTTGAAAAGTGACTACTTGAGCTCTTTGTAAATGGGTATAGCCTGGCATGATAACATTGTTTTCTTCTGCTTTTTTTTCTATATTGCCTTGAAGTTCATTAATGTATTGGAGAACTTCTCCAGCCTTGGTTTTAGCGTATAATCTAACATCTAATGCTACTTGATCATTCCTACTTCTCGCTGTATGCAGTTTCTTCGCTGTTTCACCAATTCGTTCAGTCAAATTAGTTTCTACAAAACTATGGATATCTTCAAACTCGCCTTCAACTATTAACTTTTCATTTTCAATATCTTCTAAAATAGAGATGAGACCTTTTGTAATATTTTCCCCTTCTTCGTCAGTCAATAATTGACACTTTATAAGCATTTTCACATGTGCAATGCTGCCTTTAATATCTTCAGCATAAAGTCGCTTATCAACTTGAAGAGAGCTATTAAAGTCTTCCATAAGTTTGTTTTCTTCTTTTCTAAAACGTCCTCCCCAGAGTTTCATAATAATTCTCCTTTTACATAATTTTTGAATTGCGTATTGTTTTTCAGATAAATAGGAATGTTCTTATGATGCATTTGTTATCTCATCTTGTAATTCTTTAATGTTCCCTTTTTTTCGCATATACCATACACCGTTGTATACTGCAAAGTAGTAAAAACATCCGCCTAAAGCAGCTACTATTAAGGACATAAATGGTTCAGGAATAAGACCTCTACCTCCGAAATTACCAATTGATGATATTAAGACAAGCATAAGAATATAAATAACTAAGTATATGCCACCTATAATTTCTATCGAACTATTTTTATTAATCATATGAACAACTAAGTACCATACAACGCCGATAACTAATCCCCAAATAGCAAGGTGAACTCTACTCCAGTTTGTCCAGTAAATCAGTAATGTAGCAAATATAAACGCTAATGGAGCTATAATTTGCATTCCGGGAATTCCTTTATCTTGTGACAAACCAACTCTGCGGAAAACCATCACTGTTACACAAGCTGAAGCATATTTGAAGATACCGATGGCTCCTACAATTGCTACAATTGCAGACCAACTTTTCAGTGGAAATAAGAAAAGTAAGCCAATAACAAAATTAAGGGTGAGAGCACGTGTGGGAACGCCGAATCGTTTATTCACCGTTGCAAAATAAGATGGTATGAAACCACTTTTCGCCATTCCAAAGACGTGTCTTGACGTTCCAGCTGTATAAGTAAGGGCAGAACCTGTTGGAGAAATCATAGCATCAGCTGTAATAATCCAAGAAAGCCACACCATATTCGCCATAAGAGCTAAATTAGCAAATGGAGAGTCAAACTTAATGCCACTCCAACCATTACTTAACATTTCTGCAGGAACAGCTCCAATAAAGACAATTTGAAGTAATGTATATAAGATTGTTGATACAACTAATGATGTAATTAAAGCTAGGGGAATATTACGCTTTGGTTTAACTACTTCACCACTCATCATGACTACATTACCAAACCCTGTATAAGCAAAGAATATACCACTGGTTAATATAGCGCTTAGTCCCGCGCTAAAACCATTAGGAGCAAAACCATGACTCGTATAATTTTCCGAATGAAATCCAGTCATAAAAAAAGCAATAATTGTTAGGACAGGAACTACAAACTTAATGGCAGTAATAATTGTATTAGTAACTGCAAACAACTTGACCCCAAAATAATTAACAACAACAAAAAATATCATTAAGACAGTTGAAGCTACTATCCCGGTTGTAGTTAACTGTTCTTTAGCTGCGTCATATAGACCTGGCCAAAATTGGTTTGCATATTGAATGACTCCTGCAGATTCTACGGGTGCGGTAGCACAATATCCCAGCCAAATGGAGAAACTAGTCACGGTAGCGAGCATTTTTCCATGAGAATAAAGAGGATAGCGTCCTAAACCTCCAGATTCAGGTTTTACACTACCTAGTTCAGCATAAACAAGAGCTATTAATGTAATCACAAATCCTCCTATAACCCAGGACGTAATAGCCGCCGGCCCAGCTAGCTTTGCAGTCTGCCAAGCACCAAAAAGCCAACTGGATCCTATAATTCCTCCTAAAGATAGTGCAGTAAGTGACCAAAAACCTATTTTCTTTTTTAGATACTGTTCCTCATTCATAAAATCCCCTCTTTCTTAAAGGTGTTTATAGATAGTTATTTGTTAAAAACCCGTACTACAAATTAATAGTTTGTTATTCATAATTGAATATTGCTATTTTAAGGTTAATAACAGGTAATTACCTTAAAGTGATTCTATTCCAATTATTAAAAATTTTCAATATATTTTTAGGGAATAAAAAATAACCATCACATAGTGAATGGTTATTTTAGTCGGTAAATTTTACTTGGCCTTCCCCGAGAAGTATAAGATTCTTCTCCTATGCACTCTGCTAGGTCCACCTCGCATAAACTGACAACAATGCGCCTTGCATTACTTTCATCCCAATAAAGCTGGCTCGACAAGTCTTTAATGGTAAAATCACTTGAGCTCATTCTTTTAACTAAGGCATATAGTTTATTATAATTTTTCACACTAATTTTAGCTTTTTTTAATTTACTTAAAAGATCTTTATCACTCATACGATAAGAAAAGCTTAACTCATCTTCTTCACCAACAGATTGAACGACCTTTCCATCTTCTTGGATAATAATTATTCCATATTCTGATTTATCTTTTGACAACTGAATGGCTTTTTGAGCATTTACTTCTGCTGAATGAACGGTTTCCCCATACCCTATACCTACACTAACCGTAGTACTAGACTCGTTTGCAAGTTGAAAAATAGTATCTCGTAACATTCCGATTTCTCTTTGAATTGTCCCACGTGAACTAAAGATTATATATCGACCATTTCCTTTTTCCAGTAAAGAACCATTTAATCGTTCACAAAATCTAAGTAAAATCTCCTTTAGATTAATTTCTAAATATTGCAAGCTATAAGAGCTCTTAGCTTTCTCCGATAGCTTTTCAAAATTGTCTATTTCAAGAATTTGAACACCAATTTGTGTATCCTTAAAATAAAAAGTTCTTGTCTTTTCTGCAAGAATTTTTAAAGACTGCTTAATTTCCATCTCTGTTGTAGAGATTCGATAAGCAGGAATTCCTCTTTCTTTTAAAGCTAGATATACGGCTTCAAAACATGTTAAAGCTCCTTTTGTTTTTTTGCTTTCCCATAACTCAGTATGAAAAGCTATTAATTCTTTAGTCGTAGAGTATATGTCAAAGGTTTTAACGTATATATCTTTAGGTTTAAACTCTATTTGTTGCAACGCTTGTTGTAGATGAGAGGTTGTTAGTTCATCAATGCTTATCTGGTTTAAAAATTCTTTTTGATCATAGGCGACATGTAAAAGGCTTTTATAAATTCCTGATTCGGTATGTTGAATAAATACTAACTTTTCTGCAGGAATATTAGTATTTCTAGCAATCATATATGAAATTTGACTAGAAAAAAGCCATACATCAACATATTGATCATATTCTAAAATGATTCTTTCAGTATCCTTAAAATCATTATAAGGGTAACCAATAAAGTTTATAATCAGCTCATATTCCTTACCTAAATTCATAATTTGTTCTACAGATGAAGTAGGTCCTATAACCCCAACTTTATACATTATTCCCTCCGTTTTAAAATCTGTATTTTTAATTCTTATTTTGGATGTAAAAACTTAAACTGTAAAGATAGAAAGCCTTCATATTGTATTTACGGAGACAATCCATAATGAAATCTTAAATGGCCTTAAAATAATCCTAATAGGAATTTTAAAACTTTTTTCGTACAATCTTAACCTTAATATGTATATTAAAAAGAAAAAGCCTGTATCTCCTCTGATACAGGCTTTTTTTAACCCATTTTTAAAGTGCTGATTACTTAAAAAACAGGGTTTGAGTGGAGAGTTAGTTGCCTATTTTAAATTTATGGTTACTTCCTTATTTAGATATGGAGATGTAAAAGTTACTGTTTGTTCATTTTCCCATTGGGCATCGTGAGCTCCTAAAATATTTAAATCGCTCATATCTGTACCTCGTGTCATAACATGAAGAGATTCTTGATTTAGTCGTTTTTTTATCAAAGGGAATCTCGTTTGTTTATAAAAGTCATAGTAATGGTTAGTTTCGCCTAACAATACCCAATAACAAGTTTTTGTGTATTGTTAGGCGAACTTAGATCGTAATAGTCAGCTTTATCATTATAAAAGAATATGAACCACCCAACGAGTGCTATAGGTACAATGAAGAATGGTCCAATTACGCCCCAAAAAACCTTAGATTCCTTTGTTTTGCTAACGGTTATAAGGACTATGTATAAATAGATAAAGTGCACGACAAATATCAGAAGATATATTGAAACCCTTGACGAGAAAACTTATAAGTTCTTTAGTACTAAAAGATAAAAAAGTAAATCTATAGCAAGTAAGATGATAGCTGACACTTTTAATATACTCTTTATATTTTTATATTTCATTGAAATATAAATTCTCCCCCTTTTAATCTAGTAATGTTAAATATCGCTGCTATTAATATCAAGTGAGTAATAACGAGGTATATAATTTTGGACTTTTCCAGGTGAGTTAAATAGATCACTCTTACTGAATATTGTAAATCCAACCTCTTCCACATCTATAAATGTATCGACTTTATATATATCGATATTTTTAAATTCTATAGGGTTATTCCATTGTCTTGAAGGTATTAAATCCTGCTCCACAATACCTTCTCCGTAGAAAATGAATATACTCAGCCCATTATTAACTAATACCTCTGCTAATCCACTAACAAGATCCAATTTTTCTACAGAATCAACTTTAACAATAGCACCATCCGATGAAAACTCATAAAAAGGAACATTATTTTCAACTAAAGTCTCTTTTTCGTATCCAAATATCATTGACTCTAAAACAAAGAAAACTGGTAAACGGAACATTTTTTGAACTAAGGAAGTAATCAGATCATGCGTGATTTCACTAATTCCTACAGTAATAGATACAAAATTATCCTTTGGAAAGTCAAAGCTATTAATTATACTGTGGTCTGAATATTGCACATAATATTCTTTTTTCAACTTCTAGCCTCCTTTAGTATTTAATCCTTTTGAACTCTTACTTTTACGTTATACCGCCATTGACCCTTTTAATGTACCAATAAACTCTTTATAAGTGATAGCAATAATCGGGAAAACTTTAGAGTTTTTATTGAATAAAGAACATTGAAGTATTTGAATTAAAGAACAAAATGAGGTTAAGTGAACTAATTGATGTTCGTTTTATGTAAGGAAAAAATAAAAACGTATTTAAAATAAGCACTAACTAAAATAGGAAATAGTCAGTGCTTATTTAGATAAAGTATTAGTTATCAACTTTCACATTATTACCTTTTAGAATTTTTGAATGATAATAACTCCAACAATGATTAAAACTATTCCTATTACTCTAGGAATGCTTAAAGAGTGCACATGTACTCCTATTAATCCAAAATGGTCAATTAAAGTAGAAGCAACCATTTGACCTGCAAGAATATAAGCAACTGTAGCAGTAGCTCCTAGACGAGGGATAAGTACAATAGATGCAACTACATAAAAAGCTCCTAAAAGACCTCCAGTCCATACCTACCACGGTGCTGCGAACCATTCTTTGTTTACACTCATACCTTTTCCGAACAAAGATATAATAAGCAAAATGATTGCACCAACTATAAAAGAAATAGTCGAAGCAATGATCGGGGAATGTACGACAGATCTCAATTGAGCATTGACACTAAATTGAGTAGGTAAAGCCATGCCAGCTAATAATGCAAATATAATTAAAAAAATTATCATTATAGTCCTCCCATAACTCTTTTATATTCAACAGAGCTAATTGCTACTATTTCTTCTATATTTAATGTTTAAATAGGCGTAAATTATTAATGTCTATTCTAGTATTTCAGACATCTCTTCATTAAGACTTTTATTTGCTTCTTCAATAGTTTTAAAATAGGGTGGTTAGCTATTCATCGTGACTTCTTTGGCAACATTTATTTATTCAACAAATAAGATATATGGTTACTATTTCAACAAACAAAAAGCGCATTCCTATATTGACTTATAGAAATGCAGCTTTTTAAGTTGTTACTTTATATTTTAAGTCATCAGATTAGCTATTAAGGCGTGAAACGTTTTGCTTCACTCTCTTCTGGATAATCTAATCCATTTGGTGTATAGCTAATGAGTTCGATTAACATTCCCCAAGGGGCACGACCATATACAAAATGTCCTGTTCCATCTTCAACATCTCCTAATAACTCGCCAGGATCATTTAATAGTTCTCCGCCTGCTTCAACGAAACGATTAGCAGCTTCTTTTATGTCATCCACATAGAATCCGAAATGTTGAACACCGTAATCAGAAGCAATAGAAGGTTGTCGTTGATCAGTGTCTACGAATTTGAATAGTTCGATACTAGCACTATTTTCGAAAGAAAGTATACGCATATGGACAACTTTTGTTCCTTTTTTGATGCCTAATGTTTTTTCTACATCAGGTCCGGCTAAAGGTTCATCTTCTAATTTTTTATTATCATAAGCAATTTTAGCGTCAAAAGCTTTTTTAAAGAAAACTGTAGCTTCTTCGATATCGGGTACTGTGACTCCAATATGGTCAATGCCTCGTGTAATGTTAGTCATGATGTAAAGTCTCCTTTGTTAAATGTTTTATTAGTATCAGTCTTGTTTTAAAAGCGTATGCACACGCTTTGACACAAGAATATAGAGTTATTTAAGAAAGAAATGCTTTATAAAACGTTATCGGATTGCTCTCTCGTACTGTACAGGAGGTGTTACTGTTCGAGCTACTGCTTTTATAGCATGCAATCCCCAATATGGGTCATTTAACATTCCTCTTGCTACAGCTACAAGATCCGCATCTCCATTTGCAAGTGTAGCTTCTGCTACCTGTGGGTCACTCAAGTTCCCTACTGCAATAACAGGAATATTTAATGCTTCTTTGAATGCACGTGCAAAAGGTACTTGATAACCCGGATGGTTCGCTGGTTTTAATTCTCCTGGAGGTCCTTCTCCACCACTTGAAATATGGAACATATCGACACCGGCTTTTTTAAATTCTTTAGCCATTAGAATAGCGTGTTCAATTTTATAGCCACCATCTATATATTCAATAGCCGACATCCTCATAATAAGGGGCATGTCCTTTGGCATAATACTGCGCACAGCTTGAACAACTTCCACTCCAAATCTAGATAGGTCTTGACCATACTCATCCGTGCGATTGTTAATAGCAGGTGATAAGAATTGATGCATTAAATAACCATGTGCACCGTGAAGTTCAATTGTGTCAAATCCAGCTTCAACAGCTCGACGTGCAGCCTCCTTAAATTGAACTACTGTTGCTTTTACTTCTTCTGTTGTCAAAGCTTTTGGTGGTTTTAACTCTCCATTTTTACTTTCTTCTGGTAAAGGTTCCACCGCGATCTCTGAGGGTCCTACTGGTTGATTTGCATCTTCAGCTTTTCGACCAGCATGTGCAATTTGAATTCCAATCTTTGCTCCATATTTATGAACTTCATTGACAATTCTTTTATAAGCAGGAATTTGTTCGTCTGACCACAACCCTAAATCTCCATTTGTAATACGCCCCTCAGGATTAACACTTGTCATTTCAACGATGATAAGTCCTGTTCCACCTACTGCTCTTGAAACATAATGAACAAAGTGCCAGTTGTTTGGCGTACCATCCTGTTTATCTACTGAATATTGACACATAGGTGCCATCACGATTCTATTTTTAAGTTCTAATCCTTTTATGGTAAATTGCGTTGGTAAAGTTGCCATAAAAATTACCTCCTTTATTTATTTGTTTGCGCAAGCAAGTAAATTACTATAATATTGCTTGCGTGTGCAAATAATATAATTCAATCCTATATGTTTGTCAAACATTCAGTATGGTAAATAAAAAATTAGAAAACATAACATATGACATGTTATAGTGATTTTATATTTAGTTGTAAAGTAGGGTGAATTATTTGAAGAATTCTGACCATATAGTTGATTCATGGGTTAATTATGCCAAGTTTTATTCAAGACTACAAAGTAGTCTTGATTATGTATTACAACAGCAATACCAACTGAGTTTAAACGAATTTTATTTTCTGTATTACCTTTCCAAAGCAGATAATAAAACACTAAGATTGACTCAACTTCCACCTAAAGTTGGCCTTAGTCTTAGTGCAATATCTAGGATGGTAACACGCATGGAAAGTTATCATAATAACCAAATTGTAAAGAAATCCACATACTTAGAAGATAAACGGAGTAGCACTGTTATGCTAACAAATGAAGGAGAAGAATTGCTCTCTTTAATTGAAGTGACGTTAAACGATAAATTACGCGAATCTTTAACAGATGGGGACTTAGAACACATACTAAAAATTGCAAATGACTAAACATTAGATAGCTGTTAGTTTACTCCAATGGATATTCCTGTAGTGAAAGAAGCTGTGAATTAATTCACGTAAACTATTTGGGGCTTTACTTCAATAAGGAGTAAGGCTTTTTTCTTGCACTAAAATTACTTCAACTAACAGATGCTTTACTTCAGTAAGAAGTAAAGCACCCTTGGCTGTGGTAATCTAATAAGAGTCAATTAGAAAAGAGTGATCAACCTGGAAGAAGCAAAGGAGCAAGAAATCGATCTTAATAAAGTGTATGACTATACTGAATTTCCGGATAAGGTATTATCAAGACCTAAATCATAAAAAGTCTAATTAAACTATAGTGATAAACCTACTTAGTTTAATTAGACTATTGTAAACAAAGAAAGAAGGTATTTCTATGAAATCAATATTATTAATTGGACAATCAAATATGGCAGGCAGAGGATTTATTGAGGATGTACCGCCGATTTATAATGAGCATATAAATATGTTGCGAAACGGTAGATGGCAAACGATGGCAGAACCACTTAATTTTGATCGTCACATATCTGGTGTTGGACCGGCAGCCTCTTTTGCTCAAGATTGGACAGAGGATCATCCGGGCGAGTCCATTGGGCTAATACCATGTGCCGAGGGAGGAAGCTCAATTGATGAGTGGACAATTGACGGACTATTAACAAGACACGCGATTTCTGAAGCAAAATTCGCAATGGAAACAAGTGAGTTAGTGGGAATTCTGTGGCATCAAGGAGAAAGCGACAGTTACGGAGAACGTTATAAGACGTATGAAGATAAATTGCTTTCATTATTTAAATACTTGAGAAAAGAATTGAATGCACCAAATATCCCGATTATTATCGGTGAGTTGGGACATTACCTTGGAGATGTCGGATTTGGAAAAAGCGCTGTAGAATATAAACAAATAAACCAGATATTATCTAAAGTTGCCCATACTGAAAAAAATTGTTATTTTGTAACATCAAAAGGCTTAACAGCAAATCCAGATGGCATTCATATTGATGCCGTCTCCCAAAGAAAATTTGGATTAAGATACTATGAGGCTTTTTCAAAACAAAAGCATGTTTTAGATATTTTGGACGTTGAGCATGAATGGATTGAAAAGGAAGCAAAGCGTGAACTAACTAAAAATGAACGTATATTTGTTGAAAGTATGAAGTTTGCCTTGGGACAATTAAGTTTTGAGGAGTTTTCTATTAAGGTCTCTAATATTAATGAAAGTAAGTAAAGCAAAATTAATCCCATTTTATGAGGAGAGATCAATTGATTCCACTTTTAATCTTAGGTTTGTTAAAAGAAAAACCCGGTTCATATGGATATGAACTTTTGGCAATTATGAATGAGTGGAGTTAGTATAGATTTGTTAATTATTAAAACTAAAAGAAGGAGAATCCTTTAAACAGGAACTTCAAAGAGCAGGTATTCAAGAAACTCAAATTTTCCAGATGCAACTAGTGGAAACACCCGAGTAATTCTAATATAACCCTTTTATATGGATGTAATTGGGTTAGGCTTATAAAAGGAAAATAGAAAATTAACTTAGCTATGCTTCAAGAAGGCATGGACAATAAAATACTAGATAAAATGACAGAACTTATACAAGCAGAGATTATAAGCTTCTTCAGCAATAGAATAAAAAGAAACCGCGTCCCATATACACGGCTTCTTTTTATATTTCGTTAAAATAACTAATTTTATTTAGAAAGTTGTTGTTTAGGAGTAAACATATAATTTCTAACTAAGATAGTAAGTAAGCTGAATACCAATGAGAGAATTCCTACTAATACTACGTATTGTGTGCCCATCCCTGATATAAATAACCCACCTGCAGCTGCACCAATTGTTGTTCCTACGTTACAGGATGATATGAATAAACCATTGGCGAAATCAGGTGCTTCGGGAGCTGAAGACGCAATTAGATATTGATTAATGTTTGCCATTATTCCTCCAGCTAATATTCCCCAAATAAAAGTGATAATAGGCGTTGGGACGGTAAATTGTCCTGTGAAGAATAATGCGACGTAAACAGCAACTAATAATAAAGGGAAATATACAACAGACTTAGTTGGGCTATGGGTAAGTAGTTTTCCTGCGACGATGTTTCCAATGATATTAGCTCCACCGAAGATAAATAACGTTAAACTTATAACATTGGCAGACATATTCGTTACGGTTTTCAAATATTCAGTAAGGTAACTATAAACCCCAAATACGGCTGAGTTTAATAAAATAACTGTCACAATAGAAATCCATATAATTGGTTTTTTTAGTACAGAAAGTTGTGTACCATAAGAAAGCCTTTCTCCAACAGGCATAGAAGGTACAAATAGTAATGTAGCAATAAATACAATAACATTTACAATAGCAAAGAATGCCATCGCCATTTCATACGAAAGGGCATTATCAATAAAACTTGCGATTGGTACGCCGGCTACCATACCAGCAGATACCCCTATAAATACTTTAGCCACAGCTTTTGGAGCTTCTTCCTTCCTAACAGAGCCAGCTGCCACTGTAAATGTCAAAGAACAATAAATTGGATGGAAAATGGCTGGAATGATACGAGCAATCAATAGAATACTAAAATTAGATGTGAATAAGGATAGAATGTTACCTAAAATGAAGACACCCAATACAAGTAACATGACTTTCTTCCGATTTAGACCAGAAAACAATAACGGCATCGTTGGTCCTGATACAGCCACCACAAGGGCAAAAACACTCACCAACCACCCTGCTTTTGATATGCTCACATTAAAGCGATTGGCAATAGAAGGCAACAACCCAATTACCCCCATTTCAGTATTTAAGATACCGAAAACCCCTACGGTTAATATGAATATAAGTAACTTATTTCGTTTAGCCAAAAAAACAACTCCTATCTTTATTTGTGCGTAAACTAAGGTGAATAGTTGTACATGTACTTTTTCAAAAGGAAACATCACCAAAACCTACATTCAGAATTTGCACTTCTATTTTTTTCTCACTATAGTTCAAATAATCAATAAATATAGAAAGTAAAAACATTTATTTCTAAAATAACGTTAAGAAGGTTAAAAAAGAAAGAGCCCGATTTCTCAGCAAAAAAATGGAGAACTGGGCTTTTTCATCATTTTATTTTTCTTAGTAAAACAAAAATTTATAACGTCTTTAATGCTTCTAGAATTGGCATTTCTCCATTGATCATATCAAAGGACTTGCCAATAGTTTCATTATTTTCAAGAGAGGTAATAATAGCTGAAGCGACATCTTCACGAGAAATTTGTTTATGTGGAAGGTCATCTGCCACTGTTACCTTTCCAGTCCCAATATCATTGGTCAGACTTCCTGGACGGATAATGGTATAATCAAGATCACTTCTTTCTAACCAAGCGTCCGCATAATACTTTGCAGCACTATAGACGGGTGAACTATCCATCCAGTCTAAATGGTTGGTATCATGCCATCTATGAACGCCAATTCCACTAACCATGATAAATCTCTTTACACCAGCTTGTTGAGCTGCTTTCATTGATTTAATTGCTCCATCTAAATCAATCAACATGGTTTTGTCAGGACCGGTATGACCGCCTGAACCAGCTGTAAATACAACTGCATCCGCATCTTTCGCTACATTGGCAATATCATCAATGCTTCCTTCTAGGTCAACGAGTGCCGTTTTGACTCCTTGTTCCTCAAATTTTTTCAATTGCTCTTCCTTACGAATCATGGCAATAGGATTATGCTTCTTTGATTCTTGTAGCTGTCTCACAAGACGTTCGCCAATTTTTCCATTTGCTCCTATGACAAGTACATTCATGTTTATATCCTCCTGTCACTATTAATAGTCATATCGTTTTTCCCCTTTACTTCCTGATGGTGAAAATAATTAATGTCCAAATCCCTTGAATGCTCTTCAGCCACTTCCTGAAGTGTTATATTTATGTGAATTTAAGCATTATCCTTTTTCTATGCTTAATAAAAGGAGATAAATCCCATCTCATTACTTTAAGAGATAGGATTTCTTGAGGTGTTTTATCTTACCTTGTCATTATTACCAAGGTTGATTTGTTGGCCCAATTGTAAACTCATTAACGTTCGTATCTTCTGGCTGATCAATTGCAAAGGCCACAACATTGGCAACTCGATTAGGAGAAATACCATATTGTTCGTACAATGCAGTCATACCTTCTGAAACGTTCTTATCAGTAATCGTCTCCAACAATTCCGTGTTGATCGCTGCTGGATAAATAGTTGCTGTGCGAATGTTAGTGCCTTCTTGGGCAGATTCCATACGTAAAACTTCCATTAAATCACGAACAGCCCACTTTGTTGCACCATAAACCGCACCGCCTGGGTAAGCTTTAAGCCCAGCTACTGATGAAGTAGTGATGATGTGTCCAGACTTCTGGGCTGTGAATGTTGGTAGTACTGCGGCGATACCATTCAATACACCTTTAATATTAACGTCAACCATACTGTTCCACTCGTCAGTTTTTAGTTGGGAAAGGGGTGAATTAGGCATTAATCCAGCGTTTAAGAAGATTACATCCACACCTCCAAAAGTGTCTTTAGCTAGTTGAACCAGCTGCTGACTATCATCTGGATTAACAACATCCGTAACACGATATGCCACTTGACCACCATTCGATTTGATTTCTTCAGCTAATTGTACTAAACGCTCTTCACGTCTTGCACCGAGCACAACTTTTGCGCCTTTTTCAGCTAACAACTTAGCTGTAGCTTCACCAATACCCGAACTTGCACCTGTAATTACGACTACTTTGTTTTCGATTGTCATTTTGTTTTCATCCTTTCAAACTTAGTTGGTTATAATAAGTCTTAGAGTTAAATTTAAAGAAACTATTTAAGTGAATGTTTATTCTAGTTAAGAGTTTCCTCAGAGTGTTGTTTTATGCTATCTCTCTGGGAAAGGTAATCTCTAGGCTATCAACCTTTGGCTTTAATAAACCTAGACTTTTTACTTATAACCCCTTAGGTTCATTTTGGCGCCAATGTTACTTCAAATTTCCTGTAAAGAATGCATCCAACTTGTCAAATGGAATGAAATCGGTTTTATCATATAAATCAATGTGACCGGCATTTGGAACAACATATAGCTCTTTTGGTTCTGCTGCCATTTCATATGCATCTTCACTAAAATAACGTGAATGAGCATGATCCCCTATAATGAACAAGATTGGTCTTGGCGAAATTGATTTAATATGCGTAAGCAGTGGGAAGTTCATAAACGACATACTGCTTGTCATCGTAAATTGTGTAATTGAATTCGGGTGGTATCCGCGAGGTGTGGAATAGAACTCACCAAACTCGCGACCGATAGGATCTGTATTATCGTCAAATCCAATTGGCGCTCCTCTTGGAGTCAGCACTGGTTGGTTGCCCTCAAATTCTGAATACCGTTGCTCAGCAATTGCATCGAGCATCTCATTACGCTCTTTTTCCGTTAATGTGTCATTAAAACCTTGGGATTGCACGCGCGAAATATCGTACATGCTAACTGTAGCAACGGCTTTAATACGTCGATCAACTTGAGCTGCACTAATCGCGAAACCGCCACTACCACACATACCAATAGCCCCAATTTGATTTCTATCTACAAATGGACGTGTACCTACATAATCAACGCCAGCACTAAAATCTTCTACAAATAAATCAGGCGAAGAAAGATGGCGTGGTTCTCCCCCACTATATCCGTTGTACGATGGGTCAAATGCAAGAGCTACAAAACCACGCTCTGCCATATTTTGAGCATAAATACCAGCTCCTTGTTCTTTCACACCACCATAAGGCGAACCGATAATAACCGCAGCATGCTTCTTTGATTTGTCAAAGTTTTTTGGCAGATAAAGGTCTGCTGCAATTTTAATTCCAAATCGGTTGTTGTATGAAACTCCTTCCCTTGTTACTTTATCGCTTAATTCAAAAATGTAGTTATCTGTTTGTGCCATTTCTTGTAACCCTCTCTTCTTCTTATTTATTTGAAATGAACCTCTTTGTTCGTAACATCTACATGAGAGCTTGCTTTGTGAGCAACAACCTACTGTTATACTGATACGGGTTTGGGTATTTATAATTTTCATAAACGGTAATGAATCAACAATGCCCTTTAACAGATTTGCTCACGGAGTCATCCTGACTAATTTTTCTCCTTATTGTGCAATATTAAATTAATCACATAAAGATACAATTGATGTTTTAACAACAACTGTCTATAATTTATAATACAATCATAAACAAAACAAGGGATAAAAATCGTTGATTTCATGGGATTTGTTGCTTAGACGACAGATCGTTAAAAATTGTCGATTATCTCAAGGAAGGTATGGTATTTAGAACATGGTAAAAGTGGATAGAAGAATAGTACGAACGCAAGAAGCGATTAAAAAGGCATTTCTTGAGTTGTTGTCAGAAAAAAACTTCGATAGTATTACAATTCAAAACATTGCCGATCGTGCAAACATTAATCGTGCAACTGTATATCTTCATTATTTAGATAAATTTGATTTATTGGATAAAATTATGGAAGAACATATCGAGAACATGAGTGACTTTTGTGAGTCGGAAACTGATTTGGATTGGATTGATTCGACGGTACATTGCATGGAATATCTTGAAAATAATTATTTGTTTTTTTCTACGATGTTAGCAAGTGAAGGGGCTCGTTATTTCCGTAACAGATTTCTTCAACACAATATCGAAGAGTTTAAAAAAGACGTTGATATAACAAAAGGCAAGAACCTAGGGCAAAACGAAGATATTGTTGTTGAATTTGTTGCCAATGCTTACGTAGGTGTAGTGGAGTGGTGGTTAAAAAATGAAATGCCTTATTCTCCAAAAGAAATGGCTGAGAAAGTGGGGAATCTCTTAGAAAGGAACCTATAATTATGGGAGATTTCTTTGTTTCAACACAGTGGACAAAGAAATCTCCATAGGAGTATAATTTCATCTTCACTTTTTGTGGTAATCTAATAAGAGTCAATTAGATAAGAGTGATCAACCTGGAAGAAATAAAGGAGCAAGAAATCGATCTTGATAAAGTGTATGAATACGCTAAATATCCAGATTAAGGTAAGTGGTCGCTGTGACAATTGTAATTCAGCTTACTTCAAAAGTTCTGTAAAAGGTTGAATTTTTTTACGTGAATGTCGAGAATGCTGCATAAAGAAGAATATCTAAGTATAGAGGATTATATAGTAAAAAGAGAAGGATAAAACCGAGGCCACTGAAAAAGTCTATATATCTTAATTAAGCGAAGGCTTCCTTTATAAAATTGAGGAAGCCTTCGCTACTTTCATTTATAATAGCTATATAAACTTTAGGTGGTGTTACGGATGATTTCCAATCAACAATCTCTTACTCTTAGCCCGTTTATGGCTATTTATGATATCGTCGTTCCCAAAGATAATATGCTTCGTCAAATTAACGAACTAGTTGATTTTTCATTTGTTCTAGATGAATTACGGGATAAGTATTGTCTCGATAATGGTCGCAATGCAGTGCCGCCTGTTCGAATGTTTAAATATTTATTGCTAAAATCTATTTTTGACCTATCTGATGTTGATGTTGTTGAACGCTCAAAATACGATATGTCTTTTAAGTATTTTTTAGATATGGCTCCTGAA
>NZ_JAWRXD010000072.1:0-795 GCF_046535215.1 Priestia sp. SIMBA_032 | reverse complement strand
AAACAGCTCCCAGAAGTACTTGCCGTTGGCCCCGTTGAAATCCATCAGGCTGACCGTCGCGGCGGGTTGCAGGGGCGGTTCTTCGAGGTTTTGCGTGTCCCAGGCCAGCAGCACTTCCAGGGCGAGGTTGGCCCGGGCAATCAGCTCACGGGCAAACAGGGTGTTCATGCGGATGGGTTGGCGCGCCACGGTGCTGCTGCCGTCGGTCATGGCGATGCCGGAACCGGCGAAGTCGATGAATTCGGCGATGCCCAGGGTGGGGCTGGTGCGGGTGTTGATGCGGGGGGCGATAAGTGAGGTCGTGACACTGGCAACCAATCTCAACTCAATCGTGGTCAATTTACGGATATAGCCGACGGTTATGCCAGTGCGACTGATCGAAACTCCATGTACCAACGGAATTTCTCTATGCCCAAGGGGCCAGTCAACATTCCAGTCCGGCAGCAAAGTTTCAGGGTTGATCGGTATATGAACGATGAAGTTGCTGGGCGGGTAGCGAATTTCGACACCCTCCATATAAAAAAGCAAGGCCATTCCCCCTGATGCCGGCGTCAAATTCAGAAGACTCTGCGGCCGATGTAGAACCCTGCCAAATTGATTTTTAGGCACTTCCTTGGGCACAGAGATATCGTAGGTTGCCAAGTTCTGCGTCTCATGCTCAACACTGCTCTTGAGCAACGTCCCAGGCAGTGCTCCCAAGATAACTTGATAGGCTGATTTTCTAATACGTTTTCCGGCAATGGAATGCACTTGTCCTGCGGGGAGATGCGGAAGCGTACAATAATCCACACTTTC
>NZ_JAWRXD010000200.1:0-392 GCF_046535215.1 Priestia sp. SIMBA_032 | reverse complement strand
CTCAGATATGCCCCCAGATGCCTCGTACTCTGGAAATGGGTAGATCTCCATGGCCTATGAAAAGCCGGAAATGATCAGGCTGAACAGCCTGCCAGACAACGCCTAAAGACTCTCAGGATCCCCAAAAAACATTTTGACTTGGCTCTATAACAATGTTTTCAGGCAGAAAAATTTAAAATATGCCCCCAGTTTTGCCCCCAGTTGCATGCGATGCACGAGCAATTGCGAGTGCGCGCCCTGGTGGTGATGCTGCATGGGACTTGATGGCTTTCAGTGTGTCCACCCACTATGAGGGGGAGTGGCGGCTACGCGCTTGCGTTGAGCTGGCCCCCTGAATTTCAAGGCTACAATACGGCCAGCTCATGATACCGATGGGACATATAAGCGTAACC
>NZ_JAWRXD010000199.1:0-393 GCF_046535215.1 Priestia sp. SIMBA_032 | reverse complement strand
GCGGATGGCGAGTTTGTATCCGGCCAAACGATTAGTGATAAACTTGGTTGTTCAAGAACTGCTGTGTGGAAACATATGGAAGATCTCCGGAGTGAGGGATATGAACTTGAAGTTGTGCGCCGATTAGGTTACCGAATTGCAAGTAAGCCAGACAAAGTGACTGCTAATGAAATTCAGTTAGGGCTACAAACGAAGCGAATTGGTAGAACAGTGTATTTTGAAGAAACTGTTGAATCAACGCAGCACATTGCAGCAAAACTTGCTTATGAAGGTGCAGAAGAAGGAACTATCGTTGTAGCAGAAGAACAAACAGCGGGAAGAGGTCGTTTAAGCAGAAAATGGCATTCACCAAAAGGAACAGGAATTTGGATGAGTATTATTTTACGCCCATCG
>NZ_JAWRXD010000198.1:0-393 GCF_046535215.1 Priestia sp. SIMBA_032 | reverse complement strand
CTCCGAAATCCCTGCACATCACCTCGTCTCCTCGCGACGGGTAGACCTTCGTGCCGGACACGAACACGTCGCCGGTGCCGATGCTTCCTGTGTTGTAGTCGGCGCCTGTGCCGGCGTACGGGTTCTCCGGTACCGCGACTCCGCCGAGACTCCAGCACCCCGAGGAAGAACCGCCACCGTACGTGATGGTGCACACGCCGGTCAGCCGCCCCGTCGTCGAGAGCAGCGGCGCGAAGGTGTTTCCCGCCTTGAACGATGCGGGGGATGTGGTGAGTGGCCACGACCCCTGGCACAGGGTGGACGACGAGGAGTCGAAACAGACGGTCTGCCAGGCGCTCGCCGCGGTCAGCTGGACGCTGGCGAAGACGTGATCGCCGTAGGTGGCGGTCATAT
>NZ_JAWRXD010000197.1:0-394 GCF_046535215.1 Priestia sp. SIMBA_032 | reverse complement strand
AAAGCAACAGCACTTATTTTTACACCCTTTATGTTAATTGCAGGAATTCGTTTACGAAGAATTCATGAGAGTACAAAACAACCTGAGTATTATCGTTGGTCTAATCGCGTTATAACGGGATCTTGTTTACTATGTATGTTAGCCGTACTGGCTCCATGGTTATTTGCGAATATGTAAAGAAATATATATAGATGCAAAAGGTACTGAATGTTCATTCAGTACCTTTTATCTACCCATCTGATTTTTCCTTTCGTATTCTGCAAATATATCCCCTGATATAGGGGATAATTCGTTCGATTTTTAATCGTTTTTTTTGTTGTAAATTATTTCTATTTGTAGAATGAACACTCCTCGTAGTAGAGCTGGTATGCCTACAAAACAGACGAGGAAGATA
>NZ_JAWRXD010000196.1:0-394 GCF_046535215.1 Priestia sp. SIMBA_032 | reverse complement strand
CCATCGCCGTCGCGGCGCGCGGTGGTGGCCACATCGCTGTAGGTGTGGCCCGACGTCGGCTCGGTGGCGGCAAACGCCGTGATCGCCGTACCGGCAACAATGTCCCGGACGATCTTCGCGGCTCGATCACCGCCGGCCCGCCGGAGCAGCCCGGACCCGATCACCACCGTCTCGACAAACGGTTCGACGACCAACGCGTATCCGAGGGCCTCCGTGACGATCATGAGCTCCACGGGACCGCCGCCGAGTCCACCGTCCTCCTCGGGCAGGGTGGCGCCGAGGATGCCGAGCTCGTCGGCGAAACCCGCCCAGATCGCCGGCTGCCGGCCGGCGCCGGTCTTGGCCGCGGCCCGACTGCTCTCCAGGTCGTATCGCGTGCCCAGGAACTTGGTGA
>NZ_JAWRXD010000195.1:0-394 GCF_046535215.1 Priestia sp. SIMBA_032 | reverse complement strand
ACCGCTCCCTCTGGAACCGGCCGTTCATCGAGGAGGGCATCGCGATCCTCGAACGGAGCCTTCCGCGCGGCGGAACAGGGCCGTACGCCCTTCAAGCGGCCATCGCCGCCGTCCATGCCGAAGCGCCGACGCCCGAGGCGACCGACTGGCCGCAGATCCTCGCGCTGTACCGGCTTTTGGAACGCGAGACCGGAAACCCCGTCGCGACCCTCAACGCTGCGGTGGCCGAAGCCATGGTCTCCGGTCCAGCCGCGGGTCTCGCCAGCATCGACCGGCTGCTCGCGAGCGGCCGACCGGTCGACGAACAGCGCGTCACCGCGGTGCAGGCGCATCTGCTCGAGCGCGCCGGAAAGACAGCGGAGGCCGTGTCCCACTACCGCGAAGCCGCGCGGCG
>NZ_JAWRXD010000194.1:0-396 GCF_046535215.1 Priestia sp. SIMBA_032 | reverse complement strand
GTAACGGTCTAAACGTAACAACTTGGCAACGAGATAAAATCGTATTTAAAATTTGATGACTTTGTTCAGTAAGTAAAATAGCGGTTGTATCACTACTTGGTTCTTCTAAAAATTTCAAAAGTGTATTTGCCGCATTTGCCGTCATACGATCTGCGTGCTCAATAATATATAATTTTTTATTTGCCTCTAATCCTGTTTTTGAAAACTCTTCTTGTAAATCATGAATTTGCTGCTTCTTAATAGATAATCCGTCTGGTTTTACAATATGTAAGTTAGGGTGGTTACCTGAATCAATTCGCTTACAATTTGTGCATACATGACAGGGCTCTACTCCATTCCGCTGAGAACAGAGGAAACTCTTTGCCATTTGAATTGCTGTCGCAAACTTTCCCGTAC
>NZ_JAWRXD010000193.1:0-396 GCF_046535215.1 Priestia sp. SIMBA_032 | reverse complement strand
GATCTGGGTAATCTGTCCTCACTCTGGCGCAACGCCGGCCCGGCGATGCTAACCGCAATGCTTGGCTCGAAAGCTACCCAATGCGGTACGGGGTCGTTGTGCACCGCGCGCGGTGGTGCTTGCCCCGATTGCGTGATGATGCCTGAAACCTCCTGTATTGCGAGCAACAAGCTCCTATCACGGTCAACTCTACGGACTCTTAGCGGGGCGCCACGCTTCGATAAGCGAGGAGCGTCAATTCACGGTTACCTCAACATGGTTACAAGGTAATCCTCTAAATGTCCGTCTCAAAACTGACTGCCTTTGAGCAAGCCATCTTGTCTGGTTTGTCATATAGAGCTGACTTAGCTGCGTCTCTATTGGAGGCATGGGCAGAGTTGCCTGGTTGCTCAATAC
>NZ_JAWRXD010000192.1:0-397 GCF_046535215.1 Priestia sp. SIMBA_032 | reverse complement strand
ATTTTAGAATTAAAGTGCTTGAGCTGCTGTAATTAAAGCTAACTTGTACACTTCTTCTTCGTTACATCCACGAGACAGGTCATTTACAGGCATGTTTAAACCTTGTAAGATTGGTCCTACTGCTTCGAAGTTACCTAAACGTTGAGCGATTTTGTAGCCGATATTACCAGCTTCTAAGCTTGGGAATACGAATACGTTAGCATCACCTTTAATTGTAGAACCTGGAGCTTTTTTCTCAGCTACAGATGGTACGAATGCAGCATCGAATTGGAATTCTCCATCTAAAGTTAACTCAGGAGCCATTTCTTTTGCAATGCGAGTTGCTTCTACAACTTTTTCTGTTTCTGGAGATTTCGCAGAACCTTTTGTAGAGAAGCTTAACATAGCAACACGTGGA
>NZ_JAWRXD010000191.1:0-397 GCF_046535215.1 Priestia sp. SIMBA_032 | reverse complement strand
AATGCAGATTTAAAAATTTTACCACCTCTCGTTGTATATGAGAACAATAACGAATATACAAAGGAGATACGTTCAATTTTATATGGAGAAGAATAAGCATTTTTTTTATGTGGTAGAGTGCTCTGATGGAAGTTATTATGCTGGATATACAAACCATATAGAAAAACGAATACAGACTCATAATAGCGGCAAAGGAGCTAAGTATACACGCGTCAGGCTTCCTGTCGTTTTAAAATATGTAGAGACCCATGATGATAAACGTACAGCTATGCAAGCGGAGTATTACTTTAAGCAATTAACGAGAAAACAAAAAGAGGCATATATGCAAAAAGGAGAACGCTATGTGGCAACAAAAAAGCTTTCAACAAAATGAAAAGGGAGTTTTATATTTAGTACC
>NZ_JAWRXD010000190.1:0-398 GCF_046535215.1 Priestia sp. SIMBA_032 | reverse complement strand
CAATTAGTGAGGTATCTTGGTCGCAATTTTGATCCATGTTAGAATACAAAGCAAAATGGTATGGCAAACAAGTTATTGTCGTATCGAAAACATTTGCTTCCAGCCAATTATGTTCTTGTTGTGGATATCAAAATAAAGACGTTAAAAATTTAAACCTACGTGAATGGGACTGTCCTTCTTGTCGTACAAACCATGATAGGGATATTAACGCAAGTATCAATCTAAAGAATGAAGCAATAAGGCTTCTAACCGCAAGGACTGCGGGGTTAGCCTAATCAATTAGAGTTCGATAGAACTCTTTACTTAGGAATCCCTCGCTTATAAACGAAGTGAAAGTGGGGGTAGTTCAAGGGATGGGAATATATATATGAACATGGTTCAAGTCAAAGAAAAGGCAC
>NZ_JAWRXD010000189.1:0-398 GCF_046535215.1 Priestia sp. SIMBA_032 | reverse complement strand
CCTGGAGCTCCTCCCGATCCCGACGACCGAGGGAGGGGTTGACGACTACGACTACTTCAAGGCGGGCATGTACTGGTCGGTGTCGTCGCAGTCCGAGCACCCCGCGGAGGCGGCTCTGTTGATCGACTTCTTCCTCAACGACCCTGAGGCGGTGAAGATCATCGGCAGCGAGCGCGGGCTGCCCGCGATCTCGACGACACTCGACGTGATCGGTGACGACCTGACGCCGGAAGAGACGAAGGCCGTGGACTACTCGGATTCGCGCGTTCCGTTGCTCGGCGAGGCTCCCGCCATCGTGCCGAACGGCGCCTCGGACGTCGACGCCGTGCTGCTGCGATACATGCAGGACGTGCTGTTCGAGCGGACCACGCCCGCGGACGCGGCGGCGGGCTTCATCG
>NZ_JAWRXD010000188.1:0-399 GCF_046535215.1 Priestia sp. SIMBA_032 | reverse complement strand
AAGTGTAAATGGTTGGCGTATTTGAATGGATGAAAAAGGCTTCGAGCAATAACCTTGTGGGTTCGCAATTTTGAACTGGCAATATATAGGCGTGCCAGATTTCTGACCAAGCCATGAAGAAAATATCATTTTGTGGTGTGATTTCAGTAGCTGGTTGGTTTTCAATCAGTGCCTGTATTAGTGATTTGGATGCTTCTAATTCGACGTGGTCCTTTTTTTCTAAGTAAAGTGCTTTTCCTAAGTTTTCATATTTGCCTTTTTTTACATCATGTGCATCCAGAATTACGATGCAGCGTGATGTCGCACGTGAGTAGGCGCAAAAAAACTCCGTATTTGACATGTCAGTAGCTGCTAATACTACGATGACTGGGCTCTCCAATCCTCTAAAGCGACCTATAG
>NZ_JAWRXD010000187.1:0-399 GCF_046535215.1 Priestia sp. SIMBA_032 | reverse complement strand
CTAGATCAGAGCTGCCTTTACCATGTTGCCGACATCGTCAGCAGGCACATGGGAAGAATGAGAATGTCAGTTGGCTAAGGCTAGTCGTCAATGTCGATAGGGTCTGTAGGAATGATCAACTTGGGAATCCAAGGTTTCACATTTGCATCGTGCCACTCAAAGAGATTGATACCCCGACGGATCATAGTCGGAATGTTGCCAAGCAAATCGTAGTCTGGTGGGTTGGTCATCTCCCTTTGTCGTAGAGCTTTCAACGCTTCACGGCATAGGGTTCCAACGAGGTAGCCAATTTGGTAGCTGAGAACGGACATATTTTCTCTCCGATTGGGTATGAGCGGAGAGATCCACCCCATACAGGGATGTGAACTCCCCGTTGGGTCTTGCTAAGCATTCAGTATC
>NZ_JAWRXD010000186.1:0-400 GCF_046535215.1 Priestia sp. SIMBA_032 | reverse complement strand
CATTCATTCGCCACACCGGCCAAACGCAGTACTTCGGAGAAAACGTGCAAGCAAGCCAAGGGTTGATTCTGGGGCGTGCTGGTATCATTCATCTAAATATTCAGGATGAAGCGATCAAGGTCGGCGGCCAAGCCGTCACTTGTATCGACGGTCAGATCACACTCCCTTGAGCGAATAAGCTGCCTAGCGCTGGGGGAAGTGTGCACTGATTCATCCAGGACGTCGGCAGCCTTTGCAACCGGAGTTTGCAGGGGAGGGGGTGAGGGACGGCATACCAAGTGCAGCCGCTGCCATAGTCGAGCCCGACCGGGAGTGGGCTGGTTTAGGGAGTGGCTATCCGTACCTATAGATCCAGCTCGTCCTGAATCTTTGCGCCGCCGTTCAACGTCGTGGAAAAAGA
>NZ_JAWRXD010000185.1:0-401 GCF_046535215.1 Priestia sp. SIMBA_032 | reverse complement strand
CTGGCTGGCCAAAGTCGAAAAGCTCCCGGTCGGACAGGGGCTTGAAGGGGCAAATATCGCCGAGCAGCTTTCGGTTGAGAGCGAGAAGCTGCACTTGGATATAGCTGCGTGGCGCCGTGAGCTGAGTGCCATCCGCTGCGGCTTGGATATTCTGGAGAAATCTCTGGCAAATTGGAGCGGACCCGGCACTCAGAGGTCACCGCTAGGAGTTCCGTTTGAAGCGTGGACTTCAATGAATACAGCGATGGCAAAGGTGGGCAAATCGAAAGGCTATGACGAGTGGCGGCTATTCCAGCTCGCTTTCATCCTGGCTTCGATTCCTGCGTTCGCGACCCGCATCCCTGAGTTTCACAGTTTCTACACGCCCGACGTTGCCAAGCACACCAACGCCGTCACGCTAC
>NZ_JAWRXD010000184.1:0-401 GCF_046535215.1 Priestia sp. SIMBA_032 | reverse complement strand
CCCAAGTGAACGTGGCTTTAGTGTAAAAACGAGCTCTTCGGGAGAGCGGGAAGGCTGCGAACTTGATTTCGATAGGCGCCTGGACTCACGCCTACCTTTTGTTTAAACAATCTGCAGTACGAACTTGTATCGGTATACCCGACCAGAGCGGCGATAGCTTCGACGTTGAGGTCCCCATCTTTGAGCAAGCCTTGAGCTGTGGCAATACGAATGCCTTGCAAGTAGCCCAAGGGGGATTGTTCGAGGGCATGCTGGAAGCGGCGAATTAACGTTCGCTCACTGACCCCCAGATCTGACGATAACGTCGACATTTTGATGTCGTTTCTGAAGTTTTTTTGCAGAAAGTGCTGGGCCTTATGTACCAGCGAATCTGCGTGAACACGATCTGCCAGGAAAGGTAT
>NZ_JAWRXD010000183.1:0-402 GCF_046535215.1 Priestia sp. SIMBA_032 | reverse complement strand
GAGCCGCAAGCTCGGAGTGCACGTGAGCCCACATCGTTTCAGGCATACGATCGCGACTGATCTGATGAAGCAGCCCAAGAGCAATCTTCATATCGTCAAGGATTTGCTAGGGCACCGGAGCATTGCGACGACCCTGAAATATGTACACGTTGACGTTGAGCAGGTCAGGCATGCATTGGAGGTAATGCGGTAGCGGACCACTGGGTTAATTCGCGAGGGGTTTTTAACCGTTTCGATGCTTACACTCTTCTCCTGCAGTTCGACGGGTTATTGAAGTCCGCAGCAAACTTTAGGCAGCAGAGAGCACGATCTGGGCGATGGTAGTTCCAGATCATCAGGCCCCTCCGGAGGAGTTGCCCTAGGGTGTGTCCATTTTATTCGCAGGTTCGATAGTCGATGGGC
>NZ_JAWRXD010000007.1:0-151465 GCF_046535215.1 Priestia sp. SIMBA_032 | reverse complement strand
TTAGGCACGCCGCCAGCGTTCATCCTGAGCCAGGATCAAACTCTCCGAAGAAATGTTTGACTTGCTCAATTTAAAAACAAAAATTAACGTTGACGTTTGTCGCTTTGTTCAGTTTTCAAAGTTCAACCGCCGCTCTTAAGCGACTTTTTAATCTTACCAGTTTACCTCTTTCTTGTCAACAACTTTTTTAAGAAGTTTTTTCAAGTTTTTGATAAATTTAGTATCGCTCATTGGCGACGTATATAAATTTACCACGGATATTTTAAAGCGTCAATAGATTTTTTAAAATAAATCGTGTTTTTTTAGAAAAACCTTTTATCTAGGCTTTAAAGTCATACGTCAGGGTATCTATACGTGATAACCATACCGTATCAGATACCCTTTATCTCTCTATCATTTCGCCACATAGTGTCTATGGTACAAACTCTTTCCTTTGGTTTCTACTTTTTTTACCATAATGATATCTTTTTCAATTAAAAACTCAAGGAGTATTCCTAAATCAATAGCATAAGGGCGTATTTCGGGATGATGAACAAGTTCATTAAACGTCCATTCCTGCTTTTCACTTTTCATAATATGAATAAGATGCTTCGCACCCAATTCAGTTTTTTTATTTACTAGAAATTCACTTGCTAAGAAAAGCAGCTCTAAACGCTTGCTAACCTCTTCTTGACTAATAATTAGCTCTTCGTAAAGGCGATGAATTTCAGGTTCTATTTTTTTCACTTGGTTCCATACTGTCACTTCTGGGTGAAATCCATTTTCCAGCACAGACAGTCGTGCTAAATGATGAAGAGCATGAATGACATGATTGAATGCATCTAAATAATGATTAGACGTATAGAAGTCTTTTCCTTCTTTAAATCGGCGAATCAACTTAGCAAACTCGACACCTATTCTCTTTGTCCGATCTTCTCTAGGGAAATCAATTAAGCGTTTCTTTAAGTTTTCCATATATTCATTTCGATCAAATAGCACTTTACCATTTAAGATCCAATCAATAATACGGCGGTTCGTCCCATTCATAATCCATTCACTCATTTGCTGTTCAGAAGCCATATAAAGTGCCGCACGCTCATTTTCATATTCGTATTGTTTAATAAAAAGAGAAGTTTCTGTGGTTTTGGTCACAATAAATAAAATAGCGTCCAAATTATCCGTCACTGGAGATTCTGATTTCTTTTTTTCAATCAGTAAAATACCTAGTGTGTCTTTATTGCTAGCTCTTTCTTGATATATTGGCCGTAAAACATCTTCCATTTTGAGCTCTCCTAACTGTAATAAACAAATATTTTTCAAAATTTTAAAGGCTATGGACTAAGATTTCTTTTTATATTATATACGATGTATAACGGATATCCCACTCAGAATTATGGAAATCATTCAGAAAGCTCAAAAACCAACGATAATTTTCCGAAGATTCAATTTTTATTATGATTCACTGTCTCACTCTGTGATATATTGGTAACAGGGGGGATACTGATGGGGATAAAGTATTCAAATAAAATTAACAAGATTCGCACGTTTGCACTCAGCCTGATCTTTGTTGGTTTCATTGTTATGTATGGGGGAATTTTCTTTCGGTCTTCAGTCTGGCTAATGACTATTTTTATGCTTCTGGGGTTGCTGTGTATCGTAGCCAGTACCGGCGTTTATTTCTGGATTGGCATGCTTTCTACAAAAGCGGTTCAAGTAACCTGCCCTACATGTCAAAAGCAAACAAAAATGCTAGGGCGCGTAGATATGTGTATGTATTGCAACGAGCCGCTTACGCTTGACCGGTCTCTTGAAGGAAAACAATTCGATGAGAAGTATAATAGAAAAAAACAAAAAGAAAGCTGATAGTATCACTACTATCAGCTTATTAATGCGCTTTTTTAGCCGTACAATCAGGACACGTTCCGTAAATTTCCATTCGGTGGTGACTAATATCAAAGTCAGTAATATGAGCAGCCAGCTTTTCTACTTCGTCTAAACCAGGATAATGAAAATCCACAATTTTTCCGCAGCTTTCGCAAATCACATGGTAATGCTCTGTTGTAACATAATCAAACCGGCTTGATGCATCACCGTATGTTAGTTCCTTTACAATACCTACTTCGCGAAATACTCTTAAATTATTGTAAACGGTTGCTACACTCATATTTGGAAACTTACCTTCCAGCGCTTTATAAATATCATCTGCTGTTGGATGTGTCATGGAATTGATTAAATACTCTAAAATAGCATGACGTTGTGGTGTAATACGAACGCCAGTACCTTTTAACGTTTCAAGGGCTTCTTGTAAATGATTTGACACGTCATGCACCCCTCTTCTGTAAGTATTATTACTTTATAATTCTTATAATTAGTCTACATGTTTTACCCACGTTTTGTCAACTTGATGCCTATTCCTATTTTATGTAATAAGTAAAAACTATTCATATATTTTATGAAAAAAAAGAAGTGTGGAAATTAATCCACACTTTTAAATATATTAACATCTGAGGAGGTATGCCCTACACTGATATTGTATGTTCAAAGACTAAAACTGCTCTAGTTATCTGCCTGTTTTTATGCCATTTTTTCTTTAATAAATGATAAAGCTTCTTCCACATGCCCTTTCACTCGAACCTTGCGATACTCTTTTACGAGCGTTCCTTCTTTATTAATGATAAAAGTGGAGCGTTCAATGCCCATATATTCTTTTCCAAAGTTTTTTTTCAGTTTCCATACTCCATACTCTCCAGCTACGCTGTGATCTTCGTCAGCTAAAAGTAAGAACGGAAGGCCGTGCTTATCAATAAACTTATGGTGTTTGTCGATTGGATCCGGGCTCACCCCTAGAATCACCGCATCTAGCTCTTCAAAATTTTCATGCTGATCTCTGAAATCACAGGCTTCTGTTGTACAGCCTGGCGTCATATCTTTCGGATAAAAATACAGCACAACGTTTTTCCCTTTCATCGACGCTAGTGATACTTGCTCTCCATTTGTAGACATCAATACAAAATCGGGTGCTTTTTCTCCAACTACAGCTGTCATATTTATCTTCTCCTTTACGCTTTTCATTTTCTTTGAATAGCGTACCCAATATTAGATAAGATGACAAGTTTAAGTGCGGGTAACAGTTCGCATCACAAAGATTGCAGGCATAATATAGCCGATAAACGCTTCAAAAGTTGCAAATAATTTCCCAATTCCAACCGGATACATATCTCCGTATCCTACTGAAAATAACGTCGCTGCGCTGAAATACATGCTGTTAAACAGCGTATAAAAATAATGACCTTCATGTTCAAACCCTCCGCTTAACACTGGAATACTCCCCATCTCACACACTGTATAAATAAGGCTGAATCCCAATAAAACTGTAATATATGAATAAAACAAGACAAAGAAATGACCAATTGAGAAAAAATGAAATTCTCCAAGTTCTTTTTCAAAGAGAAACTTCATACTACCAATTACAAAAACAATGATAACGAGGATTAGAAAAATAACCATCATTCTACTCCTTTAATTTATACTCTACTACCACTATACGCGTGTTCTTGTCCATTCATTACTACTCCGAAGCCACGAAAAAGAGCAGGCATTTAATTGCCTGCTCCTCTGTATTTTTTGACACCTGTATTCCATAAGAAGATAGAGATTGTAAAAAAGACGATTCCCATCACTGGGGTTAAAAATGCATATCCGTACCATTCTGACCTTCCTAAGAAATAAGCAGCTGGATATACGCCTACAAATGCAAAAGGAAGAATCCACGTTAAAACATATCGGATGACATTGTTATAAATATCTACAGGATACCTTCCGTAGTTTCCAATATTATAAATAGTAGGCATAATAGAGGTTCTGGCATCCGACCAGAAGCCGATGCTTGCTAAGGCGATGAAAATCCCTGCGTATACAAGCGCTCCTCCTAGAATAAATAATAGAAAAATAAAAACATCATACCACTGGAAATGAAGATGTAAAGAAGACGCAGCGTAAGCCATGACGGCAATCCCTGTGACACCACCAAACAATGATTCTAGTTCCATCCGCTCTAAAATAACTTGAAACAAACTGTGAATAGGCCTCGTTAAAATTCGGTCCATTTCTCCTTTAACAATGTAGCGCTCGTTGAAATCCCAAATGTTAAAGAAAGACGAAAAAATAGCAAAAGGGACCAAAAAGAAACCATAAATAAAGATAATTTCCTCTCGTGACCATCCGTGCAGCGATTGAGTATGTCCAAATACGACTAAAATAAAAATTAAGTTAACCGTTTGAAATAATAAGTCCGATATGACTTCAACTACCATGTCGGTACGGTACTGAAGCCTTGTTTTCATATATTGACTAATGTACTGAAAGAAAATCGAAAAATAAAACATTTTCATAGACTACCCTCCTTGAATAACCATTTTTTTCTTCGCTATGTTCCACAAACATGCAATAGGGATAAATAGAAGTCCGGACCAAACTGCTTGTGTGATAAGAGCATTTATTACTTCCTGCCCTTTAAATCCATTTGTGAAAATCATGCTCGGAATATAACTAATGGCCTGAAAAGGGAAATAGCTCATAATATGTTGCGCCCAGAAAGGATAGAAACTGATCGGCAGGAGAAGTCCTGAAAACAAATCAATAACAACGCGCTTCGCTCGAATGAGTCCATCGTTGTTAAAGAGAAAGAAAGTCGTAATACCCGTTAATAAATTAATTTGGGTATTAATAATGAAACTAAAAATTAAAGACAGTCCAAAATAAAGCCATGTTGCTGCATTTGCTGAGAACTGTACTGGAAATAAAAACGCAACAATAATCATACCGGGCACTGAGAAAAACAGCAGCCGAAAAATCCCTTCTCCCAGTCCTTGCATCGTTTTCATACCAAGGTAGCTATAAGGCTTAATTAACTCTACTGCCACTTTGCCATCTTTAATTTCCATTGCCATTTCACGGTCAATGTTATTAAAATAAAAGGCTCTTGCCATCCATGAAACTGCTACATACGTTGTCATTTGGGTAATGGATAACCCTTGAATATTCTCTTTTCCTCCATAAATAGCGGACCATAAAAAGTAGTAAGCACCAATATTAATCGCATAAATCAATATTCCGCTGTAATAATTCGTCCGATACGCCAGCATCATTAAAAAGCGAATGCGTATCATCTCTATATATTTATCCATTCACAACACCTTCTTCATAAATGTTGCGGATGATTTCTTCCGTTGAAATTTCTTCAATATTAATATCACTGATTTCATGCTTTGCCACCACTTTAGCAATCAGCTGAGACATTAAGTCCCCTTTATTTTGAAGCTGCGCTGTCCACAAATATTTTTGATCACCTTCAATCCAGTTAACAGGCATCCCTTGCGTCAATAGCTTCAACTGCTCTGTATTTGGCGCGGTTCCAAATTCAAACGTAACTTGTTTAAGGTCTCCCCAATTCGAACGCAGCTTTTGCAGCGAACCGTCATAAATAATACTGCCTTCATCGAGCATTACAACGCGTTCACATAAAGCTTCAATATCTGCTAAATCATGTGTCGTAAGCAAAATCGTCGTATTATATTTTTCATTAATTTCTTTTAAAAATTGGCGGATTTTTAATTTAACTAGTACATCTAAACCGATCGTCGGTTCATCTAGAAATAGAAGCGGCGGATTATGAATAAGAGCAGCAGCCAGCTCGCACCGCATTCTTTGACCTAGAGAAAGCTTTCGCACCGGCTTATCTAGCAGCGGTCCAATATCCAAAGTTTGAATAACGTGCTCCATATGAGCGTTATAATCTTCATCTGACACTTTGTATACTTTTTTTAACAAGCGGAAAGATTCTTGTACGGCAATATCCCACCACAGCTGAGAACGTTGACCAAAAACAACTCCAATCGTTTGGGCAAACTTCTCCCTTTCTTTATGAGGGTTCATTCCATTTACGGTAATCTCGCCTGAAGTAGGAGTTAAGATTCCTGTCAGCATTTTGATTGTGGTCGATTTCCCCGCTCCGTTTTCTCCTATATAACCTACCATTTCCCCTTGTTTTACGGTAAACGAAATATCGTTCACAGCTTTCATAACTCTATAATTACGGGTAAATAAATCCCTGAATGCCCCTTTAAGGCCAGAGCGGCTAGAATAAGCTTTAAATTCTTTCCGAAGTTGATTCACCTCAATAGCATTTTTCATTGTATTCCCTCCGTTACGTCGACGTATTAGTGGTTTCTTTTATTGTTTCCGGTGCCCTTGCTAGCAACTCCTCTAAGAGACGAGGAACTATTTTCTAGCAGTTAGCTCACAAATTTCTATCATACACGTTCTCGAATGTTTTTCAAGAAACAAATAAGTTTGATAGAATAAAGAAGTTGAATTTTTCATTAGGAGGCATAACATGCAATTTACAAAATCAGAACAATTACACGCTGAAGCGCTCGAACATATTGTAGGCGGCGTTAACAGCCCTTCACGTTCATATAAAGCCGTAGGAGGCGGAGCACCTGTTGCAATGGAAAAGGCAAGCGGGGCTTATTTCTGGGACGTCGATGGAAATAAATATATTGACTATTTAGCAGCTTACGGTCCTATTATTACGGGGCACGCTCATCCTCATATCACGAAAGCTATTACAAAAGCAGCTGAAACGGGGGTTCTTTACGGTACTCCAACTGTTCATGAAGTCACATTTGCTAAAATGCTTAAAGAAGCGATGCCCGCATTAGATAAAGTGCGCTTCGTCAACTCTGGAACAGAAGCCGTTATGACAACGATCCGTGTAGCACGCGCTTATACTGGACGCGATAAAATTATTAAATTTGCAGGTTGCTATCACGGTCATTCCGATCTTGTATTGGTGGCAGCTGGATCTGGTCCTTCTACACTCGGCACTCCTGACTCTGCTGGTGTACCAAAAAGTATCGCTAACGAAGTCATCACAGTTCCTTTTAACGACATCGAGCCTTACAAGGAAGCATTAGAAAAATGGGGCGATCAAATTGCGGCTGTTTTAGTAGAACCAATCGTTGGAAACTTTGGAATTGTTGAGCCAGAACCTGGCTTTTTAGAACAAGTCAACGAATTAACTCACGAAGCTGGAGCGCTTGTTATTTATGATGAAGTTATTACAGCGTTTCGCTTTATGTACGGCGGAGCTCAAGATTTACTTGGTGTAAAGCCCGATCTAACTGCATTTGGAAAAATCATTGGCGGCGGTCTTCCAATCGGAGCCTACGGCGGTAAGAAAGAAATCATGGAAAAAGTGGCGCCGCTTGGACCCGCTTATCAAGCAGGTACAATGGCAGGAAACCCAGCTTCTATTCTTTCTGGGATTGCTTGTCTGGAAGTACTAAAGCAAGAAGGCGTTTATGAACAGCTGGATAAGCTAGGGGCGATGCTCGAAGAAGGTATTTTAAAACATGCTCGTACATATAACATGCCTATTACAATCAATCGATTAAAAGGCGCTCTTACCCTCTACTTTACAACAGAAACGGTCAAAAACTATGAACAAGCAGAAAATACAGACGGCGAATTATTCGCACGCTTCTTTAAACTAATGCTCCACCAAGGTGTCAATTTAGCTCCTTCGAAATATGAAGCCTGGTTCCTTACTACAGCTCATACAGAACAAGATATTACCGACACATTAGAAGCCGTGGAAAAAGCATTTAAACAATTAAGTGAAGAACGCTAATTTTTAAGCTAAAGCACTCATTTTCAAATGAGTGCTTTTTTGTCTTATCTTTGAGTTTTCTTATAGAACTTCCTCGCCCTTCATAACCATTTCTTACGCGTCATCTTTTTTTTGTCAGCCTGTCGAAAAATCCCGAGAAATACCCTTATTTTTCTGCTTGTTTTCTCTTGATATCCATTCTTAAACCTTGTATAGTATGTTATTGTTTATATTATTTCCAACAGGTTATGTAATAAAGAAGGATTGATTTTTGCAATTTATCATTTGTTTTGGGGAACATTCTTCATAACGAAAAAACTTTTTTACAGAAAGGAACTACGAACGCACATGAAACTTGGTGCCCGCATCTTAAAAACGGGAATTGCCATTACACTTTCATTGTTATTAGGTGAATTTCTAAGTTTACCATCTCCAATATTTGCGGCAATTGCGGCAGTTTTTGCAATTCAACCGTCTATTTACAGATCTTATTTAACAATATTGGAGCAAATACAGGCGAATGTGATTGGAGCTGCTTCTGCAGTTTGTTTTGGACTTATTTTTGGTACCCATCCCATCATTATTGGTTTTACCGCTGTTGTTGTCATCGCAGTCAACTTAAAATTACGTATTAATAATACAATTGGGCTTGCGCTTGTGACAGTAATTGCAATCATGGAAAATCCAGGAGATAATTTCGTTGAATATGCGCTTATACGCTTTGGTACAGTGTTACTTGGGGTATTCTCAGCATTTATTGTCAATCTTATTTTTATTCCGCCAAAGTATGAAACAAGATTGTATTATAAAATTGTAAGCACAACGGAAGAAATTATTAAATGGATTCGTATGAATCTTTATCACGCATCTGAGCACACATTGTTAAAAGAAGACATAGAAAAAATGAAAGACAATGTGGCTAAAATGAATCAAATCTTTGATTTCTACAAAGAAGAACGCACTTATTCAACCAAAAAACGTTTTGTTAAGTCACGCAAGCTCGTTTTATTTCGTCAAATGATTACCGCTACAACACGCGCTCTTACAACCCTGAAACTACTTCACCGAGTAGAAAATGACCTTCAAGTCATGCCGCAGCAATTTCAAGATTTAATCAAATCTGAAGTTGAGTGCCTGTTAATGTATCATGAGCAAGTATTATTAAAATTCATTGGGAAATTACGCGTACAGCCAACCACTACTGTACCAAACGAAGCCTGCGTTGGAAAACGAGCTTTAATCGATAAATTTATGCAGTACAAAATATACGATAATGATGAAGAGAATAAGGTTATTTATCATATCTTCCCTTTAATTTCCGTCATCATTGAGTATAGTGAAGAGTTAGAGCATCTTGATAAGCTGATTGATACGTTCCAAAACTATCACAAAGATGCTAACTCATTTGATATTAATCATCAGCGACAAGAAGATTAAAAACACCACCTATTGTTAGCCAATAGGTGGTGTTTTTAAATTGTATCAAGCTGCTGAACGTTAAAGAGCTGATAGTAATGACCTTTTTTCTTAATTAACTCCTCATGAGAACCTCGTTCGACTACTCTTCCATTTTCTAAAAGTACAATTTCATCAACATGAGTAATTGTAGATAAACGATGGGCTACAATGAAAGTCGTACGGTCTTTTGCTAGTTCAGCTAACGCTTCTTGAATATAGTGCTCACTTTCCAAATCTAGAGCTGAAGTGGCTTCATCAAAAATAAGAATAGCTGGATTTTTTAAAAATACGCGCGAAATGGAAATACGCTGCTTCTGTCCCCCTGACAGCTTCATTCCCCGCTCTCCCACTTTTGTATCATATCCTTCGGGCAAATTCATAATAAAATCGTGGGCATTTGCGGCTTTTGCTGCAGCAATTACTTCTTCATCTGTCGCTTCTGGCTTTCCAAGCAGTATATTGTTTTTAACCGTGTCACTAAACAACACCGTATCCTGCAGGACGATTCCAATCTTATCTCGCAGGCTGCGTACTTTATAGGTTTTGATATCAATGTCATCAATGAGAATTTTACCCTCTGTCACATCATAAAAGCGCGGAATTAAGCTGATAAGCGTGGATTTCCCTCCTCCGCTCATTCCAACAAACGCGACGGATTTTCCTTTTTCTACATCTAAATTAATATCATGAATCACAGGTTTTTCTTCTTCTTCATAAGCAAATGAAACGTGCTCAAACTGAACTTTTCCATGAAGCTCAGTGCATTCTTTTGCATCTTTTTTATCTGTAATATCATATTCTTCATCAATGAACTCAAACACCCGGTCCATAGATGCAACAGACTGCGTGAGCGTAGTCGATGAATTGACCAAGCGACGAAGCGGATTATACAAGCGGTCAATGTAGGCCACAAATGCTACCATCGTTCCTACGCTAAGACTTTCCGTGATGACTTGATATCCAGCAAATGTAATCACGATTAAAGGCGCCAAATCGGTAATGGTATTCACTACTGCAAATGTTTTTGCATTCCAATTCGTATGATTGATTGCTTTTTGTAAGAAATTCGAATTTTGCTTATCAAATTGTTTCTGCTCATGAGGCTCAATAGCAAAGCTGCGAATAACAGAGATCCCTTGAACTCTTTCATGTAAGTGCCCCTGCACTTCCGCTAAAGCCTGCGAACGGACTCTTGTTAAATGACGAAGACGACTGTAAAAATATTTTACAGAGAACGCATAAACCGGCAGCAAAATAATCGATACCAGTGTTAAAGGTACATTCATCGTAAACATAATCACAATGGCTATTACAATCGTCATCATATCAAGCCATACATTCATTAAGCCTGTGATAACAAAGTTTTTTGTTTGCTCTACATCATTGATGACTCGTGAAATCACTTCACCCGCTCGAGTATTTGCATAATAACGTAAGCTAAGCTTTTGAATATGGCTAAACAGCTGGTCCCGAATATCATATAATACTTTGCTCGATACCCACTGAGCATAATACTGCCTGTAATATTCAATGGGAGGTCTTAACACTAAAAATATAACAAACGAAATCCCCATAATCGTCACCATTTTATGAACTTTTTCAGAGGAAGACATGCCATGTCCATTTACGATATCGTCCAAAACATATTTCAAAAGCAGCGGAATTAATAAAGGAATAGCAAATTTAATAATACCAATTAATACAGTGCCGACAATTTGCCATTTGTATGGCTGTACAAACTTCATGTAGCGTCTTATACTTCCCATAAAATCTCCCCTTTCTATCTATGAGGGCAAGCTTTCTTAGTATATGTACACGCGTCGATTTTTTAGTGCTTTTATCTCTTCTAAAAGATGGTGAGCATAACGCCAAAAAGAACATTATATCAAACAGTCAGCTTTAGACGGCCTAACATAATGTTCTCTAGATCATTCATCAAGAATGCCGATATGTTAAAAAGCGCTCATACCAAATGTCAATGAAATCTGGAGCAAACGGGCCTTTTCGCTGTCGAATCCAACCTTTTAACTCCTCTACATGATTATGTAAAATACGGTCAATCACTTCTGGATAATTCATTTCTTTTCGATGCTTCTCATATTCATCTTCATCAAGAAGGGTGTATGTCATATCTGGATAGACTTTGATATCTAAATCATAATCAATATATTTGAGCGCTTCATTGTCATCATAAATGAACGGCGAACTGATATTGCAGTAATAATAAATTCCATCTTCACGGATCATCCCAATGACATTAAACCACTGCTGAGCATGAAAATAACAAATTGCCGGCTCTCTTGTGACCCATGTTCGTCCATCTGATTCTGTAACGACCGTACGATCATTTCCTCCAATCACTAAGTTATTGGTTGCTTTTAATACGGTTGTCCGATCCCACACGCGATGAATATGTCCATTATGCTTGTAGCTGTGTATTTGAATTGTTTCTCCTTCCACCGGAATTCCCATCTCCAATACCTACTTTCATTTTAGCACTTAAAAAAATTCATATAACGTCTCGATTTGTCTTATGTTTATTATAACGGTTTCTCTCTCATTTTAACACAAATGTGCTGACCTTCTTGAGTTCAAAAAAGTCACTCCCCCTACTTTTCCTTTGCTTGGCAGCCTTAAAAAAGAGAGGAAATGACACATCAATGTTCATTAAGCAAGTGTAGAGCAAGCCCCTTCACTTTTATATGTACGAATAATGTCTTCGGTTTGTGCTTCAAACGTCAATTGAATCTCTTTTAATTTCAGTTTCATTTCACTAATTTCATCTTGCACAGAATGAAGTTTTGCTTCTTCATGAAGTTTTATTAGTTCACCTTCAATTTCCTGACAGCGCTCAATCTCAGACTGCAAAAACAGAAGTTGATCCATGGTCTCCAATTGTTGAGTCACTAGCTGATCAAATTTTTTCATACGACAGCTCCTCCCTATTTGCTTTAACCATACACGCGGCACTTCTGTTAACATTCTGTTTAGGTGATCCAGATTCCTTTGACGAGCTGTGTAAAGTTTCAAGAAGTTTTGTCATACTTTGTTGCTTTTTATATAAGAAAAAGCGAACTTAACATCGCCGTATGAAAGACGTTAAGTTCGCTTTTGATATTAACCTTGGTATTTACCAGCGTTTTGGTTTTTCTTTGCTTCAGCTTGTGCGTTTTGTTGTCTCACTTCTTGAGCACTTGTTTCGCTAGCAAATTCAGTACCGAAGTTGTTTTTAGATGCTTGAGCATTTTGGCTTTTGTTTGCCGCTGCTTGTGCATTTTGTTGTTTCACTTCTTGTACATTTGTTTCGCTACCAAATTCAGTACCGAAGTTGTTTTTAGATGCTTGAGCATTTTGTTGTTTCACGTGTTGTGTGCTTGTACCAGATGCTGTTTTGTTTGTTTGTTTTGCCATTGTAATCACCTCCACGAAAATTAATATGCCCGGGAGGTAAATAGGGTATGCAAACTTTTTTCAGTATTTTAAGGCGCAAGCACAAAATACATTTACCTTACATTAAAAGTGAACGCCCTCCGTCAATAATAAGCGTTTGACCGCAAATCATATTTGCTTGATCGGAGACTAAGAACATCACTGCATCTACCATGTCTTTTGGCTCCACCATACGACCAGCTGGAGTATGTTTGCGCGCATCATCTAACAGTTCATCACGATTTGGGAAGTGTTTTAATGCTTCTGTATCCACAGCACCTCCGGATACAGCATTTACCACAATATTCTTTGGAGCAAGCTCCACTGCTAAATAGCGAGTCAATGCTTCTACAGCAGCTTTTGACACGCCTACTGTTGTATAATTTTCTAAATAGCGAATAGAACCAAGCGAACTGATGGTAACAATCTTTCCTCCGCCTACTTTTTCCATACGTTTAGCCGCTTCTTGTGCACAGAATAAATACCCTTTACTATTGATGTCCATTGTCCAATTCCAGTGAGTTTCTTCTAATTCCATAATAGGACGTAAAACCCCTGAAGCCGCATTACTTACAAATACATCTAAGCGACCAAATGCTTCATCAATTTGCTCAAACATTTCTTTAATTTTCTCTACTTTTCCTACGTTTGCTTTAACAACTAATGCTTCTCTGCCTAATGCTTTGATTTCTTCCGCTACTTCCTGCGCTGCACTTTTGCTTCGTGCATAGTTTAATACAATATCGTATCCTTCTTTAGCAAGACGTAAGGCAATCTCTTTACCAATACCTCTGCTGCTTCCCGTAACTAGTGCTACCTTTTGTGACATGATGTCATCTCCCTTATGTATCATATTATCTTTACATTGTACTGATTTTATCGCATAAGAAACAAGTAATATAGGGAAAATAGATAAAACTTGATAAAATGAACGAGGTGAATAGAATGTATGTAGGTAGAGACATGACGGCTCTTTCAATGATTTCTAAAAGCGAGTGGAAAGACAGCGAGCTTGCGTTTTTCCATCACTCTTTACAGCAAATGACGCCGTATTTAAATGCTGAGGGACAAAGTATTCATCAGCAAATTATTAAAGAAATTGAAGCACGTGGCGGGTTACAGCGCCACGAAGCAGATTATACACACGGCACGCATGTATCATATGATTAAATAAAAGAAGCGCGGAGTTTATCCACGCTTCTTTTATTTAACAAGCAAATATTCTTTTAAGATTTTTTGATGGGAAACAGGAAATGCATATTGTTCTAAATCTTTTTCAGAAACTACTTTCAAGTTTTTTAATGCACCGATATCACTTACCAGCTCTGCTTCATATACTGTGATGTTCCAGACGATATGAGAAAACACGTGCTGAATTGTGGTAAACGGCGCATTAATTTTAATATCAGCTCCGTACTCATTTTGAATAAATGCCTGAAGCTGCTGATGATCTGGCGCTATACTAAGATCTACTTCTATATTTGGAAATTCCCATAGGTTAGCTAAAAGTCCTTTGCTTGGACGCTTATGAATCAGATAATTTCCTTCACCGTCTTTAACCACCGCTGCAGCAAGCTGAAGAGCACGCGGCGCTTTTTTCTTTGATTTAACAGGAAGCTCATTCTGCACCCCTTCTTCGAAAGCGCGGCAATGTTCGCGAACTGGACATAACAAACAGGAAGGAGAAGTTGGTGTACAGACAATGGCACCAAGCTCCATCATGCCTTGATTGAAATAGGAAGGATTATCTTTTGAAATAATTTCATGCACGATTTCTTCAAACAGCTTTCTTGTTTTCGGTTTTGCAATATCATCCCAAACGGATAAAATGCGCGATAGCACACGCATGACATTTCCATCTACAGCAGGCTGCGGCACTCCGTATGCAATACTTAAAATGGCCCCTGTTGTATAAGGACCCACTCCTTTTAGTTTGGAGATTTCTGCTGGCGTATTTGGAACTTCTCCCCCGTATTGTTCGTGAACTTCTCGAACCGCGGTTTGCAAATTACGGGCACGGGAATAATAGCCTAATCCTTCCCACGCTTTTAACACATCATCTTCATTCGCATAAGCTAAGTCTTTGATAGTGGGAAATTTGCTAATAAAATTATTAAAATAAGGAATAACCGTATCCACTCTCGTTTGTTGAAGCATAATTTCAGATACCCACACCTTATAAGGGTCCTGATCTTGACGCCAAGGTAAAATGCGCTGTTCCTGTTCAAACCAAGAGATTAAGTCATTTTGAAATGCTCGAATATCAAAATTTTGTACAATATCTTTACTTTGTTTCACGTCATAGCCTCCGAGGTATTAACTATACATATACAATGTGTTGCTTTTTGAATCTTAGTAACTTTATGATAACCTTATAACAACTACAAATATGAATAGTAAAATGAATTGTTCAAATAATGAATAAAAACAGCCAATTTGCTACGTTAATAATAAAACAAGATTTTTTGCTTTAAATCAAGCTTTTATGTTGAATTAGAATAATCTAAGATCGTCATCTTACAAAGGAGGAGTTCGCTCTGGATACTGGTACACACATTGCAATGGGAATCGCTCTGGGCGGCCTTGCAACATTAGACCCCACTGTATCTGCGAATACAGCCACAATGGATGCTGTGATGATTGGCGTAATGGCCGGGTCATTAGCACCTGATTTAGACACTGTTTTAAAGCTGCGAAACAATGCACAGTATATCCGCAATCACCGTGGAATTACACATTCTATCCCGGCTGTTATTTTATGGCCTTTGCTTATCGTGCTCATTCTTTCGCTTCTGCTGCCAGGAGCTAACTTGCTGCATCTATGGATGTGGACCTTTGCAGGCGTCATTATTCACGTTTTTGTTGATATCTTTAACGCGTATGGCACGCAGGCTTTAAGGCCTTTCACAAATAAATGGATTGCGCTTGGGGTAATCAACACGTTTGATTACGTGATTTTCTCAGCCCACGTACTTGCGATTTTAATTTGGTTTATCGGAGCAGAGCCGGGACCAACATTTATTACGCTCTATGTGTTATTGGCGTTTTACTATGGACTGCGCTTTTATATGCGCCATCAGATCGCCAAGAAGCTTCGAAAACAGTTTCCTGATGTAATCAAGCTCAATATCTCTCCTACGCTTCGTTTCACTCACTGGCATTTAGCCGTGACAACCGAAAAGTATTTTCATGTAGGAAGAGCAATCGGAGAAGAAATTTTCATTTATGATACGTTTGATAAAGTTCCAATTCCCGAATCGGCCGTAATTGAAGTAGCGAAAAAAGATGAAAATTTATCTGCGTTTCTTTCCTTTTCACCTATTTATAGATGGGAACTGGACGAATATAACGACCACATTGAAGTGCGCTTTATTGATTTACGCTACCGCAGCAAAGATTACTATCCATTTGTAGCCGTAGTCCAGCTTGATTACGACTTAAATATTATTTGTTCGTACACTGGTTGGATTTTTAGTGAGAAAAAATTGCGTAAAAAGCTTGATTATCTCCCGCACTAATCATAACAAGAACAAATATGAAACCCAAAAACGAACCGTCTTGAGAAGACGGTTCGTTTTTATTTAATGTTTTAAATAGTCATCGTTATTTAATAAATGCTGATATTTAGGGTTTTTAACCGCGATTTCATGAAGTTTGTCACCGTAGCTGTTGATGTACATCGTAACAACCTTTTCCGTCGCTTCTTTCCCTTTATAATCATATCCTGCTTTTGCGTAAGATGACTCAAAATCTTCCCAGAAAAGTTCGACCCACGTACGGGCTTGAGCATATGAAAGCGAACTGTTTTTGCTTAATAGCTGATTCGTTAATCTTTCGAATATATCGTTCATAAGAACACCTCGATTACCAAAATTCTTTATGAGTATGTTTGCACTTTTAACTTACACTATAAATGCGGAGTTATTCACTCCCTCATGTACTATATCATAACCGCAACGCTTTCTGTTGTAAAAGGAGAGGTATCGATGCGCAATAAAGCAAAAGATTTTCCAAACCAACATCATACTAAGTTTGAAGGCGAACCTCGAGCAAAAGCTGAATACGCTTCAAAACGGGCAAATGGAACAATTAACACGCATCCGCAAGAACGTATGCATGCTTCTAATGAGCGCGAAGAATAACCGCTTGCTTTGCTTATTTGTTTAAAAATAAAGTGATATAGAAATCAAACAAGCAGCACACTTCGTGCTGCTTGTTCGTCCCTTTATTTTTTCAACATAGAAATAGGCAATGCCTCTTCGTTTTGCGGTGAACCAAGCCTAAACCCCCACGCAAAAACTCCGTTCATATAATCAATTTTAAAATATGAACCCGGATCTCCTTGAATTTCATATACTTCCCCTGCTTTAAACGTTTCAGGATCTAATAAATACGATCTAGCCATTGTTACTTTTCTTTCTAATACTGCATACTCATTGACCATGCCAAGCTGTTCAGCTTTTCGTGCTTTTTCTTGAAGAGACCCAATTTCTTGTTGAAGTTCATACGTTGTCATATCGCTGTAACGTTTTTCAGACATGCTGTTTTCCCCCTTGTTTGCTTTCATTTTATTATAACAAAAGGTATAACTAAAGGGAGACTATGAAAAGGGAGTTTTGGGAATGAAAACAGTACTAATCACAGGCGGTGCGACGGGTCTTGGAAAAGAACTCGCAAAACTTTACGCAAAAGACTACAACGTCATTCTAGCTGGACGCAATCAACAGAAATTAACTGAGGCGCAGCATGAGCTAGGAGACAACGTATATACGATGTTTGTAGATATTACACAGTATGAAGAAGTAGGAAAATCTGTAGAAAAACTGCTGATGCAGCATTCAGTAGATATCCTTATCAACAATGCAGGTATTGGACATTTTGGTCCTTTGACGGATTATACAAAACAAGCAATCGATGAAGTCATCGATACAAATGTAAAAGGAACTATTTTTTTAACACAAGCGCTTATGCCTCATCTCTTGACGAGACCTGAACCTAAAGTTATGAATATCATTTCAACTGCAGGACTTCGCGGAAAAGCTAATGAAAGCGTCTATGTGGCAAGCAAATTTGGCGTAAGAGGATTTACAGAAAGTTTAAAAGTGGAGTATCAAAATACCAGCCTTCATGTGATTGCAGCTTATATGGGGGGCATGAATACCCCTTTTTGGGATCACAACAACCACATTAAAGATAAAAGCCGCTTGCGCTCAGCTTCAGAAATCGCTGAGATTATTTATAAACAGCAGAATGATTCAGAAGACATTTTGTTTTAAAGAAAGAGTGAAACCTACGTTAACGTTAACCATGAAAAAATCCGAACGAGTTGGATTCTCCATCAAGAATCTCGATTCACCGTTCGGATTTTCCTTCACCTAACATACTTTTGTCCCGCCTTTATTCTTCTTCAATGGAATCTAGAAATGATTGAATTTGGTCAATAGAGAATCCTTTTCTATAAAGAGCCTGCTTCATTTTTTGCTGATATTCCCAGCCTTCATACTTTGAAAAACGACGATGAGCTTTCATTCCTTGGTATTGCAGAGCTTCCCATGCCTCATCGCTTTCTTTTTCTGTATTCGTGCGCTGAAATGCTTCTTGAATAACAGAAAACGAATAGCCCTTCACTGCCAATGCTTGTTCCATTTTTTGTTTCATCATTACTTGAGATAATTTTTTATATTTTCCTTTTAACTTTTCAATTAATTTTACAGCAGTTTGAATTTGCTGTTCTTCAGGGTATTCACATAAACTAAGGGTAATAATGGAATCAGAAATCCCCTTTTCTTTTAATTCTCTTTGAATCACATTTGGTCCTTTTGGTGTTGTGTTCATCTGAGTTAACACAAATGCTTTTGCAAACTCTTCATCATTTAAATAACGGTGGCTGACTAGTTTCTGAATAACTTGTTGAATAATAGTAGAGTTAATTTCTTTTTTCTTTAAATAATCATGTACCTCTTTTTCAGAGCGCATTCGATAAGATAAGTAAGTGATCGCTAAATTATAAGCTTTTTTCTCATCATCTGCGTACTGAATTTCGGTTAATTCAAATTCATCAAGCTGACGACCTTTTTTTAAGTCATATTTGATGAGGACATTTTCGTCAACACCAAAGCCAAACTCTTCACCTTTACCGTAATCTAAATACACATTATAACGTTCACCGCTATTCTTTTGCGTTGTGATCTTTGTGATAACAGGCATTAACCTTCACCTCATATTTCTTATTTAAATTGATGGCTGAAGAACCGCAAAACGTATCATACACATTTTTATTTATCTCAATAAAGGAGGAAGTTCGTATGAAAATTGTTATTGCTGGAGGAACTGGATTCGTAGGTAAAGCTTTAACAAAACATTTTTTAACACAAAAACATTATGTATATATTTTAACACGCAATGCAGATAAAGCTGCAAGAGATCCGAAACTTAAATATGTAGAGTGGATGCAAGAAAACAGCCAACCTGAAGAGCATGTAGAAGGAGCAGACGTTTTTATTAATTTAGCTGGCGTTTCACTTAACAGCGGCCGCTGGACGGACGAGCGTAAAAAAGCCATCGTGGAAAGCCGCCTTTCTTCTACTCAAGAAATCCTTCGCATTATGGCTGCCTTACCCGCAAAGCCGTCACTTTACGTAAATGCAAGCGCCGTTGGTTATTACGGGACATCAACGAAAGAAACGTTCACAGAAGCTTCTCCATCCATTGGCACAGACTTTTTAGCTGAAACGGTAAAAAAGTGGGAAAACGAGGCTCTAAAAGCTATGGAACTCAATATTCGTACTGTCTTAACAAGATTCGGCGTTATATTAGGGAAAGATGGCGGAGCACTTCCTTCTACAGCCCTTCCTTATAAATTATTTGCAGGAGGAACAGTCGGTTCTGGAGAACAGTGGATGTCTTGGGTACATCTTCAAGACGTCGTGAAGATCATTGATTATTGTATTCATACCGAACAAATAGAGGGACCTATTAATGTAACTGCTCCCAATCCCGTTCAAATGAAAGAGTTTGGAAAGACGATTGGAAAAGTATTGAATCGTCCTCACTGGATGCCCGTACCTAGCTTTGGCCTTCAGCTGCTGATGGGAGAAATGAGTATGATTATTTTGAAAGGACAGCGCGTTTTATCTGAAAAATTGATTCAACAGAATTACATTTTTACATATACTGTATTAGAAGATGCATTGCGAGATTTACTCTAGTTATTTTCTGTTATTTCCCTAAAACAGGTGACTAAGCTGCCGATAGATAGGAGTAACTTTATGAAAACCATTCTCTTGAAAAATGCAACGCTCTATCCTATTACGTCAAAACCTATTTATAATAGTGATGCGCTCATTCAAGATGGAAAAATTGTTTTAATTGGGCCAAACTTGCAGCCACCTCTTCGAGTAGAAGTCATTGACTGCAAACAGCGTTATTTATTCCCTGGATTTATTGATGTTCATACACATCTAGGATTATATGATGAAGGAACCGGCTGGGCCGGGAATGATGCTAACGAAACCATTGAACCTATGACTCCACATATCCGAGCTTTTGACAGTGTACATCCTTTAGATCCTGGGTTTAAAGATGCCATTGAAGCGGGTATTACGTCTGTACACATTATGCCTGGAAGTGCAAATGTGATCGGAGGCACAACGTCTGTTATTAAAACAGCTGGAACAAGCATTTCTCAAATGTTAATTCAAGAGACAGCTGGACTTAAGATTGCGCTAGGAGAAAATCCAAAACGAATCCACAGCCACGGCAATAAAGAATCCATTACACGAATGGGTATTATGGGGATGCTGAGAGAAGCCTTTTATCATGCAAAAAGCAGTGACAATAAAGATGATTTGCGAATTAAACCACTCATTCAAGCACTGAATAGAGAAATCCCCGTTCGAATTCATGCTCACCGAGCCGATGATATTCTGTCAGCTCTGCGCTTAGCAGATGAATTTCATTTAGACGTTCGTATTGAGCACTGTACAGAAGGCCATTTAATTGCTAAAGAGCTGGGTGGAAGAAACTTAAAAGTAAGCGTGGGACCAACTTTAACACGCCGCTCAAAGGTTGAACTTAAGAATAAAACGTGGAAAACCTATCAAGCTCTTTGCAATGAAGGAGTAGAAGTTTCCATTACAACAGACCATCCTTATACGCCCATTCAGTACTTAAATATTTGTGCATCCATTGCCGTACGTGAAGGGCTCGAAGAACAAAAAGCATTAGAAGGCATCACGATTGCTGCTGCTCGAAATCTCCGTATTGATCAGCGAATCGGCAGTATCGAAGCAGGAAAAGACGCTGATTTGGTGCTATGGAGCCATCATCCTTTTCACTACTTAGCAAAGCCTATTTTTACCATGATAAATGGTAAAATATTATTTAAAAAAAATTAACATTTTACCTATTTTCTTTTTTAATTTTTTTTAGTATGATACGTTTAGAAGCATGTGAATTTCACAAAAGCATAAACATCACACGTTGACTTTTTATGTTTGTTGACTTGTAATGGGAAGGCAAATGGTGCGCCACCAGGTAACTGGTTCTAGTGGGTTCGATTCCCACCCCGAAATTTTTTTAATTATTAAAAAATTTCGAGGGTGGGGACTTGATTGGAGTCTGTATATACCCTCGATCAGGAGGGAAAAGTTATGTTAAAAAAACGTGACCTAAATGACTGTCAATCTCTATACGAACTCATGGTACATCCTGATGTCTTCCCTTTTGTTCGTCATAAAGCCCGTTCCTATGAAGAATTTTTATTTGTGACTAAACAAACGATGGAAGCAGAAGATCATGGAGAAATCATTTCTCGCACGATTTTAGACGAATGGGGTAACCCTATAGGCACCATTAATTTATTTGATGTACAGGACCAAGCTGGCTTTTTAGGCACTTGGCTTGGCAAACCGTTTCATGGAAAAGGATATAATCAAATTGCAAAAGAAGCGTTCTTTAATGAACTGTTCTTTGAGTTAAATATAGAGCGAATTTTTATGCGAATTCGCAAAATTAATATTAGGTCTATTAAGGCTGCAGAAAAACTGCCTTATGCAGTACTTGCGAATGAAACACACAAAGCTTTGTACGATGAAATTAATCAACATGAAGACGTATATGATTTATACGAAATCCCAAAAGATTTGTATACATTATACTACTTGCGTCACGAACAAGACGTTCAAGAAGATCACCAGCTTAAAGAAGCGTAAGAGTCTCTCCGTGTAACGGAGAGCTTTTTTTATGATTAAAAACGAGAGATTCTGGAAAAAATAAGTAGCATGATCGAAAAACGTTAATTGGAGGTTTTTTTATGTCTGAAAAAAAACGAAAAGAAAACGCAAAAAATACGTTAAGTAGCGCTCAAGAAATCTATTACGGCCGTGAGTTTAAAAAAGCAGACCGTGCAGGCGGCTACACGAAAAAATAAGTGAGGCAAAACATCTCTATCCAACGCTTGATCATCTCAACGTCCTTTTTGTACAGTTTGTATCGGAAGGACGTTTTTATATTATGTAGACATAATAATACGAAGATTTTATAGATGTTATTGAGGTTTTTTTACTACTCTACTATATCCACAAAGTTTACCCACAATTATGTGGATAATGTGCATAACTTTATTGAATATGCATATTACCGCTTTCATAACTTGAAATAACAGTGGGTAATTTTTATGTAAATTTTCTGAAAAAATGTGAATAGTGTGGATAAAGTTGTGAATATCCTATATAATTCAGCAGTTAACTTCTTGTTAACCTGTGGATATCTTCTTTAGTACTTTCATTTATTTTAGTAACATTAAGGCTTTCGATATATTATAAGTATAATAATAAAAAAGTAGGGGGAACTTCCCCCTACTTTTTTATTATTGGAAACAATATATCCACACTTGTTCCTTTATCTAACTCACTAGAAAACGTCATCTGCGCGTGGTGAGCTTTAATAATCCGATAGCTGACCATCAGTCCTAAACCTGTACCTTTTTCTTTTGTACTATAAAAAGGCTCACCTATCTTCGCTAACCGTTCAGGAGGAATACCCTGTCCTTCATCAGCAAGCTGCAGCCAAAGATGGTTTTCTTTTACTTTAATCATGATATGAATAGCTCCTCCTTCAGGCATTGCTTCGATAGAATTTTTAATAATATTAATGAATACTTGTTTTAACTGATTTTTATCTCCATACACCTTTGGTAACTGGTCGTCTCTTTCAAATATGAAAGCTACTTCCTTTTTTACTGCTTCAGGTTCAAGAAGTGAGCACACTTCTTGAACAAGCGCTTGCATATTCAAAGATTCAACCTTCATTACCTGAGGTTTTCCTAACATCAAAAATTCTTCTACGATTCCATTCATTCGTTCTAATTCCGTTTCCATGATATCTATATACAAAGCATCTTTAGGATGTTGTTCTTTTAATAAGTGAACAAAACCTTTTAAAGAAGTTAAAGGATTTTTGATTTCATGAGCTACTCCAGCTGCAAGTTCTCCTACCACGGCAAGCTTCTCAGAAGTTCTAAGCTTCTCTTCTGCCTTTTTACGCTCCGTAATATCTGTCGATACGCACAGCATTTGAATCATTTCCTGTTTTTCATTCATAATAGGAAGTTTTGCTGTTTCGACCCAGCGCCGGTTTCCTTTCGAATCTTTAAACTGTTCTTCTAATACCATCCCTTTTTGGGTACAGTTTGAAAACGCCCCTTTATATAAAAGATCTGATTGAAGGTTGAACTGATATTTATCAATTGATTGTCCAATTAAGTCATCAGATTTTTCACCTAAGAGCATCGCAAAAGATTCATTAACGAGAATGAATTCCCTTTTTTGATTGATAGCATAAATATAGCTTGGATTAATGTCAATAACTTGTCTTAAAAACGTTTTTTGTTCCTGCAGCTGATTTTCTTTTTGCTGTAAATTCGCTTTAGAATGGCGTATATAGCTAATCATTTCATTAAACTGTTTAGATAAAATACCGATTTCGCCCCGCTCAATTTCTCGTTCCGGAATTTTTTGATTAAAATTCCCGCGCGCTACTTGTCCCGCCAATTCATATAGTTTATGAATTGGATTCACAATTTGCCTTGCATATAACGCGGTAAAAAAAGAAAGCAGTAAAATCGTAACACCTGAAACGATCCAAAGCGTTTTTTCAAACATTTCATAAGGCCTGTAAATTTCTTCAACAGGTAATTCAGCGACAATTCCCCAATCTAAAACAGGAATATATTCGAAAGACGCAAAGAAATACTTACCTTCGGTGTTCACAACGCGCCGATATCCTGATTTATGATTCATCGTTTTCTGAACGATTTCGTTTTTCTTAGCATTTTCACCGATTCTCTGTTTCTCTGGGTGGGAAATAATTCTACCATTGCGGTCTACAATAAATGTATAGCCGTTCTCTCCTATATCGAACGTTTGAAAGATGGATTGAAAACTTTCATTTTCTTCAATTCTCAGCGCTAAATTTACGACCTTTTTTACATTTTGCTGCCCATCCAAAATAGGAATCGCCATCACCACAATGTAATGCTTTGTGTCTGCTGAAACGACATCGCTTAAATATATTTTTTTGGTGCGCAGCGCTTCTTGAAAATATTTTCTTTTACTTAAGTTCACGTGCTTCATATTCTTTAAATCATTCGGGTAATAATGCTCCACATACCCTTTTGTATTAAAAATGGTTCCGCTATCGATATACGGTGAAATATTAACTATTTTCTGCAGTTCTTTGTCTATCTCTTGTTCATCATCCGATAAAAAAATAGGATCTTGCTGTACCTCGTCGCCCAGGCTCCAAATATCTTTAATGACGACGTTAATTTGCTCTTTCATTCTCTTGACGGTTTTATCAGTTACCTGCCGATATTGATCTTGAGAAATATTAGGCAGCATCACTCTTGAAACAATAAACATTAGCGTTAATACGGTACAAATAAGAAGCACATTAATCATGAAGATTTTCCAAAACGTATGAGATTTAAACCATTTCATGTTTGTTCACCTTAATCTAATGAAGTCTATCTCCATTGTACTGCAAAATGAAAACTTTTCCATGTAAATGATAGAATTCCACCTTTAGACATAGAAGAAAAGCATTGGGTTCTACATTACGACCAGAAAACTATGAGCTTTTTCACTGTGTTTTAAACATTTTTTTAGGGTTCTTATATAAACTTTGCTTCCTGCATTTTCTTCATGCAGTAGAAATCCATTATTTATCCTCCGATAAAAAGACCCCATCACGAAATGATGAGGTCACCAATTTACTATTTCTTTTTCCTTCTAGCCCAGTAAAAACCAAATAAGAGAATAAACCAAACGGGTGTCAACAATAAGGCTGGGCGCGTCGCATCAGAAAACAGCATAATAATAAGAATCACTGCAAACAACGCTAGCACAATATAGTTTATAAATGGTGTTAACGGTGCTTTGAATGTTGATGCTGCATGTAGCTGCGGACGCGTTTTTTTATATCTTAGATGACAAATCAAAATGATACTCCACACCCAAATAAAACAAATAGCGCTAATGGTCGTTACGATGCCGAAAGCTTGGTCTGGTATAAGTTTGCTTAAAAGAGCTCCCGCTGAGATGACCAGCGTAGATACAAATAATCCGTTGCTTGGTACGTGGTTTTTATTCAGTTTTGCAAACTTAGATGGCCCTTGGTCATTTTTACTTAAATTATATAAGATACGGCTTGTTGAAAACATTCCGCTATTACAAGCAGAAGCAGCTGAAGTTAATACAACAAAATTGATAATTCCAGCAGCAAGCGGAATTCCGACTAAACTAAAGGTTTTAACAAATGGGCTTTCTGCTGCATTTAATTCCATCCACGGGTTAATAAATAAAAGGACGATAAGCGCTCCAACATAGAAAAATAAGATTCGCAGCGGAATTTTATTAATGGCCGATGGAATATTTTTTTGGGGATTTGATGTTTCTGCTGCGGATACCCCTACCAATTCAACTCCCACGTATGCGAATATAACCATTTGGAACGAAAGTAAGAAACCTGAAACCCCATTTGGAAACAGTCCTCCATGATTCCAAAGGTTTTGAACAGTAACGGATCCCGCGTCTGTTTTAAATCCCATTACCAGCAAAATAACGCCAATAATAATTAATGCAAGAATCGTAATAACCTTTATTAAAGCAAACCAAAACTCTAATTCTCCAAATAATTTTACGGTTAATAAGTTAAGCCCTAATAAAATAATCACACAAATAAGTGCAGGAATCCACTGAGGGATATTGAACCAATATTTCACATATACGCCAACGGCAATCACATCAGCCATAGCTGTCATGATCCAGCAAAACCAGTAGGTCCATCCCGTTACAAATGACGCCCATGGTCCAAGATACTCTTCAGCAACATCAGTTAATGATTGATAACCTGCTTTAGATAGCAGTAGTTCTCCTAGCGCTCTCATCACAAAGAAAAGCGCAATACCCACAATTACATAAGCAAAGATGATAGAGGGACCTGCAAGCTGTATTGCTTTACCAGAACCTAAAAACAAGCCCGTCCCAATGGTTCCCCCAATCGCGATTAGCTGAACATGACGATTGGATAAATCCCTCTTTAATTCTCGTTGTTCCAACTCTAACTCCTCCTAACAATAATACCTTTGATGCCATCGTACGGACTACAAATAAAGTCCAATAAAAAAAGAGATTGGATGCGCTCCAATCTCATGGTCATAAGAATAACAAATATTAAGGTACATGCTACCAATTAGTAACATGCCAAATAAATATCCGGTACTCTTCTGTCCTTTTGCCTGAGATTGTGAACCCTTCGGCGTCGCGAAACTATCGCGATCTCTCCAGAAGCTGCTCCTGCTATAGTGTGACCCACAGCAATCATAGCTTTCTACGTATTAAATTTTTCCGATCAATATAATGACTGTCGAATAGTTGTTTATTCTAATACCAGTTTGATGCTTTGTCAACAAGAAAGAGCATTTTCATTTATTTACCTTCTTTAAAAGAAGACACTACATAAAAATCTTGTTTCTTTACTTGTGACAAAGATCACCTTATTACAAACAAAAAAGAGCAGAATCAAATCTGCCCTTTACTCTTTATCTATTTATTTCTTTAACGTCAAACTTACCACATTCTCCACATGTGCGGTATGAGGGAACATATCCACAGGCTGAATGTAATCCACATGATAAGCCTTCGACAGCTGCTGCACATCTTTTGCTAGTGTGGATGGATTACAAGAAACGTAAACCATTTTCTTTGGCTTCACTTGTAAAATCGTTTTTAGAAGCTTATCATCACAGCCTGTTCGCGGCGGGTCAACAACGATAACGTCTGGCTTCCAGCCTTCTTTTACCCACTGCGGCATCCATTTTTCAGCTGGACCCGTCACATATGTGGCATGCTCAAACCCATGATCTTGGGCATTTTTTCGCGCGTCTACAATGGATTCTTCAATCGTGTCCATTCCGCGAATTTCTTTGGCATCTTTAGCAAGCCATAAGCCAATTGTCCCTACTCCGCAGTAAGCATCTACAATTTTTTCACTTCCCGTTAGCGCAGCTGCTTTTTTCACTTCGTCATATAGCTTCACGGTTTGAAGAGGATTCAGCTGGAAAAATGCACGCGCTGAAAGTTCGAACGAGATATCTCCTAACGTTTCTTGAATCACCGATTTCCCAGCCAGGGTAAACGTTTCGTCTCCAAAGATAAGCGATGTTTTTTGGCCGTTTACGTTTTGTACGAGCGATTTTACTTCCGGCAGGCGGCGCTGAATTTCTTTAGTCAACAGCTCTTTTTTCGGAATTTCTTGTTTAGCCGTGATCAAGACAACTTGCACTTCACCCGTTTCAAATCCTACTCGAGATACGATGGTACGTACAATACCACGGCGTTTGCGTTCATTGTAGATAGGAATTTGAAGATCTTGTAAAATTCGTTTTATTTCTTTTGTCACGTGATTCGTGGCTCCATGCTGAATCGGACAGTTTTCAATGTCAATCAAGCGGTGAGAATTCAATCCGTACAAACCGGCGATAACTTTTTGTTTATCCACACCTACTTGAAACTGAGATTTATTACGATAGCGCCAAGGATCTTCCATACCAATCGTTTGGCGTGTTTTTTCTTCTACTTTTTTTAATGAACTGTGACGTTCGAACGCTTGCAGAACAATATCGCGCTTAGATTCTAGCTGACCTTCATAAGATAAGTGCTGAAGCTGGCAGCCTCCGCACTGGTCGTAAATCGGACAAGGTGCTTCTACGCGCTGAGGAGATTTTTTGCGAATTCGCTTAATTTTCCCTTCGGCAAACTTATGCTGAACATTTGTTGCTTCTACAACCACTTCTTCATTCGGCAATGCTCCCGGCACGAAGACGACCTGGCGCTTAAAATATCCTACGCCTTCTCCATTAATACCGAGTCTTTTTATAGTCAACGGAAACGTTTGTCCTTTTTGAACTTTCATTTCAGTTTTTGGTTTATTCATGAGACCAACTCCGATTAGTTTAAATTCTTTATATAGTTATTAACGGTCTTTAGCTGCTTAAAACCTATTAGACCGTATCGCTTTAAAAAAGACATCAACGCATATTATAACACTTCAACAGCAAAAAACCGACAGAAGAAATATTTCCGTCGGTTTTTATCCTTATTTCGTTTTAGAAGGACTTTTCTTCATTTGTTTGCGTTCGTTCATTAAATCATCAATGCTTTTAAACGTATAGCCCTTCTTTTTTAAATCCACAATCGCTTGATCTAACGCATCTGCGTTATCCTTTGAAACGGTATGCAAAAGCATGATCGCACCTGGATGTATTTGAGCCATCATATTGTCGTATGAATAGCGCCAGCCTTTTTGTTCATTTACTTTCCAGTCAACGAATGCAAGTGACCAAAATACATTCGTATAGCCTTCTTGCTTTGAAAGAGCTAGCGTTCGCTCGCTAAATACACCTCTAGGTGAGCGAAGATACTTCATTTCATCACGACCAGTAATATTCTTGTATTCATCTTTTACTTTTTGCAGTTCCTCTTTAAAGCGTCCATCATCAACTTGAGTTAAGTCAGGGTGATGCCATGAATGATTGCCGACAATATGCCCTTCTTTTACCATTCGTTTAATTAGCTTGGGCTCTTCTTTTAAATAGTGTCCTGTTACAAAGAACGTGGCAGGAACCTTTCTTTTTTTGAGCACGTCTAATACCTGCGGTGTATAACCATTTTCATAACCGTTATCAAACGTTAAATAAATATCTTTTTTATTTGTATCTCCGAGATAAAACGCATCATACTTAGCAAGAATTTGTTCATAAGCTGTACCTGCGGATGCGGGCTTGTGATTTTTACTTTTTTGAAACCCCCAGCTGATCGGAGTGTTTGGATACATTTGTGCTTCAACAGATGCTATGCCTGTTGACATTACGAATAAAAAAACGAGAAAAAAGGTGAACCGGCGCATAAGAAGCTCCTTTCGGAAGTCATTTTACGCTTAGTATCCACTCAATTTTCTCGTTCATGAACGTTACTTTTTACCATACGCTTTGGACGTATGTTTATTTAAATACCGGTTCTTTAAATTGCTCAAGCTTTTCAAATGAAGACTTGTCGACATCTGCATGCAAGCTGTTTCCGTGTGAATCCATCGTCACTACAGCTGTAAAGCCTTCTACTTTTAAATGCCACATTGCTTCAGGAATACCGAACTGCATCAAATCAACGCCTTCTACACTCTTGATACAATCAGCATAGTACTGTGCAGCTCCGCCTATAGCATTTAAGTACACACCGCCGTGCTCTTGAAGAGCAGCAAGCGTTTTAGGCCCCATACCGCCTTTACCGATAACCGCGCGGATACCAAATTTCTTCATAATATCTCCTTGGTAAGGTTCTTCACGGATACTTGTTGTTGGTCCTGCAGCGGTTACGTGCCATTTTTCATCTTCATCTTTCAACATAACCGGACCACAGTGATAAATGATTTGTCCATTTAAATCAATTGGCGCATCGTGATCTGTTAAATGTTTGTGAATGGCGTCGCGCCCTGTGTACATTATACCGTTGATGCGCACCACGTCGCCCACTTTTAATTCACGAATTTGCTCTTCTGTAATAGGTGCTTGTAATACAACTTCTTTTGTTTCATCCGCATTTTGTTTCTCTTCTGCACCTGCATTGTTATTAAAATCTACTTCTTCGCCTTCTTGATACAGCCACTCTTGAACGCTTCCTGTATCAGCATTGATTTTAATACCTAAGCGACGGTAAGCCCAGCAGTTATACGCAACTGACACATAGAAGCTAGCAGGAATACGATTGATTACGCCGACTTTACAGCCAAGTAATGTCGTTTCTCCGCCAAAGCCCATTGTACCGATTCCTAACTTATTGGCATTTTCCATTACATACTCTTCTAATTCTTTAAGCTGAGCGTTTGGATTTTCGTCATCTAAGTTTCGGAACAGCTGCTCTTTTGCTAATTCATAGCCTGTTGTACGGTCGCCACCGATTCCAACACCAATGACGCCGGCGCTACAGCCTTGGCCTTGCGCTTGGTATACTGAGTGCATCACACATTTACGAATGCCGTCTAAATCACGGCCAGCTCGACCTAATCCTTCTACTTCACAAGGCAGGCTATACTGAATGTTTTTGTTTTCACAGCCGCCGCCTTTTAAAATGAGACGCGCATCAATATAGTCATTTTCCCACTGTTCAAACTTAATAACCGGCGTGCCTCCGCCTAAATTATTACCGCTGTTTTCTCCCGTTAACGAATCTACAGAGTTAGGGCGAAGCTTTCCGTGCTTTGTTGCTTCTTCAATTGCCCAATAAATCGCTTCTTTAATTTGAAGTTGATTCACTCCTACAGGGGTTTTAATTTTAAATGTTGGCATACCTGTATCTTGACAAATTGGTGATAAATTATCATCCGCCATTTTAATATTATTGGTAATGGTCGCTAAAGACATTGCGGCACGCGTTCCTGCATTCTCACGCGCTTTTGCCTTTGCGATAGCACGTCGAACGTCTTTTGGCAATTTTGTAGATGTTTCAACAATTAAATCGTACATGCTTTGTTTTAAAGCTTCAATCATCACTTAATTCCTCCCATATCCCGCTAATGTATGTATTTATCTATCTGTCGTACAACTTTCAAAATTTATTATACTCCTTCAAAAATTGTTTCGAAAGACCTTTATAGGAGGATTTCCACTTCAAGCAAAAAAGCGCTAGTTTTTCTAGCGCTTTTTTCTTTGTTCATTCTTTATCTTTTTTAAACTGCTCACATTTTGCTTCTAAGTCATCAATCATTGTGATCAAACGGTCAATGTCTTCTAGATCTGTGTTTTCAGGCTCCATAGAGTCTAATACGTGTACAAACATATTTAAACGATCTTTTAAATAACGTACTTGTGAATCTTTATCTCGAACGGCGTTTCCCATTTTAAACCCTCCTGATATAGCTTTTCATTCGTATTTCCTTATATCCTAACGAATACCTTCATATTTGACAACTAAAAGCAATAAAATCCATAATAGTCACTGGTGTCCGTTTTGAATGGGACGTATAATTTAGTCTAGCAGGACGGACCGTGAGATGTTTTCATCATCATTTCACTTTACGGAAAAATAAAAGGAGTTTTTTTATGGCCACTTTACAACGAATTACCCCGGAGTTCGATCCGTGGGAAGCGTATTTAGATATGAAACAATATGGCAAACCGATGCTCACAAACGTTGAATTTACAACAACGACGCTTTGTAATATGCGATGTGAGCACTGCGCAGTTGGATATACGCTGCAGCCAAAAGACCCAAACGCACTGCCTCTTGATTTAATTTTAAAACGTCTCGATGAAATTCCAACACTTCGGGCGTTAAGCATCACGGGCGGAGAGCCTATGATGTCTCTATCTTCTGTGAAAAATTATGTGGTGCCTTTATTAAAGTATGCACATGAACGAGGTGTCCGTACACAGATTAATTCAAATTTAACATTAGATCTTGCCCGTTACGAACAAATCATTCCTTATTTAGATGTTTTACATATTTCTCACAACTGGGGAACGATGGACGACTTTGTTGAAGCTGGCTTTGCAATGATGGAACGAAAGCCTACCTATGAGCAGCGCGCCAAATATTTCGACCGTATGATTGAAAACAGCCGCGCGCTTGTAAAAGCAGGTGTAACGGTATCAGCTGAAACGATGTTAAATAAACGTACGCTTCCTCATATGGAAAAGATTCATCGTCAAATTGTTGATGAAATGCTTTGTCAGCGCCACGAAGTACACCCTATGTATCCAAGTGACTTTGCTAGCACTCTAGAAACATTATCTCTTCCTGAAATGCGTCAAGCTATTCATCACCTTCTTGATATTCGAGATGAAAATGTGTGGATGCTATTCGGCACGTTACCGTTTTATGCATGCAGTAATAACGAGGAAGACTTAACGCTTTTACAGCGCTTGTATAGCAGTAAAAATGTAACCGTTCGAAACGATCCAGACGGGCGTTCTCGCCTAAATGTAAATATTTTCGACGGAGATATCATCGTAACTGATTTTGGTGATACGCCTCCTCTTGGCAACATTCAAGATACAAAACTTACAGACGCTTTTGATACGTGGCAACAAAGCACGATTTCTAAAGAACTTAGCTGCCATTGTTCAACAGTGTCGTGTTTGGGACCTAATATTTTGGTGAAAAACAGCTATTATCAAGATACTGATTTCAGCAAACTCCAAGCGAACATTACAAAATAACAAAAAAAGAGATTCCATAATGGGAATCTCTTTTTGTTGTTATCTCGGCTGGTCATAAGCCCCAAAACTTAAGGAGACATAATCTTGTACTGGAATCCATGCTCCAATTCCTTGAGACGTTACATTTCTCACCACAATTGAACGCTTGCTGCCTTTTACCGTTACATACACTTCTCCATACGTAACTTTTCCCTTTTCACTTACGGCAGGCGTGTACGCATAGAGATAACCTACTTTTTTGGGAGCTACGTTATACACCTGGTCTTTTTTCGTTCCGGCACCTACAAACGTTTGAAATGATAAAGTGAGCTTTGTTTTTTTAGCTGCTTCAATTAGCATCATTTGTTTAACATGATCAGGCTGGGGCACTTTTGCTGTTAATCCGCCTTTTACATGGCTTTGATTTTCCTGACTGTACATCATTTTGTACTGAGTTTTTCCTGCTCTGTTATCATAATGATTCGTATTGATTCGCTGGTGCTGCCAGTTAACGTTTGTTTCTGTTGATTCATAATTTAACGGCCACTGTCCTAAAAAAATGGTTGCTCTGAACCCAATTGCCCATGGAGTTTTAGAAATGTTTGATTCATTTAATATACGAATTAAATCAGGGTTTTCAATTTTTACATTTGACGTTTCAATGAGCTCTTTTGTGAACTCACTCGGCTGCAAATATGGTGTATCTTGACTAGCATTTGGATACGTATTTTCTTTTGAAATATTTAAGGCTGAAGAAGGCACGTTGATGGTAGGCTGAGCTGTTTTCGCAATGGCGATCTTCGTCGAACATGAAAATGAAATAATGATGGTAAACACAAATAAAAGCAATTTACGTAACATCTAGAAACTCCTTTCAACATCGTTAATGAATGCAACCATAGTTTTTTCAAACATCCCCTGTTTTATCCTGAATACTAAAAGGGAAATTCTTCTATTCACCCACAAAAAAGAAACGTCCACATAAAGCGAACGTTTCTTTTTTAAATAAGATAAAAACCAATTCCCATAATAATATAAGCACCTAAAAGAGTTGCACCTTCAAACCAGTTTGTATCTCCGTCATTAGAAATAGCAATAGTTAAAAACACGGCCGTTACCATCGCAATCAACTCAGGCCAAGTAAAGACAAGAGACATTTGGTTTTCGAACATCAGCGAAACTAACACTAGTATCGGTGCTACAAACATCGCTACTTGTAAAGTTGAGCCGACAGCAATTTCAACAGCTACACCCATGCGATTTTTAACGGCCATAATAATAGCGGAAGCATGCTCTGCCGCGTTCCCAACAATCGCTACAATGATGACCCCGATGAACAGCTCACTCCACCCAAAACTTTCGGATACAACTTCGATTGTACTAACCAAGCTTTCCGATACGTAAGCTACAGCTAACGTAGACAAAAAGAGAACCGCAATCGCTTTCCACATTGACCACTCTGGCTTCTCATGTTCTTCCACTTCTTCACTTTTATGCTGATACACGCCTCGATGCGTTACCAGCTTAAAAAATAACGCCGCTAAGTACAAGATGATAAGAATAATGGAGATTCCGACACTTAGGGACATAGTCTTCGCTTCGTCCATTTCGCTAGCAAACACTTCAGGAATAACAAACGCAACGATAACGGCGAAGATCAATAATCCAGAATTATGCCTTGCATCATAGACATTAAATTCTTGGCGCTTAAATTTTAATCCCCCGATGAAGAATGAAAGACCGCCTACAAGAAGGAGATTTCCTAATACAGAACCGGTTAACGATGCAAGCACCACAGCTGTAAGGCCTTCTTTTAGAGCAAAAATAGAAATAATTAATTCTACAGCGTTACCAAACGTAGCATTTAATAGACCGCCTATTCGAGGACCAGCTACAACAGCTAAGCTCTCTGTTGCTCTTCCCATAAAAGCTGCGAGGGCAATGATTGTTAAACAGTAAATAATAAACATAAGAACATCTGACCAGTGCATCATGTGCCCAATAACAGATAGCGGCACCCCAAGAATAACCGCTATCAGAAAAACCCGATTGATCATCGATATGTACACCTACCTTATTCATTTTTTGACAACAAAATCAATCATATCAAATTAATGGAATTTGTATAGACTCACCATCAATGTTAGTATTTTTAACCTAATTTTATAAATGATAAACCCTTAATTGATTTTTGATTAAGATAGTTAAAAATCAGCCAAACTACCAAGGGTAAAAAGATATAATAAGGAGTGAAAAAATGAGCAATAATGATGTGAAAAATCAAATTTTATCCGTACTGGATGACTATACAATCGGAACGTTAGCTACGATTCAAGATGGAAAACCTTATTCACGCTTTATGATGTTTTTTCATGAAGATCTTGTGCTCTACACCGCTACCAATAAAGATACCCATAAAGTCGAAGAACTAGAAAAAAACCCTTACGTTCATATTTTGTTAGGCTATGATGGGCAAGGTTGGAGTGATCCGTATGTAGAGGTAGAAGCCAAAGTAAATGTAGAAACAAACGAAGAGTTAAAAAAGAAATTTTGGAATGAAAAGTTAAAAGAGTGGATTAAAAGTCCAGATGACACAAATTATTTGCTTCTTCAGCTGACCCCTGAACGCATGCGCTATTTTGATAAAGCCGGAAGCAAACCAAAAGAAATATAAAAGTGGACAATGTCCACTTTTATTTTATTTCGAAGGTTTCTGTCACTTCTATACTGTCAATAACCGACTGTAGCATCGAACAATTTTTTCGAGCTAGCTCAATCGATTTTTCAATTTTGTCTAATGGGAGGTCTTCTCCTGTAATGGTATAGTGCAAATGAATTTTTTCGATTCGCCCCGCTTTTTCATCATTGCGCGTCACATCAGCTTGGATACGTAAATCTGAAAAAGAGATTCTTTTTTTCTCTAGAATCTTTCTTAACACGCCTCCGCTACACACGGCAATGGAGGATGTCATTAGCTGATACGGACGAAAGCCATGCTCTTCATCTCCGGCGATATGCAGCTCTCCGTAAGGAAGATTTGTCGTAAAACCCGCTTCTTTTTTCATGTTAAATTTCATTTTCTTCACTCCTTTACTTCATTATAAACCGCTTTTTATATAACCAACTACTCTCACTATGGATTACTTGTTACACTGCGGTTAATTTCCGGGCACCATCACAATAAAAAAATCCGAACGAATTTGATTCTTGATTAAGAATCAAATTCGTTCGGATTTCCCTTCAACTAACATACTTTTGTCTTAGCCTTTTTTATGCCGCCATATTAAATTAATTTTCCAGCGCGAATATCATCCGTCATTCCTTCGTAAGGCGCTTGAGCGATAACTTCTTCATTGTTCGCTCCGACATTTTTGATGAACGTAATATCAGCAAATTCCGGAACAACGTATTTTGGATATGTTTCATATTTTTCACGGGATTCATGCATTAAATCAAGATAATCATTTTGATAGCACACGGTAATTTCAGGATGTTCATGTACCCATTTTGGGAAGAAAATAATGCCGTGCATGCGTTTTTCATCAGGCATAAAGTTCAAAGATACATCTGTTCCCGTTGGTTCAGTCCAAGATACTTTATATACCCCTTCTGTTAATTTCACAATATCTACTTTCTGGTCACGAACCCATCGTCCTGCCACCATTCCGCTATGAATACGGTAATCGATTGTATTTTCGTTTTTAATATAGATTTCATATTCCCATCCATTTTCGTATGTGTAAATCATATGATTCCCAATAAATTTTTCCATGTTTATACCTCTCCTTTAATTTGATTTATAAAACTTCATATATGTCTAGCACAACGCTGTCTCGGTTTCTTACAGCAGCGCCTATAAAAATGCGGTCCTGTAACCACTTATACTTTGCACTTCCAGTTTCAAAGACAGGAATCGTACGAAAGTAAACATGCTCTGGAGGTACAATTTTACCTTCAGCAGCCTGTTCTCTAAATTCTTTACTAACCTGACGTATTCCATTGTTTTCAATGTAGATAAGTTCATCATCTTCTGTTTGAATTACATAACGAGCAGATAAATCGACGCGGCCATCCCAACGAATAATTTGAGAATCTGCTCCGCTTGGAAGGATTAAGCCTTTTATCTTTCCATTTGCAGTACCTGACTTAATGGGGATAAACTGTTTTTTCCCTACCCCTGTATGACCAATGACAATCGGGGTACCAACATTAATTGTGAATGTCGCTATTTTCTTTAACCCTGGTTCTATCATAGCAATCACCTCTTAATTGTAAATAAAAACATGTAACTATTTACATGTTTTATTCTACTCTTCTTATATAAAGATGTCAAATGGACAGCTCAGCCTGTTTATATCCTTGTCAATAAAGCGTTTTCCTTGTACGATTAAACAGTTGGATTGACAAAATATAGATAAAAAGAGGTTATAAATGCTATGAGTGCTACTCATCAACAACGTTTCTGGATTTTAGTTAGCCTTGTCGCCATTTCTGGATTCAGCCAAGGCATGCTGCTGCCTTTAATTGCTATTATTTTTGAGAAAGACGGTCTTTCTTCTACTATAAACGGATTAAATGCAACTGGATTGTATCTGGGGATCTTATTTATTTCTCCTTTCATGGAAGCACCGCTTCGCAGATACGGATACAAGCCAATTATCGCAGCAGGCGGACTTTTAGTTATTGTATCTTTAGCTTTGTTTCCCCTATGGAAATCTGTTGTATTTTGGTTTGTGCTCCGTTTATTTATTGGAATAGGAGATCACGCGCTGCACTTTGGAACTCAAACGTGGATTACATCGTCTTCCCCTGCTGATAAACGAGGGCGAAATATTTCATTGTACGGACTTTTTTTCGGTATTGGTTTTGCTGTTGGGCCTTTAATGACGCCGTTAATTGAAATTAATCAAGCGCTGCCTTTTATGATTTCATCCGCTCTATGTCTTCTAACGTGGGTATTTTTATTTTTGATAAAAAATGAAATTCCCCTACAGGAAGTTGAAGTTAATTCATTAAAAGAAACGGCTAAACGATTTTCTAAAGCGACTAAATATGCTTGGATTGCTTTTTTACCGCCTTTTGGATATGGGTTTTTAGAATCATCACTGAACGGAAGCTTTCCTGTATATGGTTTGCGAATTGGTTTGCAAGTAGAGTTTATTTCACTTCTGCTGACTTCTTTTGCAGTTGGAGCTATTGTGTTTCAGCTTCCTCTTGGCATACTGAGCGATAAATTCGGACGGAAATTGGTATTAGGATGGATTTTATCAATTGGAGCCGTGACTTTTTTTACAGCAAGTCTCTTGGAAGACACCGCTATTCCATTAGTAGCTTGTTTATTTATAGCAGGCATGGTTGTAGGTTCTACGTTTAGTTTAGGAATCAGCTATATGACGGATTTGATTCCTGCTCGTCTGCTTCCTACAGGTAATTTACTATGCGGCATTGCTTTTAGTATCGGAAGCCTGGCCGGTCCTTACATAGGCGGTACTTTTATTCAGTTCTTTCATCATGTCAGCTTTTTTAATATTATTAGCGGGATGCTTGGCTTTATTTTTATCATTCTTTTTGTATTCGGACAAAAAATGCCTATGCAGCAAAAAACAAGCGAGAACCTATAGGTCCTCGCTTGTTTTTTAAACTTTTAGCGTTCGATGCTGAAGAGCTGACTTTTCAACTTGTATCGTCGTATGCTCAATGCCGCAGTGATCGTGTACTAAATCAATGGCTTTTTGCAAAATTTGCTGACAATCTTTTTCATCTTCTACGCGCATATGACAGCTCAATGAGTCCAGTCCTGAAGTAATCGTCCAAATGTGTAAATCATGCACATCTTTGACTCCTTCAATGTTTTCAAGAAGGTTTTTGATTTCACTATGATCCACTCCTTCAGGAGAGCCTTCCATCAAAATATGAACACTATGAGCAAGCACGCCCCAAGCGCTTTTTAAAATTAATACAGACACAACTACAGAAATAATCGGGTCAGCAATATACCATCCAAACAGCATCATAAGAAGTCCCGCTACAATAGCACCAATAGACCCTAGAGCATCTCCCAATACGTGTAAGTAAGCACTGCGTAAATTTACATTTCCTTTTACATCGCCTTGTCTCATAAGTGACCAGGCGCTGATTAAATTAGCAAGTAAACCAACAGCAGCAATCAGCATCATGCTGCCGCTTGCTACAGACTGCGGCTCTAGTACGCGCTGATAGGCTTCATAAATGATAAACCCTGCTATTACAAACAGTGCCACTCCGTTAAAAAGAGCCACTAATATTTCAAAACGATAATAACCGTACGTTTTTTTAGCCGATGCAGCTCGGTTAGCAAACCATATCGCTACTAGGCTAAGAGCAAGTGAGCTTGTATCAGACAGCATGTGTCCGCTATCGGATAATAACGCTAAGCTATTTGTAAAAAGCCCTCCAACAAACTCAAGAACCATAATACCCGCGGTGATAATTAGTGCAATTAACAGACCTTTTTTGTTGCCTTCACGCTGTGTATCAAAATGGTGATGGTGACCATGATGATGGTGGTGATGATCATGACTCATGCAAAGCCCCTCCTCCTATTCGTTATGTGCGCATTCTACGTGCTGAATCACTTGATGTAAAATTCCAACCACGTGTTCATCATCGTACGTATAGAAATACGTATTCCCTTCACGGCGATATTTTACTAAACGTAAATGACGCAAGTGAGTTAACTGATGTGAAATAGCTGATTGTGAAACACCAAGCACTTCAACCATATGACCGACTGAACACTCTTCTTGAAATAGCAAATAAAGAATTTTCATTCTCGTAGGATCTGAAATAGCTTTTAGTATTCTTGATGCTTCTTCTACTGTTTGAGGCGATAAAAACGAATGTTCATCTTTTTTCATACCATCTCTCCGTTCATTATATGCAAGTATATGAGCATATGTTCATATATAAATTATAAAACACATTTTTCTATATAGTCAATTATTTACGTCTTTCAAAATTTTTTTGCCTATTTTTAAAAAAAATCCACACAAAATACTTTTTCTGTTATATAATACAATTAAATATAATAAACTGTATTAAAACAGATGGAGAGGAGAATAATAAATGAGCAGACAAGAACGTAAAAACATGATTACATTTATTGAAACAATGAAGGGGATTGACCGTGAAACCTTAATGTACATGACGGATGCCGATATCGAGCACATTTACACTTCCGCTTATAAATATTATGAAGAGCATTTAGATATGTAGTACGTTTTTTACAGAATGCAGACGTCCAGCTGCATTCTGTTTTTATTTTTTTAAGCATTAGTCGTTACCTCCTTGCTTGTTCCGTGCTATACTATACTAAATATCCCAATTCAAAAGATAATAAATGGAAAAAGTGTGCTGCTATCGCTGAGATGGCAGCTTTCGTGCTTTTTTAGGGGTAATGATTGTGATTATTCTTCTCAATTATCGTTCAAGGAGGATTTGTATGGAAAATGCGTTACCTAAAAAACAAGAACAAACGCCGCAAACGTCTTCTGCTGTCAACGTATTAAAAACACATGGTGAACTCATTGCTGCACTGTTGAGCGGAGTGCTTATTTTAGCCGGCTGGCTGCTTTCAAAACAGCAGGATACAGCTGTATCTATTACGCTCTTTGTATTAGCTTATGTGATAGGCGGATTTGCTAAGGCAAAAGAAGGAATTGAAGAAACGATCGAAAATCAAGAATTAAACGTCGAAATGTTAATGATTATTGCCGCCATTGGAGCAGCTGTAATTGGCTACTGGACAGAAGGTGCTATGCTTATTTTCATTTTTGCATTAAGCGGTGCATTAGAAACGTACACCATGAATAAAAGCAACCGAGAAATTAGCGCCTTGATGAATTTACAGCCGCAAGAAGCAACACGTCTGATTGGAGATCAAGAAGAAATTGTATCGATTTCGGATTTACAAATCGGTGACTTGCTGCTAGTTAAGCCGGGTGAACGAGTGCCATCCGATGGTATTGTTGTCTCGGGTCAAACAACGATTGATCAGGCTGCTATTACGGGTGAATCTGTTCCTGTACTAAAACAGCTCGATGATGAAGTATTTGCGGGCACGGTGAATGTGAAAGGCGCCATTACCATTAAAATGACAAAGCCAAGTGCTGAGACGCTGTTTCAAAAGATCATTCAACTTGTTCAAACGGCTCAAAGTGAAAAGTCTCCTTCTCAATTATTTATCGAACGATTTGAAGGCACATACGTAAAAATTGTTCTATCGGTTGTGGCAGTTATGCTTTTTCTCCCACACTATGTGCTTGGATGGAGCTGGACCGAGACATTTTACCGAGCAATGATTCTCTTAGTTGTAGCGTCTCCTTGCGCCCTAGTTGCATCTATCACCCCTGCTTCGCTGTCTGCTATTTCAAACGGAGCAAAAAAAGGAATTTTATTCAAAGGCGGTGTGCATTTAGAAAGGTTAAGCCATTTAAGCGCAATTGCTTTTGACAAAACAGGAACGTTAACAAAAGGAAAGCCAGAAGTGACAAATGTTATTGTACGTTCTGATATAAACGAACAGAAATTCCTTATTAAAATCGCATCAATTGAACGTCAGTCCAATCACCCGCTTGCTCAATCCATTGTTGACTATGTGAAAAACAAGCAGGAATTGACGCTCGTTCAGCCAGATTCACTTGAAGACGTTCCCGGATACGGTGTCATTGGGTCTCTTCAAGGAGATATGTGGAAGATAGGAAAAGCAGATTTTGTAGGTAAAGCAGAAGCAGTTGAATTTGAAAATGGGATTTCATCTACGCTTGCCAGTGAAGGAAAAACGATTGTGTACGCAAAAGACCAGCAGGGTATTGTGGGATTGCTTGCGCTCAAAGACGTGGTACGAAAAGAAGCTGTAGACGCTGTTAAATCTCTTAAAGAACAAGGTATTCATACCGTCATGATTACAGGAGACAGTGAAAAAACAGCCGAGGCCATTTCAAAAGAATGTGCCGTCGATGAATATATTGCAGAATGTTTGCCCGAAGCGAAAGTAGATAAAATTAAAGCGTTAAAAGAAAAATTCCCTACCGTTTCAATGGTGGGAGATGGCATTAACGATGCACCTGCTCTCGCTACTGCTAACGTTGGAGTAGCCATGGGAGAAGGAACGGATGTGGCACTTGAAACGGCAGATATCGTTTTAATGAAAAATGATTTATCAAAAATTTCGGATGCAGTAGCTCTTTCTAGACGAATGAACTCAATTGTGAAGCAAAACGTTATTTTTTCTATTGCCGTCATCTTTTTATTGATTTGTTCGAATTTTTTCCAAGTGCTTGATATGCCATTTGGTGTTATTGGTCACGAAGGCAGCACCATTTTAGTTATCTTAAACGGCCTGCGTTTGTTAAAATCTTAACGCAAAAAAGAGGTTGAGACATAACGAAATAAATCCAATCGAAAGACGAACAAATGAGATACATGAGCTGGACTGCTTATGACACCGCAATTGATTTCCGTGCAAGGCTTCGCTTTCCGCGGGCGGCCGCTGAGCCTCCTCGTCGCTTTCGCTCCTGCGGGGTCTCACCTGTTCCGCTTTTCCCGTAGGAGTCTTCGCCTCGCCCTCCAATCAACTGCTAGAAGGAACGAAACAAATAAAACGATATGCACCATCACAAAAAAAAACGAACCACTCATCAAACAGGTCGATGAATGGTTCGTTTTTTACTTGGACTCAACTACTTTTGTCCCAGCCTCTTTATTATGAAAACCCATGCCTTAATGGTAACCGTTTTGTCCATTTTGGCTGTTGCTTGTTTTATGCTTTGGTTGGCTCTTTTTATTTTGCTTTGTATTGCTTCCGTCTTTTTTTGTATGCTTTGTCATGATGTAAAACCTCCCTTTCACTTTGTTAGTATGCTCATATCTTGCGAATGATTTCATGCCAATTTGTGACTATGAAGATTTAACTCGACGGTCGTAGAAAATAGCGTTAATTTCTCCTCCAATAACGATAATCATCCCCGATAGGTACAGCCAAATAAGCAAGATAATAATTCCGCCCAAGCTTCCATATGTAGCTGTATAGTTATTGAAATGATTTACATAATACGCAAACAGCATCGATACCACTGTCCATCCGACCGTAGCAAAAGCCGCTCCTTTTACCACATTTCTAATCAGCAGCTTTTTATTAGGAGCAAAGTAATATAACCCCGTAAAAACAGTAAACAAAATGAGACCGCTGATAATCCAGCGGGAAGCAGACCATAAAGCGAGAAAAGTTTCTGAGAACCCAAACGTAGACGATAAATAAAGACCAATCATATGGCCGAAAACCGGAAGTAAAAGCGCTACAATAATAACAAATATCATCGCAAAAGTAAGGAGAACTGCCATACCTCTTGCCACTAAAAAAGGCCGATTTTCTTGTACGTGATACGCTCGGTTAAATGCTCTTACAATCGCATTGATTCCATTTGAAGCAGACCACATCGTGGCAATGATACCAAAGGACAATAGTTTTTCATTATGAGAACCAATGATATGAGAAACGTTGCTTTCAATCATGTGGAGCGTTTGCTGGGGCGCTACATTTTCGACCAAGTCAAGCAGATCTGTTGATTCCAATGGCAAAAATCCAATCAGCGTAATTAAGAAAATTAAAAAAGGAAATAGCGAGAGCAGCAAATAATAAGCCAATTCAGCTGATAAGCTGGGCAGCTCATCTCGATGAATGCGGCCCATCAGTTCTTTGCCAAACCTTACGATGTTATTTATATATATTCCAGCCATATGTGCCTCCTTATTTATTTTTGTTCATCACCATACTTCTCCACAAATGCTTCTTTTGTATCGTTTACAATTTCCATCACCTGAGGCGTTGTTTCTTTTAACTTTTCTACTTTTCCTGCTACAAATGATACATCTTCAGAAACTTGCTCAATGGTCGTACGGATCGTTTCATATTTCTCTTTCACAGTATCCGTCACAAGTTCAGGGTGCTGAATAAGAGTTTTTGTTTTGTCTTTCAGTTTTTTACTTCCTTGAATGACGGAACTTCTGGTTTCTTTATCAAATAAAGAAACAGCTCCTCCTATAATTGCTCCAATGACAATACCTTCTACTAGCTTATTTCGTTTACCCATTTGTCGTTTCTCCTCCGTTTTTTATTTTTTAAGTATCACTTACTCTGAGAAATGCTTCTCTATAATTTCGTCTAAAAGAGCCTTGCATCCTTCTTGAACTAAGTCATATACTTCGTCAAAATTTCCCGTGAAATAAGGATCAGGCACATCTTCAATATGTAAATCGGGCACAAAATCCAAAAGTCTTGCAATATAACCTGTTTTAGTATGTCCAGCCATCCTTCTCAGATTTCCTACATTTTCGACATCCATTCCAATAATATAATGGAATTTAGCTACATCCTCTTGAATCACTTGTCTTGCTGTTTGCCCTTTAAAATTAATGTTGTTTTTCGTTAAAATAGATTGCGTCCCTTCATGAGGAGGATTTCCTTTATGCCAGCCTCCTGTGCCTGCAGAATCTACGTGAATTTGTCCTTCTAGTCCTTTTTTCTTCACCATATCTTTAAAGACCGCTTCTGCCATGGGTGAACGACAAATATTTCCCAAACAAACGAATAATACGTTAATCATAGTCTCGACTCCTTTCCCTTATTACAAACATTATATACAATCATTTTTAAACTAAAAAATAGTTTTCTTTTATTTATATCGTTTCCACTCTTCTGTGGATAAGAACCTGACATAAAAGTGTTCACACGATAAAAACATGTTACAATAAAAAAAACGCAACTGGAAGGATGAACAAAGTGGATTTATCAGTAAAATCTCCAGAGAATATTAAACATATGGTCGATAGCATTAGTGAAAAATTGCGCATGCTAAATATCGGAGCAATTAAAGCTGAAGCTTTTGACGAAGAAATGTATGAAGACTTAAAGTACTTATACGATATGGTAATGAGAAAAGATTCTTTTAGCCCAAGTGAAATGCAAGCGATCGCGGAAGAATTAGGTACACTGCGTAAACAAGCTTAATGACAACTCCGTCAATGACTAATAGCCATTGACGGTTTTTTCTACATTTTTTTCTATACATGAATGCTGCACCTTTTAGCGAGCAAATAAGAGTTAAATCGTTTACATACACATAGATGAAATATTCCCAAAAATCTTTCTTTTTTATTAGGAATTGACGTTTTTATTATTTGTCTATAGAATGTATCGAAATACCTAAAGCTCGTATAGTCTTGGAAATAGGGTCCAAGAGTTTCTACCGAACTACCGTAAATAGTTGGACTACGAGGGTTGAACATCATTCATACTGCATTTTTATTCTTCTTTATGTTCTCCCTTACATAGTCCTTCATTGTTATTCAGTTATACAATGAGAGGAGTCACATTCATGTCAAATACAAAAACAACATTAAAAAAACAGCTTGCTGTTGCCAATAAAAAAATACCTGCAGATCTTGTAGTGAAAAACGGGAAAATTATCGATGTCTTTACGCTTTCCATCATTGAAGCTGATATTGCGATTGCTGATGGAGTGATTGTTGGAATAGGTCAATACGATGGGAATAACGTCGTTGATGCAAAAGGAAAATACATTTCTCCTACGTTCATTGATGGACACGTTCACATTGAATCATCAATGGTTACACCTAAAGAGTTCTCAAAACTTCTTGTACCTAGAGGCGTCACAACTGTCGTAACGGATCCTCATGAAATTGCGAATGTTTCAGGGAAATCTGGCATTGAGTTTATGCTTCAAAACTCGGATTCCATTCCTTTAGACGTATTTGTGAACTTACCTTCAAGCGTGCCAGCAACTCCTTTTGAAAGCTCTGGAGCCGTCTTAAAAGCAGCTGACTTAGCGCCATTTTTCTCTCACCCTCGCGTGCTTGGATTAGCAGAAGTGATGGATTTCCCTGCCGTTCGAGATGGAGATGACGATATGCTCGATAAATTGCAAGCAGCTAACGATGCAAACGGCGTAATTGATGGGCACGGCTCAGGGCTAGATGCCACGGGCGTTAATATTTATCGTACCGCTAACATTTCAACAGATCATGAATGCGTAACAGCAGAAGAAGCAATTGAACGTATTCAGCGCGGGATGTATGTTCTGATCCGCCAAGGTTCTGTTGCTAAAGATTTGAAACAATTATTACCTGCTGTAAATGAACGTAACGCGCGCAGATTTTTATTCTGTACCGATGACAAACATCTAGATGATTTATTAACGGAAGGTTCTATTGATTACAATGTTCGTTTTGCTATTGAACTCGGGCTGGATCCGTTAATTGCGATTCAAATGGCCTCATTAAATGCCGCTGAATGCTACGGATTAAAAGATAGAGGTGCAGTTGCTCCTGGTTACAAGGCCGATTTTATTCTATTGGACGACTTAACTGATATATCTGCAGCACATGTTTATCAAAACGGAGAGCTCATTGCTGAAAATGGAGAGATGCTGTTTGTTCAAGAAGAACAAATTGATCTTCCGACAGAACTAATGAATTCTGTTCATCTGAAAGAGTTCTCTATTAACAAACTTACGATACCACTTCAGCACAATCGGGCTAATATTATTGAAATTAATCCAAACAGCCTGCTTACAAATCATATTGTCGAAGAAGTTCAAGTGAAGCAAAACGAATTTCAGTCTTCTGTAGAAAACGATCAGCTGAAAATGGCTGTTGTTGAGCGCCATCAGCTGACAGGGAATATTGGTCTTGGGATCGTAAAAGGCTTTCAGTTAAAAAACGGAGCGATTGCTACTACGATTGCTCACGATTCACATAATATCGTAGCCGTAGGAACAAATGATGAGGATTTAGCAAAAGCAATTGCGGCAATTGAAGAAATCGGCGGAGGTATTGTTATTGTAAAAGGCAATGAAGTGATTGGCTCCCTCCCTCTTTCCATCGGAGGATTAATGTCACCTCACCCTTACAATGAAGTAAACAGCTTACTTAAGCAGCTTCACGGGGCTCTTCATGAGCTTGATATTTCACAGAAATTCAATCCGCTGCTGACATTATCTTTCTTAAGCTTACCTGTTATCCCCTGTCTAAAATTAACCGACAAAGGATTATTTAACGTAAAAGAATTCAAGCATATCCCCGTTCAAGCATAAAATAAAAAGGACTCTTTCGAGTCCTTTTTATTTATACCCTTTAGACGGCGTAGTTCGAGCTTTACGATTTTTATAATGACGATATCCTTCTTTTAGAAGGATAGGAAAAACAGCGACTAAAATTTTTTTTAATATACGTCCCAATTTAAGGCACTCCTTTACGTGTTCTTACTTTACTATACCCAAATTGGACAGCTAAAAACGCAAAAAAGAGCAGGTATATCCTGCTCTTTTTGTATTACTTACCGATAAATTGTTGAGTCCAGTACGTAGTATCGCCTTTTACGTATCCAACACCAATTTCAGTGAAATCAGGGTTTAGAATGTTTTTGCGGTGACCGTCACTATTCATCCAAGCATTCATTACATCTTCAGGAGATTGCTGACCTTTTGCAATGTTTTCACCTGCAGTTGTATATTCAATGCCGAATTGCTTCATCATATCAAATGGTGAACCATATGTTGGTGAATTGTGGTCAAAGTACCCTTTGTCCATCATATCTTTTGATTTAGTACGTGCAACGTCACTTAATTTTTTATTAAGTGTTAGAGGTTTTAAACCTTGTTTTTCACGCTCTTGGTTCACTAAATCTACTACCTTTTGTTCGAATTGACTAGCATCTTTTGTTTGTTCTGTTTTGTCAGTATTTTCTGATTGTTGAGCTTTTGTGTTTTGCTGTGTTTGCTCTGGAGCTTTTGCTTCTTCACTTTGTTCTGGTGCTTGTGCTTGTTCCTGTGGAGCTGCTTCAGCTTGATCTGGTGCTTGTGTTTCTTGTTGTGGAGCTGCTGCTTGAGCAGATTGTCCTTGAGCGTTAAATTTCTTTAATAGCTCATCTACATTTATATTTTGTGCTGCTTGAGCATCTTTAATATTAATTTGTTTTGGAGTGTTGCAATCAGGAGCTGCTGCATTTGCTTGTCCTGCTGTTAGTAATCCTAATGATACGGCACCTGCGACAGTGGCAATACGAAACCTTTTCTTCATGTTTGAAATCCTCCTATGTGATAATAAAGTTTTTTTGTAAAACCGCAACGCATCCAAGCTTGTAGCAAGCCAATCTCGTGATGCACCCTCATTGTTGCATGAAAACTATGAAACTCGCAACGTCTTTTAAGCTACCAAAATTATACTTTCATTTATGTGAAAAATATTTCAATTGTGTTACGTGGCTTCTATCTATTGATAGTAAAAGGTTTTCATATTCTTTTAGAAACCGCTTCATCTAATGCAGTAATATAACTGTAAATTCCTCGTCAAAATCGTTACACACAAAAAAGGCGACAACGGAGTGATAAATCACCCTGTTATCGCCTTTTACAGAAAGTTTTACTAATATTATTTACTTATTTTAAGACGTTTACTGATTCACGTACGAATGCTTCCATATCGTCTGGTGTACGGCTTGTAACTAGTTGATTACCGCATACCACCACTTCTTTATCATGGAAGTTTGCGCCTGCATTTTTCAAATCAATAGCAATTGATTTGAAACCAGTTACGTCACGTCCTTTTAATGTTTCAGCATTGATTAGCAGCTGTGGTCCGTGACAGATAGCCATAACCGGTTTGCCTTCGTCCATAAATGATTTTGTGAAAGCTACGACTTGATCGTCCGCACGCAAGATATCTGGTGAGAAACCTCCCGGTAAAAACAATGCGTCAAAATCTTCTGGTTTTACATCCGCAATTGCTTTATCAATTGTTAATGTTGTTTCGCCTTGTTTACCTGTTACTTCACCTGTTTTAACATCGATTTTTGTTAGCGTATGGCCTTCTTCTTCAAAGGCTTTGGCTGGATCTGTATATTCCACATCTTCAAATAAATCTGTTACTAATACTGCAATTTTCTTACTCATTCTAAGCAACTCCTTAATTGATTTGTGTACTAATGTTCTATAAATAAAATACCCGTGCACTGTTCTTTTAAACATAGTTTATGAGTAAAAAACTTTTCTACAATAATCAAAAACCACATTGAAGGTTTTTACAAATCAGAAATTCAAAACAAATTAAATGTCTGGAAGGTCGTCTCTTCTGGAACTGGGTACACATCTCTACCTGCAATTACGTTCAGAATACGCTGATTGCGCTGAACGGATAAACCAAGATTCGTTGCCCCAGATCCATGTGAATGTTCGATATTAGTTAACGTAAAAAAGTGGTGGTGACGGGGGCGTTTAAAGACAAGCCGGTAATCTTTTGTGACTTTGAAACGCTTGTCATCTTCCCATTCGATATCATCTTTTATCCGTTCGATGAACGGCGAAATCTTTGGCTTATAGCCCGTGGATAATATCAAACGATCCGCTTCGTATTGAAAAGAGCGTTCAGCCTTTAATTCTTTGCATTCCAGCTCATATCCATTGCCTTTTTTATGAATGTCACTTACTTCAGTCGAAGCTTGAATCGTAACGGGTACTCTTCCTTTAAGTGAACGATGATAGAGTAAATCATAGATTTTCGTTAAGGTAGAAGATTCAATTCCGTGACGTAAAGGATTTAAATCTTCTACCGTGCTTGTACGTTCCTCAAAAGCTAGCGAATGAAAGTAATCTACATAGTCTGGCGAAAATAACTCTTGAGCAAGCTTGGATTGATCAAGCTGAAAAAAATTAGAGGATCTTGTAAACCACGTAAGGTGGTAATCATGTTCAGTCTGTTCTTCTAGTAAATCAAGAAAAATCTCGGCAGCACTTTGTCCTGACCCAACGATCGTTACATGCTTTCCTTTTTGCATCTCTTCTTTTTTATGTAAATAGCCGCTGCTGTGTAAAATATGCTCATTCAGCTTTTCTTCAAAAGCCGGAGGCACAAGTGGAATGCTTCCTGTTCCCATTACAACGTGTTTAGCATTTACTGTTTGAATTCCCTCAGGTGTTTCTACCTTTACTTCATAATACTCTTCTTCATTTTTCGGTATCACGTCCACAACTTTTGAAGAAAAGTGGCAGGAAGATAGCTGCTCCGCTACCCATTTTGCGTACTCGTTGTATTCTTGACGCGGAATGTCAAAACGATTAAAGAAAAAGAACGGATACAAGCGTTTTTGCTTGTGAATATAATTTAGAAACGAATAGGGGCTTGTTGGATCCGCAAATGTAACTAAGTCTGCTAGAAACGGAATCTGCAAGTCCGTGCCGTCAATTAACATGCCCGGATGCCATTCAAATTTCTCTTCTTTATCAAAGAAGACGGCATCAATTTCATCAAGAGGCTCAGCAAGGGCCGCTAAGCCTAAGTTAAACGGTCCTATTCCTATTCCCACCATGTCATACTGCTTATTTGTCATCTTTAAACTCCCTTCCATAAAAAAGCTAACAGTATTGTCTACTGTTAGCTTTTTACCCTTTTTCCATACATTTATGCGGAAGGAGTCATACTCATTTTCGGGCCAAAGGATTCATACATGATATTTTCTTGGGAAATACCCATTTCTGCTAAGCCTTCTAACACCATTTGCGTAAATGAAGAGGATCCACAAACATAATAATATGCATGTTTATCGCCGGCATATTTAGCTAGCTCTTTTTTAGTTAAGTGACCATACGTTATGTTTTCATCATGCTGATCTGTTTGCGCTTGACTATAGAAAACGTGTTGTTCAAACGTATATGTCTCTGACAACGATTGAAGCTCTCGTTTCATTGCATGAAACTGCTCATTTTTAGCACTGTGAATAAATGTTACTTCTTGATTGTTTTCCAATGCTTGATGAAGCATTGACATCATTGGAGTAATCCCTACACCTCCGCTGATAAATACTGATTTGTTATTTTCTTTTAAGACAAAGTCTCCTGCTGGAACGCTGACTTCAAGCAAGTCTCCTTCTTTCAATTGATCATGTAAATAAGTTGACACGACCCCGTCTTCCATTTGTTTTTCTCGTTTTACCGTAATTTTATAGTATGGCTGGTTTGAATAGCCAGATAAGCTGTACTGGCGAATAGATAAATACTCTTGACCAGGAATTCGTACACTCACATACTGACCTGGTAGAAAAGCTGGCAGCGCTTTTTGATCAGGTGATACTAAATAAAACGAGTACACGTCTTCTGCTTCTTTTACTTTTTTATGAACCATTAATTTTTTATAATCTTTCCATCCTTTTTCTTCGGTTTCTTCATATAACTCTTGCTCCACACTTATGAATACGTCTGCAATGGCACCGTAAGCTTCTTTCCAAGCTTCCATAATCTCATCGGTCGCAGCTTCTTTTAAAACATCTTTAATTGCCTTTAATAAGAACTCGCCAACAATTGGATAGTGCTCTGCTTTCACGCCGATACTGCGATGTTTATGGGCGATTTGCTTCACAACTGGAAGCAGCGTTTCAAGCCGATCGATGTACTGCGCAGCAGCATAAACTGTATTAGCTAACGCCATTTGCTGACGTCCTGTTTTTTGATTTGTTTGGTTGAATACATTTTTTAAAGAAGGATACTGTTCAAAAAGCATTTCATAAAAACGAGTTGTGATTGCTTGACCATGCTTTTCTAAAACAGGAACTGTACTTTTTACAATAGAAATAGTTGTTTGTTTCATAACTTTCGCCTCCGAAAGATTCATTTTTAAAAGATATATTTTTAATACATCTTTATAATACTCATATTCAACTTAAAAAGATATATTTCATATACATATTTAAAAAAATGTTCACAAATTCACTCCTGCAAAAATGAGAGCATTCTTTCTGTATTTCTTAGATATAGACATGCTATTATAGATATATCAGCTGCTGATAAGAGAAGAGGTAAAAAGATGAGGCTCACACAATATACAGATTACTCACTGCGAGTTTTATTATACTTAGGCGTTCGCGATAATAATAAACTAAGCAATATAAAGGAAATTGCTGAAGCGTATAATATTTCAAAAAACCACCTTATGAAAATCATTCACGAGCTTGGGAAGCTTGGCTTAATTGAAACAATCCGAGGACGAAACGGCGGTATTCGTTTATCTCAACTTCCAAAAGACATTAATATTGGAAAAGTGGTACGTCAAACAGAAGAAGATTTTCATATTGTTGAATGTTTTGACCGTGAAGGAAACTTCTGCATTATTAGCCCCGTATGCAAGTTAAAAAGTGTTTTGCATGAAGCCATGCAAGCCTTCATTAAGGTTTTAGATCAGTATACATTAGAAGATCTAATCCAAAATAAAGACGAATTAAACCTCCTCCTTCTATCTCAAAAAAACGAGGAATGAACAAACTAAAATTCACCTGAAATCATTCTCGTTTTTTCGACCTTTTTCCCTTTCATCATAAAATAAAAGATGTTACAATGAGGCACGTATTGGAAAGACAAGATGTCTCCATTCGAGCAGACAATGAACCTCATTCTGTTCATCCTAAAAAAATGACGAAAGGGTGTTTGAGTATGCACGTAGGAAGCAAAGGCTGGTATGTTGAGGAACTTAAAAAACGGGGAGTTCGCAACCATGAAGGCCGCAAAGTGGAAAAGTACAAAACATATGTACTTGCTAACTTGCTTGATAAACACAAAAATTAATTAACTTGTAATAAGAGAGTACAAATTTGTACTCTCTTTTTTGTTCATTTAATAAGCAGCGTCTTGATAAAAATAATTTGGTGATAATACTTTATTTTTATAAGGCTTATGAAAAATATGCGTGGTTGCTGGCGAAACCGGTGGGATTAACCACGTCCAGTTCCCAGTCACTTCCCGGCCATTTTTTTGCTCTCTTTCTTCAAACAAGTGAAATTGCTGAGCAGCCGTATGATGATCTACAATGCTAACACCTTCTCGTTTGAAAGAAGAAAGCACCGCAACGTTTAATTCGACAAGGGCTTTGTCCTTCCAAAGCATAGCGTTGTAATCCATGTTCAATCCCATCATAGAAGCTATTTTTGGAAGTTGATTATAGCGATACGTATCCGCTAAATTTCGGGCACCGATCTCAGTCCCCATGTACCATCCATTAAATGGTGCTGCAACGTAATCAATCCCTCCAATTTCTAGCTTCATATCTGAAATCATCGGGACAGCGTACCATTTTAACTGTAAGTCTTCAAATTCGGGAAGTTCTGGATGCGTAATAGCTACTTCTTTCACTAAATGTTTTGGAATCTCAAAACATCGAGGTGATGCTTCATTAACTTGCAGAACCAAAGGAAGAACATCGAAGTGAGTTTTCTCACCTTCCCACCCCAGCTTTTGGCAAACCACCGTGAACGCAACAGAATCAGGATCTCCTATCACACCATATTCCGTCTCGTACCCCGCATAGCGGATTAGCTGATGATTCCATATTCTAACCGGCTCTTTTGCTTTCATTTTCGGTTTAAACACCGTAATAGTAGGCCGGATTTTCCCATCATTTGTTGCATATTCAATATGGTGAAACAAGGCGTCTCTTACCTCTTCAACTGTGCTTGCCTCTCGCTTATCAAATACATTGAGCGATTGCCAAAATAGTCGTCCGATACATTTATTGCTGTTTCTCCAAGCCATACGAGCTCCATGCTCTAACTCTTCAAATGTATGATCATAATGTCCGAGTGACATAATTTGCTGATGAATTTCTTTTAATCGCTTGTTTTTGTCCGCTTCGCTTTTTTCAAGTTCAGCGTAACACGTCTCTATAAATACACGTGCTTGTTCAAATAATTCTTCTTGCTTCAACGTTTGTTCCCCCCTAGAAGAACAGATTTCATTCTTTTCGTCCAAGAAAAGCAAGTTTCAGTATACCATTCTCATAGCGGAAACGCGCATCATAATGCTTTAATAACCTCTTTCAATATTAACCAAGTTGGAAGGCAATTCGCCTTGCTCAACTTTTTGCAGCGTTTCAACAAAGCACTCTACGGCTTCTTCAGGCGTAGTCACCGCTGAAATATGAGGTGTTATGATGATATGTGAATGATTCCACCAAAAAGCTTCTTTCGTTAACGGCTCATGCTCAAACACGTCTATGTACGCTTTTCGAATACGCTTTTGCTCAATAGCCCCTACTAAAGCATTTTCATCTACAGTTGCACCTCGTCCAACATTTATAAAATATGCATTCTCAACTAAATTCATCCATTTTTGATCAAAGTAGCTTTTTGTTTCATTCGTTAGCGGCATTGTACTAATAATCCAATCAGCTTCTTTTAGCAAGTCTCTCTCATTTGAAATCGAGACCACTTGATCAAATGACGGCTTTTCATTTCCACTTTTAGATACTCCTATCACTCGTACACCAAAAGATTTTAAAATGGCTGCAAGACGTCCGCCGATTTCACCTGTTCCGTAAATTATGACCGTTTGAGCAGAAAGCTGCTGAGGCTCCACCACTTTCCACTGCTTTTGTTTTTGCTGATGCTGAAACTGTGCGTGGTGCTGAAGTTCAGCTAGCATATAGCTAAGACAATATTCACTGATTCGCTGACCAAATGAACAAACCGTACGTGTTAACATCACACTCTTTTTCCAATTCCCACTTTCTAAGAACCGATCGACTCCTGCACCGAGAGAATGAATCCATTTGAAGCTATGGCCTTCAAAGTAATCCGTTGGACCGAAGGATAAAAGCGCGTCAGCCCAGTTTAAATCTTCCATTGTAACGTCTTTCTCTTCCATAAATCGAAACGTCTGAGACAGCTGCTTTTGTTTGATTATCTCCTGCAACTCTTTATGCATTCTTCCTGCCACTAGTATGGTATGAATGTTCATTTCTTTTCCCCCTGCCTTTTTATTCTTCTATATACTCTATTTGAATAATTCGATATGACCGTCCCTTCGTCATGAAGGATTTTTACATTGATATATATAGTATGAATGAAGAGAAAGGAAGACGCGAGTGAATTTTATATGACGTTCAAGGCTAGAAAACTCATATGGATTTATGTATATAAGTTCGCTATAATCGTTATGAATCAATTTGTTTATAACGAAACGTACGATAGATATTTTAAAAGAAAAGGTGTGTCAGCATGAGTGTATTAAACGTAAAAAATCTAAGCCATGGTTTTGGTGACCGTGCGATTTTTAACGATGTATCATTTCGATTGTTAAAAGGTGAACACGTCGGCTTAATTGGAGCAAACGGCGAAGGTAAATCAACATTTATGAACATCATTACAGGCAAGCTAGAACCGGATGCTGGAAAAGTAGAATGGTCCAAAAAAGTGCGCGTTGGCTATTTAGATCAGCACACGGCATTAGAGCGCGGGCTTTCTATTCGTGATGTACTAAAAAGTGCTTTTCAATATTTATTTGATTTAGAAGCTCAAATGAATGGCCTCTATGAGAAAATGGCGGATGTATCACCAGAAGAACTTGAAAAACTATTAGAAGAAGTCGGTACGCTTCAAGACCTCTTAACAAATAATGACTTTTACATTATCGATGCAAAAGTCGAAGAAATTGCACGCGGATTAGGATTAGAAGATATCGGCTTAGACCGTGATGTACAGGATTTAAGTGGCGGACAGCGTACAAAAGTATTGCTGGCCAAATTATTGCTTGAAAAACCAGAAATTCTCTTACTTGATGAGCCTACAAACTACTTGGATGAACAGCATATTGAGTGGCTACGACGCTACTTGCAAGAATATGAAAATGCCTTTATTTTAATTTCTCATGATCTTCCATTTTTAAATAGCGTGATCAATTTAATTTATCATATGGAAAACCAAGAGTTAAATCGCTATGTAGGAGACTACGACGATTTTATGAAAGTATATGAAATGAAAAAGCAGCAGCTTGAAGCAGCTTATAAAAAACAACAGCAAGAAATGGCAGATTTAAAAGATTTCGTAGCGAGAAACAAAGCGCGCGTGTCGACACGAAATATGGCCATGTCTCGTCAAAAAAAGCTCGATAAAATGGAAGTAATTGAACTAGCTCAAGAGCGTCCAAAACCAGAGTTTAACTTTAAGAGTGCTCGTACTTCAAGCAAATTAATTTTTGAAACATCTGATTTAGTCATTGGATACGAAGAGCCGCTTTCTAAGCCACTGAATTTAAAAATGGAGCGAGGTCAAAAGATTGCCCTTGTAGGAGCAAATGGAATCGGGAAAACAACTCTTTTAAAAAGTATTCTAGGAGAAATCAAACCGATTTCAGGCTCTGTAGAAAAAGGCGATTACCAGCATATTGGCTATTTCGAACAAGAAGTCAAATCGGCTAATTACAATACGTGTATTGAAGAAGCATGGAATGAGTTTCCTCACTTTACCCAATATGAAATTCGTGCAGCTTTAGCTAAATGCGGCTTAACAACCAAACATATTGAAAGTAAAGTAGAAGTTCTAAGCGGTGGAGAAAAAGCAAAAGTCCGTCTATGTAAGCTGATTAACAATGAAACCAACATTCTTGTACTGGATGAGCCTACAAACCACTTGGATGTAGATGCGAAAGATGAATTAAAACGAGCTTTAAAAGAATACAAAGGAAGTATCTTAATTATTTGCCACGAACCTGAATTTTATCAAGATGTGGTCACAGACGTGTGGAACTGCGAATCTTGGACGACTAAATTATTTTAAAAAAACGGGTTAAAAGAGGCATATCTTTTATAAAAAGTGGGAATGATAAGATTAAGTTCCCCCCCTTTGTGTGAGTAGCCATTTTTTAAATGGTTACTTTTTTTATGTATAGTCCTTTAATAAAATGGCTATATTGTATCTATACTCCCTAAACCCAAAAAGGCCGCTGCAGCGATGCAGCGGTCTTTTCGTTGTCATGGCTTCATCTGTAGCCAGCTATCAAAATGATGAACAGCTATACTGCTTGGAGGATTCTCAACTTGACACTCTGTAAGCAACATATCCAGCTCTTGCATCATCTTTTCTTCTCCTTTAGCAGAAAAAGAAATGTATTCGCCTTCATCTGAAGCCATCGTTTCTACCCCTATTTCAATCGGAGTGGATAGTACACGTCCCCACTTGCGTTCATTTTCCGTTATTTCAGCAATACCGTTTTCTTTATCTGCATGGTTTCGGTACGCCATAATTGTGACTTCATCAGCGTATTGAATAACCCATCGCCCCAGCGAACCAGAACCGTTGCTATTTTTGAAGGGAACTTCGTCAAACCAAAACGGTATATCTACAGCAAGCGGCAAGTGTAACTCATGAGAATGTACAGCGGCTTGAGAAATAACATATTGATAATGCAGAATACTTTTCGCTCGATTATTTTTCCAATTTTCATACAAATAAGGCTCTACATCCAAATGAATCCCTGAAAATTGCTGTTGATCGTCTGCTTCTGCTTGGTAAGCTGTTATCCAATTAAAAAATGCTTCCTGCTCTTCTATACCAGAAGGCCCTATCCAATAAGGAGCACCGTCAAGTGCGTAAACATTTATGCCCTTGGCTCGTGCTTGTTGGATAAAATGCCTATATATGGAAGGTAAAAGATCACTATCAATTTGTAAATAAACCTTTGTCACCTTTTTTTCTTGAAGCTTTTCGAGGATAGCTTCTTGGTTCAGCATCCATTTCTTTGTATCCCACACCCACGTCGACAGCGATATATTCATCTCTGCATTCACCTTTGATTCACACCCTATTCCTTTCCCCATATTAAACAGCCATACAACCACCAGAAAAATAAGAACGCACTTGCTTTTCACACTCTTCTTCCTCCTTTATACGAGCCAGAACTCATATAAAGAGAGTCTGGCAGCTTGGCAACTTTATGGTGAATTTCTCACTTGGATCTGTAGCCTTCAGCAAACTCGCCCTCATCAATTTTTTAAGCCTAATCTTTATTTGTTCTAGCGGCTGCTTCATTTACTTCTCTATATCTTTCTTATGGAATAAATATGCCTGCTTTGGATGGTTTGGCTGATTTGGATATTTCAACTGTAATTGTCCTTTTCGTAATAGCTTTGTTAAATAATTATTACGTACTCCATCCGGCGTTCTTTCTAGTAAATAAGCAAACTCTTTAAGCATTAGCGGTTTTTCTTTACATAACTCAAGAATAATATGTTCCATCTGATTCGGCGAAAGCCGTTTTTTTTCACGAGCCAGCGCTGCAATATCCCATAGCTTCGTATCAATATCCTCACCATTAACTGAATTAGAAGAATCATCTTCAGGTTCTTTATTATAGGAGCTTTGATAATTATTATAGGAGATATTATCGTTATTGTATGAGTTTAACTTACTATTATAGTAGTTTCCTTCTTTATTATAGGAGTTATTATCGTTATTATATGAGTTTAACTCCTCTACTAAACCTTTATTATAGGAGTCTTCATTTTTATTACAGGAGTTAATTTCGACATTGTTTTCAGGTATGTTTTGATATTTTTCGACACTTTTAAAATTATTTCCCGAATCAGTTACAGACGTGGTATAAGTGTCTTTTTCAGAAGAACTTACCTGTCTTTCTTGAGCGGACACGGATAGCGTGACCACCGTACGATGCATAGAAACATCTTGATCAATAGAAGGCTTTTTATAATGATGTAAACTCCAATTTTGCTTTACTTTTTTCAAGCCTGAGCCCGAACGTTCACATAGCCCTAGTAAACTGAATAACTTAACGATATTTGGGTTTCGAAGCTGACTAACGGTGTTGCTAAAAACGGAATCTGCAGGTACTAACAAAAGACCTGGATTAGAAAAAACGTAATGTGAAGGTTGCTTTTCTAAAATAACGCCGCCCTCGCCATTATAATCCGCATGAATAAGCATATTGATTAAAGCTTCTGTTAAAGAGGAAGCGATTGTCGGCTGCGGTTCGTTATTACGAACAATTTCATGAATATGGAAATAAAAATCAAAAATATTTCCTGACCACGTCCCGTCTTGAGAGGTAAAACGCTCTGTCCATTCTTCATCCCCTTTACTTTCCCGGTATTCTAAAAAGTATTGTGGTAAAACTTCTGTGATAATCCGTTCTTCACTGAATAAAAGCAGGCCTGCGAGCGTAACTCCTTCTTTATGGGTATCTCTAACCTTTCCCCATGCTCCTACTTTGTATAAAAACTCTTTTGTTTCAAGCGCATTCCAAGGATGGGCTGGTTTTACTTCAGCAAATCGATCCCGGTAGCTTTTGATCGTATCAAAATTTAATTCATTTAATCCATAGTGCTCTAGGATGAGATTATCTTGTAACATATTCAACTCTCCTATTATCTTTGTATATTTATTTAACAGCATGAATATGCTGCTTCTTACCTCTTATTACTCACATACTAATTTTATTTATCCAGATGCTATCAGCATTCTAAAGTACTGCGTGTAAATTGTAATTCTGTCGCCCAATCTCTTCTACATCGATATATACACCTCATCTATTCTATCATTTTTTCTTTATTCTCTCCTTCATTTTTCAATCTTCAAAACAGCCTAGTTGATTGTGTAAAAGCTGTGGATATTTATCTTTATCCACAGCTTTTACACAACCTACAAACCCTTTTCTAGCTGTTTCAATATAAATTTGTTATAATACCATTCATAACAACGGATTAAGTGAGGGATTACGTATGGAAAAAGCTACATTTGCAGGTGGATGTTTCTGGTGTATGGTTACACCTTTTGAAGAGCTAGAAGGTATTCACGGCATTGTGTCAGGATATATGGGGGGAACTGTGGATAACCCTACTTATGAGCAAGTAAAATCTGGAACAAGCGGTTACTACGAAGTGGTTCAAATCACATTTGATCCTGAAGTGTTTCCCTACAAACGTTTATTAGATCTTTATTGGCCACAAATCGATCCAACAGATGATGGAGGTCAATTCCAAGATCGCGGCTCGCAGTATCGAACAGCAATTTTTTACCATAACGATAGTCAAAAACAAGCAGCTGAAGAGACGAAGCTAGAGGTCGCGGAAAGCGGACGTTTTAAAAAACCAATCGTGACAAGCATTCTTCCTGCCTCTACGTTTTATGAAGCTGAAGAGTATCATCAAGATTTCCACAAGAAAAATCCAAAGCACTATAAAGAAGACCGCGCTAAGTCCGGCCGAGATGAATTTATTGAAACTAACTGGAAATAATTTTTATGTTCAAAACAAAGCCGCATAACAAATGCTATGCGGCTTTGTTTTACCAATTATCTGTATAAGTCGTTGTTGCCGACGGCACGCTCCAATATTGCTGTACAGGCTGCCATGCTTTTAACGAGCCATCAGCTCTCTTCACGATTGCTTTAAATTGAACACTTTGACTGGCAGGAAAATAAACGGTGCCTCTCCAATCAGCTGTAGATGAATTGTATGTTAATTTAATTGGATAAAGGGACGTATCCCACTGACCTAGCTCAGCTCTGTCTCCAACAATATAAACCGTTTCTCCTACCGTAGTTGGCGCATTTTTTACTACAACCGTTTGCGCAACTGGTGTAACGCCCAGCGTATTTTTAAATTGCCCCATCAGCGTATCATTGTTAATGACATCGTAGAAACGAAGCAAAGTAAATCCTGCAAAATTATAGTTAAAGGCCATTTCAGCTGCTTTTTTATATTGATCTTCACTGCCTATAGTTAAAGCATTTTCCCCGTTTAAAACAATTCCTTTTGCATTCGCAATACCCGCTACTTGGCGTACAAGCGTCTTTGGCATAGAATATTCCGGATAACTTCCGCTATCCGTCATTTCTAAGCACGTAAACGTTATATCTAATTTAGCTGTTTTAAACGCTTCTAAAAGCGCGTTGTAATCATTATATCCAGCAGGTTTTTCTGCAGCATGAGGAATCGTGGGATTATTATACTGCCAATGAATTCCCGCCACTTTTGCACCGATTGGTACGTTAAAGGTGGCATCAAAAGCCTGATGAGCTAACTGTCCAATACGTTTTGTGTGATCTTCCAAAGCCCCTTGATACCATGCTAAGAAATCTTTTCCATAAACTGTTGAATAACCATCTTTTAAGAACTGATAGCCATCTGATGGCGGTAAAATTTGCGATGCAGAGGTTAAATTGGTGCCCCATGCTTGATTAACGCTGGCGAGTGAACCGTATTTTGTCAAAGCATATGATTGAAACTTGCTTTTGGCAAAGTTCGTATACACTTGAAATTTCCCTCTAGACGGATAGCCGGTTCCGTCTGCTGCTGTATAGGACGGATAACGAATTTCACCTGCAGGGCCTCCGGATAAATAGATTTTAGCAATCACGTCTTTATAAGGTGCTAACGCTTGCGCAAATGCCGTATAAAGCTCTCCATATTGTTTAGAAATAACGTCGGTTGCAAGCGGGCTTAGCGTTTCTTTATTTATCGTATCTGTTTCAGATTTGAAGTAAAGGCTGTCATCACTTTTTAAGTTCCATACCCAAGACGGAAGCGGAACGTTACAATCATCTCCAACATTACCGCCGCACTGATGAGTGGAAATAATTGGAACAATCTTTATACCTGCATTACGAGCAGCTTGAGCAAAGCGCTGAGCATAGGAAAAATCGAACTGCTGATCGCCGTTTTTCTCCATATCTCCCCACCAGAAGTCTACTGTCACCGCATAAAATCCATTTTGTTTCGCTTTGCGCAAATCGTTCTCAAACGCTTCCCATGTTGTATAGTCTGTTACTTTTTTCAACGGCGCCATTAAGTAAGTTTTATAACCCGCATTCATTGATTTACCATCTACGGCAGCCGCTCCGTTAATCGGATTCAAAATGAAAGCGTTAACAAAAATAAGCATCAAAACGAAAGCCAATCCTTTTTTACATAGCTGTTTCATATCTTCCCTCCATTTTTCAAAATCACCTATAGGTATTCGGCGGATCTTGGGTTTTTCCTTTTTCTTTTATAAAAAAAGACGCCCTGCCAGGACGCCATCTTTATTAGTTCCAAATCTCGTTTACCCATTCAGGGTGATCAATAAATGGATTGCGGTTATGCTGATAGTCTGAATAAATAATATCATTTCTGCGTCGTTCTCGATCATCTACTGGGTCTTGGGCGTTCCATTGAAGAAGCACAGATAATTTCCCATGATAAGGAGCAGTGCCATTATTCACCGCGTTATTAAGTTCTAAGTCAGGCTCATCACTTACATCACCTTCATAGCGCACGGCCATATAAAACAGCATACGAGCCACATCACCTTTTACTTCATCTCGAGGTTCCCATGAATCACTGTCAAAATAATTTCCGAGTGCTTCGCTATGTTCCGTCCCTCCGTTATCAAAATCTAAGTTTCCTCTCGTACTATTTACAGATACATCGGTTGGACGTAAATGATGAAGATCTGTTCCAGGTCCCATAGCTGTTCCAAAATCCCCGTGAGACTTTGCCCAGACGTGCTCACGATTCCAATCGTCCACTCCGCCTCCATTTGTACTCTTAGCCTGTGAACGCCCCGTGTAGAGCAAAATAACGTTATTTGCGTTAGCTGGATCTTCATCCGTTTTCTTTAACGCTTCCCATACGGCTGAATACGACAGTTCTGTGTGATGATCAATAATGTTATGAAGCTCTGTTTTTAAGGTGTTTCCTGTTTTTCCAGCTGCGGTACGATAATAGTCTTCGACTGGAACGGTTGGCTCTGTGGGGTCTGGAGTAGGATCAGTCCCTCCTGTTTCTGTACTGATAGAAGTAACTGATTTTATTCCTGGGTGTGAAAAATAAGGAGTGAGTGTGCCCGTAACAGTAAGAATTTTCCCTTTTAACTCCGAGTGACTTTGAAGTCCAAATGTACTTCGCAAATTCGAAGGAATTTGAACGTATACCATTTTGTCTGTATTGGTTTCATTTGAACTGTCAGCAAGAGCAAGTGCATAATCGTTTGGGTAATTGCTCGTAATAACTGTAGATGTGCCTGTAGGTTGACCTACTACATATCCTTTAACAGCTTGTACACTATTGTTTTGATTTTCAAGAGCTTGTGACACAGATAAAGATGCAGCTGCTTGACTAACAGGAGTTAAGCTCACTACAAGAGCAAAAACAAGCAGGGACATTACCCATGTTTTTTTACACAGAGCATATAATCTCACTTTTTTATTCCTCCTAATGATAGGTTTGAAAACTCGTTTCCTTCCACCTCTTTATATTATTTTTTCACTGTGAATTCCCTGCCTGTTTTTTGTTAAGTTTTATAGTGAAAAAGATGTGTTCTTCTTTACAGTGACGACCACTTTATGCGAAGGGTTATATTTTTAAAAGTCCACACTGGAAAAAGCATTATGTGTCTTTCTTTATATATGGTATAATCAACCGAATCGTAAAAGAGCTTATACCATTTCAGAAAATGAAATGATTTAAATAGAAATGAGGATTGTCTATGCTTAGTTTTGACGAAAAATTAGCTATTATTTCATCGTTTCCAGAGCTGCATCGAAAAGATGTATCTTTAGGACGCGTGAATTTTCATTATGAAGAAAGCGTGTACGATAAAACGGTTGTTGTGCATCATCTGCACCCTAACGGAAATGGATTTGTATATGCAGGGTTTTTAAAAGGATATGAAACAAATGACAAAGGTCTTGTGAATATCCGTGATTATACTGAAGAAGAGCTTCGCTCAATTATTGAAGCTTCTATTGAATCTTTGTCTACCCTTCCTGATACCGCTAGAGAAGAAGCTATTGTAGGGAATGGAAATGAACAGCGCTGGAACGGCCCAGACAATGCAACGCTTTTACTTGTTCATGAAGATGACCTGTGGAATGTTTATTCTGGCTTGAATTTAGAGGCAGCATTTCTATCTTACGAAGAAGCAGAAGATTATTTGTTTGAAGAAGGCTTCCGCCGCCTGTAAATTTACGTCTATACGCAAAAACCTCGCTGTTGATTAACAGCGAGGTTTTTTCATTTTTTTACAGAAGGCTGAGGACTAATGCGCGGTATTAAAACCGCAAATAATACAACAACCCCCACACCAATCAATAATAAATAAAACCATTGTAGGTCTGATGACTTTTCAGGAGCAGTTTGTTCTGTTCGATCTTTCTTGTAAGAAGTGTTTTTAGAAGAAAACAAGTTATATTCTTTTGCTTTCGCAGAAATTGTATTATCTTCAGCTGATGCGTTCGCAAAAAGACTTTCTTTTAAGCTCTCTTTCTCTGCATCTTCCTCTTTTTCAAATGTAAGATCCTTTATTTCCTCCGGAATATTTCCTACTTCTTTTTTGTTTTCCAGCAAAGATTCGGGGTCCAAGTTAATCGGATCATCTTTATATACATTTGGTTTAATCTCTTCAACGTTTCCGTCATCAGCTTCGGCCGCTGCTGCTATAGGGAAACAAAGAAGTGAAAAAATAAGAACAATACTTCCAATCTTCTTATTAAGCACTATAGGTTTCATCATTTTCAACCTCTTTAGTCGTCTTTAAAGCACGAATAATAGATGGTAGAACACTTAAAACGGCAGTCATCCCCAGTAATACAATAAGCGCCTGTCCAAATAGAGACTGCGTATCATATTGAATTGACATATATACCTTAGATACTGGATCTTCGTAATTAAAGTTTGGCATAGATAAGTTAAGAAGCGGGGTAATATAAAATAAAATCAACCCTACTGTCGTCACCCATCCAGCGAAGCTTCCTAATAAGAAAGCAATGCGTACGAGTGTAGATGAAGCAAGCAATAAGACGATCGTAAAGATTGACCATTCCATTGCCCGGTCTCCCGATAATGAATAAATATTAAGGCTAAAAATACTTACCATTAATCCCACAATCAAATTTAATAACCCAAACAGCGTACCTTTTACAAGCATAGGTGCGTGTCGGTAGTATTGACTGAAATAGCCAATTAGTAAGCTGCTGATTAAGATAATAACTAAAATGACAACCGGTGGAACCTCTTTTACTTTTTCAGCCGGCACTTCACCGCTTACTTGAAGAGGATTCGCTAAATAATGATAAACGTAATCATTATTCTGTCCATCTACTAATGTATTATTTAACAAACGGTATACCTGGCCGCGAACCAACTTCGTTGAATCCACGTTTTGGGCCCACTTGCTGTTAAGCGTGTCAGCTTTATCCTGGACTTCATTTACACGCTTCTGCAATTCATCTGTGTATGTGACAACATTAGCTTGTCTTTCACCTAAAGATGAAATGAGTTCGTTCATTCCCTTCAACTCTTGACCCATGCTTTGCTGCAGCGTCATTAAGCCTGTTACGTCCGGAGCTTCTTTCTTTTCTAATGCTTGATCTTCACCTGCGCTAGATTGAAGCTCTTGATTCATTGCATTTGCTTTTTCTTGAATAGCTGACAGCTCTTCCATAATAGATGCTTGTTCAGCATCAACTGTTTGTCCATATTGATCAGCAAAATCTTTCACTGAATTTTGGAACTGTGCTAACTCTTCTTTTGTTAGAGACAGGTTTTGTTGGATTTGCTTACGCGCGTCTTGAGAAGAGACGGTTCCAGCTAACGCCTGCTGCAAACTTCCTTTAATAGAGTCATTGTTAAGGACGCTGTTCTGTATGTCTGTATTTCCTACTTGAGCTAAAGTCAAATCATACTGCGATAAATCACCGTAGTACTTTAGCAGATCTTCGGCACTGCTGCTTTGAATCTTACCTGAGAATGTATTGCTCAGCTTTTCCTTTCGAGAAGCTGAAAGGTTTGGAGAAGATAAGATTTTATCTTCTTTGTTTTTAATCATCGTAATGAGATTCTCTACATCCACACTACCTTTAGAAGGCTTTTTGCCGTCTTCTTTCAACTTTTCATTCTCTTTTTTTAATCGTTCATTTTCTTCTTGAAGCTTAGCAATCTGACTGCTCGACGACTTGGTTGCTTCTTCTAAGTCTTTCTCTGCTTTGTTTTTCTGTGCTGTCAAAGACTCAATGTCTGCTTCCAAGCTGGCAATTTTCTGCTTCAGCGCATCCGTATTTTCTCCTGAAGTTTCAGGCTGAACGGTTACATTTTGCAGCTCATCTTTGACTGCTTGTACCTGTGTTTTCAGATTAGCCACTTTTTCAAGCGCGCTTTTCACAGCATCGGATGTACCTGATGTGTCCGGTGTGTCCGGTGTTTCAGTCGTTTCTGTTCCCTCAGGTGCTTCAGATGCTTCAGGCGCTTCAGGTGTTTCAGGTGTTTCATTTACCATTCCTTGGAGCTGCTGTTCTAGGTCTTCAAGCCCTTTTGATATATCATCAAGCTTTGCTGTTTGCTGAGATAAATCCACTTGAATTGGTTCTGACGTTCCTTCGCCTTGACCGGAATCTGGCTGAGTTCCATCATCTTCTCCAGGATCCGTCGGCGTCTCTCCACCTTGATTAGGATCTGGCTGAGTTCCGCCACCTTCTCCAGGGTCTGTTGGCGTCTCTCCGCCTTGATTAGGGTCTGGCTGAGCTCCATCACTTTCCCCTGAATCCGTTGAGCCTCCGCCACCTTCATTTGATGAAGCTGTCTCTAGCTGTGCACGAAGCGGCTTTAGCTTACTTTCAATTTGGTTTAGGGTTGTTTGCTCAGACTGCTGTTTGTATGAACTGACTATTTGGCCGTTCAAATCTTGCAGAGCTTTTTCTTGTTCACTGACGTTATCTGCTTGTTGATCTCCAAGTTCTCCAACGGCTTTTTGATTTTGATCCAGCTGCTGTTGAATGGAAGATAAGCCACTAAACACTTGATTGGCCTGCTCATTAAAATTTTGCTTAGAGCTTGGCTGATTAGATTCAAGGGAAGACAACTCTTGTTGAATCGCAGCAACGCTTTGAGCCTGCGTTTTTTCAAGCATTTGTTTCTGTGTTTCTTGATATGTTTGATATTGATTTACATATTCAATGAAGCTGTTTAAATTCTTTTCGACCTGTTCTACATCACCTTGTCTGTCGCTAGAACCTTTTTCTGCTTTATTTACATTATCTTGGATTTGCTGAAGAATTTTCTTTTGATCATTTAATTCGCCTGCTAAATCTTTTGAATTCGGTTTATAAAAAGCGACCATTGTTTTTTGAAAGGCGATTTCTTTATTTAGAATTTTATCGAACTGTCCGCGTACCTTATCCACTTCCTGTGATACATAACTCCAGTACAAAGAGGACATTTCATTATTAACCTTTGTAGTAGCATCTTCTAATTCCCCTACTACTTTTTCCTTATTAACTGCGTTAAGCTGACTTTGAACTTTATATTCTAAAGTAGCTTTTTCTGGCTTTTTTTCCTGATACGATAAAATATTTTGTGAGAAAGTCGAGGGAATATAGATAACCGCATCATATTTCCCATTCTGTAAACCGCTTGTAGCTGCGCTTCGTCCAAGTACGGTCCATTGATAATCCGACCCCTCCTGTAAAAGAGGAGTCACTTTTTCCCCAAATTCTATCGCTTTTTCACTATTTTCTTTTACTCCATTATCTTCGTTAACAACCGCAATCGTTCTTGTTGAGTTTTCTGTGACTTGCAGCGGGTTGTCTCCAATATACTGGAAAAAGAAAGAAGGAAGAGCCAAAATTAAAACAACAGCTAATATGACTTTAAGTGTATACTTACGCTGTTCGGTCATGTTAAGATCTTCCTTTCACTTACACATAGCGGGATTTGAATTCTTATTTCTTTTCCACTTTTAATATAATAACCGAAGCCAGGATTAACGTCGGCTTCTTTTCGGTCATAAGGAAGTGTAAATAAGCTTTGCTCTGTTTTCTTCATCAACAACACGGCTTGGCCAATTTGCTTCACTTCTGTTGTTAACGCGTCAAATCCTTTTGAAAACTCATTGTTGTTCCCAGCAACAATCAAGTTAAAGCCCAGGTGGCTATAATTTTTCATCAATTTTGTAATGCGATCTTGCAAGACACTGTCTAAGTTTTGCTGGAATCGTACAAATCCGTCTACTACAAGCATGATCGGGGCAAATGAAAGGCTGTGTACTGTTCCTTCCTGCACCGCTTCCAAATACTTATTTTCACGTCGCTGCAATCGCTCTTCGGTTAGGTCAAGCCAGTCGACGATCTGTTCTTTTGTTTCCATGTAAACGACTTGCTCTTCAGCTGCATAGCTTGATAAACCACGGTCAACCGAATCAAATAGTCCGATTTGCTTCACGCCTTGTTCAAGCGCTGTTTGCAGTATGACTTTCACTACATTTGTCTTTCCTTTTTGCGTCTGCCCCATGACGATACAATGCTTATTTTTCGTAAAATTCATATGCACCGGTCGAACAAACTCTTCATCTAACCCAAGAGGAATAACTCCTTTTTCCCGAATAACTTTTCTGTCCGTCATAAACTCGGCAAGTACAAGTTTCGATGACAGCATTGGCACCGGCTCCGGAAGAATAGCATCAGCATATTGATTCTTTAATCGTTGAATGTGCAGCTTAACTGCATCAAAAATTTCAAAATCATCTTTTCCTTCCGCAGGTAAAAACAGCTGCGCAAAATAAGGTTGATCCGTTTTGATAATAGCCCGGCCTGGAATAGACTCTAGCGCATACGGCGTACGTCCTAAAATAGAATACGCTTCTGAATGATCCATTAAATAATGAACAACTTTCGTTTTCAAGTTATTCATAAGTGACTGACGAATAGAATTCACGCGCGTCGCGGTAAAGATCATATAAATTCCTAACGACTGGCCGTCACGCACAAGCTGTGTGAACTGCATTTCTAGATCTTGCATTTCTTCTTTGACCAGATCAAAATTATCAATCGTGATAAAAATTAGAGGAAGCTCTTCTGAACTTAGAGCATTATACATTTTGATATTGCTAACTTCCTGCTGCTGAAATAACTGCTTTCGCCTTGCGATTTCTTGTTTGATAATCGTCATGAATTTTTCAATTTTACGTATTTGATCCATTAAGAAATACTCTGCCGTATGAGGCAGCTGACGAAGCGGCAGCAGCGTGCCGTTTCCAAAGTCAAAAATGTAATAATGAAGCTGCTCCGGGCTCTGTCTTTCAGCTAGACTAAGAAGCAACATCATGACTGTAAACGATTTACCGTATCCTGACGAACCAAATATACCAATGTTTCCATCGTCCATCAGCTGATAGTTATATACCGTTTGACTTTGCTTTTCAGGTTCATCAATCAAGCCTATTGGGAATACGCCGTCTCGCTTCTCTTTGTACTCACTGCGAAGCAATCTCTCTTTAAGAGGCGGCAGCCATGGACTATTTAGTTTTTTGATACCTAATTCCTGCTGCGTTTGTTCGATTTTTTGCACCACAACATCAATTTCTGCTTCCGCTTGTTTAGATGACGTCTGCTGAGTAGATACATCAGATAAAGGAATCAACCCGAGATCTGTTACAATGGCTACTTCATCTTCAGCCCCATACGTATCTTCCATGTACGGCGCGCCGCTCCAAGCTGACTGAAACAGTTCATACACTTCATTATTTCCAACCTGCAGATAGCCTCGACCCGTCACCGTAATGGAAGCAGCGTCCGCATTTTTTAAGATTTCTTTACTATCAGCGGCATCTTGGACTTTTAACGCTACTTTAAAGCGCGCATTACTCCAAATTTGATCGTCAATAACACCGCCTGGCTTTTGTGTTGCTAAAATTAAATGAACGCCTAGACTACGTCCAATGCGCGCCGCGCTGACTAATTCGCGAATGAACTCTGGTTCTTCACTTTTTAACTCAGCAAATTCATCCGAGATTAAGAATAAGTGAGGCAGAGGTTCTTCTGCCATACCTTGCTTATATAAATCTGTATAGTCATTAATATGATTGACTTCATATCTATCAAACAAGCGTTGGCGTCGCTTTAATTCACTTTTAATAGAAGCTAAGGCTCTTGTACTAAAATTCTTACTTCCTTCAATGTTTGTAATGGTTCCAAGCAGGTGAGGCATGTTTTTAAACGGCTGAGCCATTCCTCCGCCCTTATAGTCAATCAATAAAAATGCGACTTCATGGGGGTGGAAATTCACCGCTAGAGAAAGAATGTACGTTTGTAAAAATTCACTTTTCCCTGACCCCGTCGTACCTGCAAGTAACCCATGAGGGCCATGAGCTTTTTCGTGAAGATTTAGTTCAACAATATCTTCTTTTCCTTTTAAACCAATTGGAACGGCTAGCGACTTAGCTGATTCATTGCTGTGCCACCTTTGCACGATATCCAGCTCACCAATTTCTCTTGCTTTAAATAATTCTAAGAATGAAACGCTATTCGGAATTGAGTTGGTCATGCCAACTTGGTGATCCAATGTCCGCAGCATCCTTGCAAATCTTTCATTATAATCAAGCGTGTGTTTATCAAGCTGAAATGGAATATTCACAGCTTTTTGCTTTTGAATTAATATATCCCCCTCAGATTCGTTAATATAACGAACGAGTGTGTGAACGTGCTCCGTTAAGCTTTCTTTCGTCTCTGCCGCAAATATCGTAGAGAACCCAAGATGAGGGTGATACCCTTCTAAATACTCTAAGATAACGTGATCTGCGATTAACTGCTGATTTGTAATAATAAAAACAAAGTGAGGCAGGAAAACCCCTTCCCCTTTTGCTTCATCTAAGTCGCGTTCTCTCAGCATTTCATAAATAGAAGATAAAAGCTGATCTCTCGTTTGTTCATTATAAATGAAACCTTTTGCAAAAGAATGCGGCAGCTGAAAATGAGGAAGCCATTTCATCCATTCCCACTCTTTATATTCTTCTTCATCAAAAATGAATACGAATCTCACATCATGATAACTGTGGGAGAATGCCAGCTGTCCTACAAGCTGGTGCAGTTCATTCTTCACCGTTTTCATCTTTCCTACCAGACCAATAGAGCCTAAACCTAAATGAGCGGTAACAGGGGCATTTTTGACTTCTCGATAGACCTTTTCCATGTGCTGAGACTGCTCCAACAAATCATCAATTTCTCGATTAGCCATATCTCCGCTATTCAAAGAAATTTGGTAGCTTCCAGGAACTGTTCCTTTTCCAAGACGCACCTGTAAGAAATCACTGCTTTCAACAGTTCGTTCCCAAATTCGATCGGAAATCTGTTCTGTTAAATATTTCATTCGTTCAAACGTTGGAAAATGATAAGATAATACATCTCGTTGAACTGATACTAGTTCTTGTAATTCCTCACGCTTATTCTCTAAGTACTTTGTATAAATTCGACGACGACGCTCTTGGCGCTTCTTGCGCTGTTTTTTATCTTTGAAATATTGAACGGTAGATACAATCAGCGTGGTCGTAAACATCATGACAGATATAATAATAAAAATTCCCCTGGGCTGAATAATCGATACCGTACCCATGACTAAAAGCATGACTAATGGCGGTAAAATGGTAAGCCATAAGCTTCGGTTATTTTCATCATTGTCTTGGGACGGAAAGGACAAGCTCACCTTATCATTAGGCAAATCATATATCATGCGGGGTGTCCGTCTATAAATCGGGTACTTCTTTTTCATTTCAGAAATAGGTTGTGCCGTAGCTGGAAGCTTAGATGCATAATCATAGTAGCTTTGAATCTTCAGCAAATCTTTTTCGATCAATTGAATCGTCATAGAAGACCATAAAATAAGATCTCCGGGCTGAAGGTTCTTATTCTCTTTTAGTCGGTGCCCATTAAGATAAAGCGGTTCTTGATTATAAAAGACCTTCCACTTTCCATTTATCCTTGATAAGTAAAATCCTTCTTTTGGCTCTACTACACACTTTTCTTTCTGCTGATACACATCAGCTGCTTCATCACTTGTGGAAAACGAGACTTCTGATCCGTAATCAATATAATAGACAGCTTCTTTAACAGCCGTCTCTGTAAGGGCAAAGGTTAAAACCTGTCCTTGTTCTCGCCATACAAGCGACTCAGAAACAGATAGCTCTGCTATCCTTTCTTCTCCGTAAGAAATCAAGAGCCGGCCGTTCTTTTCAGATGACAGCGTCATTTGCCCTTTCTCAAACGGATAGGAAAAAGTAAAATTTTGATGCTGAGTGTTTCCAACCGTTGCTTGGCGAAAGGTTTTAAAATCTATAGGCAGCTGCTGATACGTTTGCCCACTAACTATCCAAAGCATATTCATACAACTACCTCCCTACTTCGATTGATTTTCCTGCTGTTTTTTTTGCTCTTCTTGTTTCTTTTTCTCAGCTTCTGCAGCTTTCTGTTCTTCTTCCTCCTGCTTGGCCGCCTGTGCTTCCTCAGTCTGTTTCTCTTCTTGCTGCTTGGCTGCTTCCGCTTCTTGCTGATCATTTTCCTTCTTAAATTCTTCAAGTTCATTCGCTACTTTATCAAGCTCTTCTTGCTTTTTATCAGCCGCTAAATCGTTGTCTGTCTTTAGCTGACCTTCGTATTTCATTAGTGCATAAATAATTAACGAGCGTTCTTCTAACAACCTGCTAACTTCTAGCGCTTTTTTGTTGTCTCCTCGGCCAATGTAAAACCAATAGGCAAAGTACTGAGGATCTGACTGAAGCGTAATAGTCTTTAAAGCATTTGCTTTTTGCTCCTCTCCTAACTTTTCATTAACAAGATAGGAAGTTGCTATTTCGTATTGCACAATTTTAGGCATGCTTTCGATATCGTAATCTTCAAGTGTATCGACTACTTTGCTGTAGTTTTTTTCAAGAAAATATTCGTTGCTTTCTACAAATGCTTCTTGTTTCGGCTGAGCAAAAAAGTAAGAATAAAAAGTATAAATAAGAGCTGGAATTAATAAGACAAGTATACCGACAGACGAAAACTTAAAAATGGTCCAGCGCTTTTGAGGAAGTTGAACAAGTGTCTTTTGATGTTTTTCAATTTGGGTTAGCTTATGCTGAACAAATTGACTCAACTCTTCCTCATTGCTGATATGCATTATTTTTTTAGCGTCTTCTTTTAATTGCAAGGTCTCATATAACTTAAAATACTGTTCAAATGTATGCGATGAGTCAACGGCGGCCGCTATCGTAGCCTTTAACTCCTGAAAGCTTTGTTCCTCGTTAGGCTCATAAGGAGGTAAACTTTCTTTCACTCCATAATGTAAAAAAGCAGAACTTAAACTTTTATCAAAAATGATATTTTCTGGACAAATCAACAAATGCAGCCTTGAAAAAGAATGCTGCTTTACTTTTTTGATAAGCTGATCTGCAAACAGCCACTTTTGCTGTTCTTCTTTTCCCCTTAATGCTGTAAAAGGTTGAAATTCAGAGGTAGGCTTAATTGTTATTTTAAGTTCATCATCGCTCATCATGATTTCTTTTTGAAAAGCCGTGTTTACATCCTTTAACATTTCAATTTCAATAGAACGATCAAGTCTAATTTTTTCTTTTTGAAAAACAAACGTATATTCATTATTATGACGTGTCATTACAGCTTCGAGCTGTTCTTCTAAGTAAGTCGGTTTCTTCTCTGACATTCTAATAGACTCCTTTAGAGAATTTCGATACAATCACCTGTGGTAATGCCGCAGTTAATCATCGTCTCATTTCCCGAGAAAATAAGATTTTTATTTGAAATACGTATCCACGCACCGTCCTTTGGTGATTGAGTAATCTTTTTAGCTTGCCAAACGATCTCGACTACTTTTTTGATTGAATGATAGTTTGATAGTCGCAAATTGAACCGCTCACCTGTATAGTGCTTTAAGTCTACTGTTACTTCTATATACATAGGGTTTCATCACCTCAAAACATAGAAAAAGCGCCTTCATCTTTTGAGAATGGGGCGCTCCTTTTATTACTTCACTTAGATTATTAGATGAAGTTAACCGCGGATTTGGCTAGCGATTTGGTTATCTGTATCTTCAAGAACATTTGCAGAGTCGTCTAATTGCTTAGCGATTTTTGTAAGTAGGTTAGACATTTCAACGAAAGAAGGTTTTAATTCTTCGTATTGAGCAGCAAACGCTTCGCTTGAAGCACCTTCCCACATATCTTGAAGTTGATTTTTCATTGTATCAAGACGGCTTACTAATTCTTGAACTTGGCCGCTTTCGTTAGTATAGCGTCCTGCCATGTCGCGAAGCTCTGCTGGTGTTACGCGAATAATTCCTGACATACATATCTCTCCTTCGGTTTATATATTTACTATTATTGTAAGAAACTCTAGTGACAAGGTCAAAGGTTACTTGCAAAAGCCTCCAAAAATGAGAATATGTATCTACAAATACCCCTAAAAATGCAAATAAAACCTGTACAACCAAGATTTTGTTCTCATTTAAATCTTTTCCATCTGATCTATAGGTACCTATTTAAAGGAAAATAAAAACTATAAGACTATTAAATTACATTTACTCTCATTATCTATAGAACTATTTACTAGTAATAAAAAAGCAGCAGCCTGTTTAAGGCCCTGCCTATATATATCCTACTTATTTAAGATTTAGACATGCTTGGAACAAGCACATGCGCTTGTTATCGCCTTGGCTACTGCTTAAAATAATTTTGATCTTCTTTTAACATTCTTATTTCTTCCGGGATGAATAATTTTGAGAGAGGCGTGTCAGGATTAAGTAATATCGCTATTTCTTCATTTAATACAGGCAGCATATCCTTAAATGATACGCATACGGTCTTTTCATCTTTTAGCATCTGTTCAATCGGATATTTTGACGAAAAAACAGGTAAATATCGATACGCTGCACTTTTCATCGTCTGAACGTAGTGCTCAGCAATTAATATATCTGATGCTACATGCTCTGAGCTAACAACTAGCCATAAATTGCTATTCATTAAAGTTTTATAAAATTGAGCAATTTTTTTATTATCTTTCATTGCTTCAATTAACGATTTTTCTAATAAGTTAAATGTATACTTCATTGCTGAGACAACCCTGTAAGGAACTGTACCATTTCACTTCCAGCGCCATCATATACTTCATTCATTCTCTCTTCACTTCCTCTGTGCTGTCACTAAACATAATGTTTGAAGAATTCATCTCCTGACTTAAAATGCCCAATCCCATTTGAATAACGCCATAAGTAAAAAATTCCGTTCGACTGCATGTAGAACCATTCACTACTTTTTCTTCCCAAGACATAGAAAGCGAATTCCACATAACATTAAGAGTACCTAGAGGTTTTTCAATCGTTCTATGCATATTATCATACGTATTCCATTCTTTTAAGTTCTTTATGTCATTCCACGTATCTTGCGAATGGGCGCTCCCATCACTCCATACGCTCGACCAAAACTCCGTCCAGCCTGAAGAGCCTTCTAGCTCTCCATCTGCTTTTCTCATTTGCTCTGCAGTGTCTTTTACTAATAAATGTGCATTTTCCGTTAGCGAATCAAGTTTGCGAATCATATGCTGTAACTCTTCCTGCAAGTCCAGCACTTTATCAATATCTGCAACAGACAAGAAATGTAGATTTGTAGCTTCCCAGCTTAGTTTTTGAAGTGCATCAGCGGTCTGTGAGTGAGACTGCTGAATTCGCTCTGCAAATGTCTGCAGCACTTCTGGATTTACTTTTATCTCCATGTATGTCCGTCCCCCTATCTCTTGTAAGCCTTCAGTCATCATCCAAACATTTTTAAGCCTATACGGAAAGACTCACTTTCTAAAGGAGTGAGTCGATAATGTTATTTATTACGCCGATGCTAACTCTCTTAACCGTGAAATTTCTAAGCGTAAAGTTTGAAACAATTCATCCCTTACGTCGTACAGATGAAAAGTGGATTGCGTAATATCATTATAAATATCCTCATATGAGCTCTTAGAACGCCCTGACCAATCTGACGCATATTGTTGGTGCGAATTTTGAAACAGATAGATACCTTCTTCAAGAAATTCCATGATACGTTGAACTTCATGTAAATATGATTCTAATTGATCTGCATCTCGACTATATTCTTTGCTTTTTCTTCTTCGCTCTATGTCGTCAAAGAGATCATCAATTGCATCCATAAAATGTCCCCACGTCCTTCTTCCTCTTTTATTAGAAGTCTCTTAAAGTAATGTTAAAATAAGGTTACAAAAAACAAAATCCATCATTCAAACTATTTTCATACCTAGGAAAAAATATCTACATTTCTCTTTTTTTACTTATTTATACAGGTGAAATAGAGAAAATAAACAACGCCAGGCTGCTGTAATAAAGCAGTAGACGTTGCTTTTTAGGGTGTGACACTGCTGTTGTAAAAAGGCAGAATACCTAGTTTACATTCGACCTTTTTGTTTCTTTTTCTTGTTAAATGGCTTTTTTGAAGGTTTTTTAGCTGTACGAGACTGCTCTTTTGTTCCTTCATCGACGATTTCGCCCATATAAAGCTCTTTTTTCGCTAATGTAAGTTGAAGTTCACGTGCGATTTGTTTTAAGTTTCGTTCTTCCCGTTCAGTCACAAGAGAAATGACTGTACCTTCTGCTCCCGATCTTCCTGTTCTACCTGAGCGATGTACGTATTGATCTGCATCTTGAGGAACATCGATGTGAATTACATGCGTCAATCCCTTAATGTCCAATCCTCTAGCTGCGACATCCGTTGCTAATAAGACAGGGAAATCTCCTTTTCGAAACCCTTTAATCGTCGTAGCACGATCTTCTTTTTTCGTTTCACTGTGTAAAGAGCCTGCTTCTACACGCTTAAATGTTAATTTTTCTTCAAACTCGATCAGAGTATCGATCCCTTTAAAAAAGGCTAAAGCTTTCATTTGTTCTTGACGAACTAGTTTTCTAAGCACGTCCACTTTATCTCGAGCTTCACTTTTAATGTATACATGCTCTACCTTCGAAGCTGGGAGTTCATCTCTTCCTACCTCTATTTCAAGAGGGTGGTTCATCATGTCTTTCGCCAGCGATTTGGTACGTTCTGATACAGTAGCTGAGAAGACTAGGATTTGACGATCACTTAACGCCATTTTTACAATCTGTTGAACCGTTTGAACATGCTCAGGTACAAACAATTGATCCGCTTCATCAATCACAATTGTTTTGACTTCGTGCATTTTTAATTTCTTCATTTTAATTAATTCGTTCAAACGTCCTGGCGTACCAACAATGATATTAGGACGTTTTTTGAGTTTTTCTAATTGCCGTTTCATATTTGCTCCACCAATAAACGCAGCGCTTGAAATACCGCTTCCCTGCGACCAAGTTTGAATTTCACCGTGAATTTGCATAACTAATTCATGGGAAGATGCTAAAATAACCGCTTGAATATGAGATGGTCCCGGCTGAATGCGATGTAAGACAGGCAGCAAATATGCCAGTGTCTTTCCTGTTCCCGTTGGGGATTCTCCTATTACATCTTTATTAGCTAAAATCTCTGAAATAGCTTTCGTTTGAATGGCAGTAGGCTCATTGAACCCTGCTTTTTTCCACGCCTCTTGTAAAAAAGGCTGTAAAGTCTCTATAAACTGACTCATATCTATCTCCTTTTCCATGCTTTTCTCGATATTATAAACGATTTTTTCATTTCAATTAAACGAATGTATCAGTGGCCATGTGCGTTAATACTGACCTTAATTTCTATTTATAAATAAACCTTCCTTATCCCAAGGGACCCTGTCAATCCGTCAGTAGAAAAATCGGTTGTGGCCTTAACTTTTCTACATCAATATACATAGCTTCAACTATGATACACTATTGCTTCTATAGAAAACAATATGATCCTCTTTATTATGGGCGAAAACTTGTATAAGAAGGAGGTTTTATGTCCTATATGGATCCGGAAGCAAAGCGCTCAGCTGCTTACTTCCTCTTTTTCAAGAAAACAGCCGCCTCTCTGAACTACGAGAGGCGGCCGTTTCGTTCTATAATTGGCATATCAATAGTAACAGTTGTCCCTTTTCCTTTACCGCTTTTAAAATGCATGGTACCTTGATGACGCTCCATGATTTTGTAACACACGGCCAGCCCTAAGCCAGTGCCAGCTTCTTTTGTAGAATAAAACGGCGTCCCTACTTGTTCAATCCTCTCTTGACTCATTCCGATCCCATTGTCTTCAAAGTGAATCAATGCTCGTGTATCTTTTTCTTCAACTATTATTGTAATATGACCTTTCTCAATAATAGCTTCTACACCGTTTTTGATCACATTGATGAACACTTGTTTCAACTGATTTGCATCAGCCGAAACATAAATAGGCCTTTTTGCTGTTTCTTTTAATAAAATAGAAACATTATTTAAATTGGCCTGCGCTTCCATTAGCGTAATAACTTGTTTTAAAATCTCGCATAAATTGGTCTTTTCGAAAGATACATGCTGCTTTTTTCCAAGAATGAGCATTTCACTGGAGATTAAGTTGATGCGGTCGATTTCAGACATCATGATATCTAAATATGTGTCATTTGTTTCCTTAGAGGCTTGCATAACCTGTACAAAACCTTTTAAAGAAGTAAGCGGGTTTCTAATTTCATGTGCGACGGCACCTGCCATTTGTCCAATAACCGACATTTTTTCCGAGGTTATCATAAGCTCTTCATCTTGACGGTATGTAGTAATATCGCGTGCAATCATAAATACACCTACTACCTGCTTATGAACGATAATGGGAAGCAAAGAACACCTAAGCAACCGTCTTTCTCGCTTTCTATTGATAACATTCATTTCGAACTTAGCACTTTTTCCATTCAGCACTTCTTTAAAATACTCTTTACACATATCAAACTCTTCAGCTGCGATAAGAGCTGAAGGTTTCATCTTTTGCAATTCTTCACTGGAGTATCCAACGATTGCTTCACCTTCTGGATTAGCAAGAAGAACTTCACCCGTTTTACTTATTTCAAAAACGCCATCCGGATTATGTTTGAACAAAGATTGATAGTGCTGATTGCTCGTTTGAAGTTCATGTTCTTTCACTACGAGCTCTTGCTGGGACTCCACTAGTTTATAAGCTCTCCTATATACCAACCCATACAAAGTAATCCCCGTAGCTAAAATAAAAAACCAACCTTTGTATTGTTGAAAAAAAATATATACTTCAAAACGACCTTGCGCTAATGTTCTAGATATATTATCAGATATCAAGATCCATACAGCGCCAATAATGATATATATAATTGAAATTCTTAAAGCTACTTTACGCGCGTGTTTCACCAAATTTTAATCACCTGTTTATCAGTATTGATCCCCTGTCTTATTGCCTTTATATGAAGTGTTCACTTTTTGTAGCCATTTCATGCCGTTGTAAAAAATTGATGAATGGCCTGACCTAGGTTACTAATAGATTTTACATTTGCTTGAAAATGATACTGATGAAGCCATTGACTATGATCGGGTGTCACACCTGTTAAATAAATCTGTACGCCCATTAGCTGAAATTCCCGTATTAAATGCTCTAGGGCTGCAACACCGCGTTCATCAATTTGACCTATTCCATTAAAGTCAATGATAACTCGATCAATCATTTCCTCATCTATTTGTCTGAGCAGCCGATGTTCATTTTTCATGATGACTTCCTCAAACAAATCGCCAAACAGAGGTATAAGCACCATGTTGTTCGATAAATGAATAAACGGTCCCGACAGCTCTATAACTCGGTTCATGGCCTTTTCTAATCGTTCTTTTTGCAGCAGCAGTTCCAAGTCTGTTTCAGATAAACGCGCTGTATGTTGTTCGATTTTTTCTGAGAGAATTTTAATTTGAGAATCTTCCTCTACACATATTACATGCGCCTTATCTTGCTCCCATTTGCAATTCACTGTATAAAGAGATATCTTAGCTTTACGCGAATGCATGACTAATTCTGTTTTTATTTTTTCCTTCTTCCCTAATCGTTTTCTAGCTTTGTTCTGACTATCTTCGTCAACAATTTCTAAAAAATGTTGAACCTCTCCGAATAAAGCGGCCGCTTCATCCGATTGCGCTAGAATATTCATTTCCTCATCCATAATAAAAACAGGAAGCGGAGCATATTTAATAGTCGACAACCTTAATCCCCCTAATTGATTGATAATGAAAAAGCTCTTTCAACTCCTCTAGCTGTGCAATAAATCGAACTTGATTTGTTTGAACAAGAGGAAACTTATAGTTTGAAACTACTCGGCCTCCAACTAAAATAAGCGGCTGATGTTTTGTCTTTTGTAGTCCTTCTATATATTCGTTTGCTTTTTCTATATGATGAGTTAAACTGAACGATATTCCTACTAAATCAGGTTTCCATTGTTCAACAGCGTGCGTTGCATGTAAAAGCGGAGAATCTGCTCCTAAAAATTTCGTCTGCCATCCGTGCTCTTCAAAGAGAATGGAAATCATTTTTAAACCTAAAAAATGCTGTTCATTTTCTATACACAAAAACAGACCTTTTTTTTCATTTTTAATAACTTCTTGTCTTATACACAATTGATAGCGTGACAAAACATAGTCACAGGTAGTAGTAGCTAAATGTTCATCAGCCACTGAAATTTCATCCTCTTCCCACATCATACCGATTTGAGCCATTGATACTGAAATGAATTGCTGAAAAATATAAAATGTGTCGAAACCCTGCTGTCTTTTTTTCCACACAATATTCCAAGCTTCATCTTGATTCCCTGATAACAATAGTTCAGTCAAGCGTTCTATACTTTCGATCAAGAAACCACCTCTTTTTCAGTCAAACGACTTGTTTTTTTACTCTGTTATTACCAACCATACCACTTAAAGCACTGGCACTCTACGGTAAAATATTCTCACACCGACAAAATAGCAGCGTACGTCTCTGACAGGTCGATCTTTTTATTTTTTAAAGTCAACGAGGTAGTGATGCAGCAAGTGACGGTTTTGTTCATTGTATAAGTACGCATACACAGGACGTCCTATTGTGCCGTAAGTCATTCTTTCTCCAAGAAGGCCTATATCTGTTAGAAATTTTAAATATTTTCGAATAGACACTCTTGAAATTCCCGTTTTTTCAGCTACATCATCGGTCGAAAAAGGGTGATCTTTAAGCTTCACAATGGCTTCTACGATGACTTCTAATGTTCCTGTCGTTAGACCCTTAGGCAACGGCTCTACCGAAGCTTCTTTTATTTTTTTATTAGACAGCAGCCTGTCTAATTCCTGTTGATTAAGCTGAGGTTGCTGTTTTAACGTACGAAATGTTTGTTTGTAAGCCGAAAGTGCTTGATAAAAGCGTTCAAATGTAAAAGGCTTAATCAAATAATCAATCGCTCCGTAGCGTAGAGCTTGCTGAATCGTTTGGGCATCCGAAGCAGCGGTGATAAAAATGACGTCTATTTCCTCTTGTTTTGTTCGAATCTCTTGTAAGACTCTCAAACCATTTTGCCCAGGCATAAAGATATCAAGCAGCACTAAATCAACTTGATATTCATTTACCTTCACTAAGGCTTCATGACCCGAATGAGCAACAGCGACTACTGTAAACCCCTCTATCTCTTCAATGTACTTTTGATTAAACTGAGCAACCATTGGGTCATCTTCGACAATTAATACTTTAATCAACTTGATCTCTCCTTGTTTCGTACGGAATATCAATATAGAATGTGGTACCACTATTTATAAATGAGTCAATGACGATTTGGCCACCTAGTTCATCAATCGTTTGCTTCACTAAATGCAGCCCAAACCCTCTGCTCGTTCCTTTTGTAGAAAAGCCTTTTTTGAAAATCTGATTCATTGTATCGGAAGGAATGCCGCAGCCTGTATCCGTGACTTGAATCGTAAGCTTATTGTTTTTATACACAAGCATAACGGACACTTTTTTAGAGGCTTGATGACAAACTGAATCAATTGCATTATCAATTAAATTTCCAATAATGGTAATGAGATGATGAGTAACGTGTGGATCTGAAGGTTCTGGAATAACTTCATCAGCGGAAAACGTCAGTTCTACCCTTTCCTCTCTAGCATAACTCATTTTGCCCATGAGGAACCCTGCCAACGCATGATCTTTAATAGATTTAGTCACTGAACTAGATTCATCGACACGGTGATTAACAAGCTGATGAATATACTTTTTTAGCTCATCATAATAATTCATCTGGACCATTCCTAAAATCACATGAAGTTTATTCATAAATTCATGCGATTGTGCTCGAAGCGCTTCCACATACATTTTAACACCTGTTAGCTGTTCTGCTAAGATATTAACTTCTGTCTTGTCCCGAAACGTAGAAAGTGCCCCTACAATCTCTTCGTTTACCACTAGCGGAACCCTATTAACTACAATGGCTACTCCATTTATGACTTGCTCTTCATCATAATGAGATTCCCCCGTAGACAAAACGTCGTCCAGCCTGGAGGTGGGCATATATTCTCGAATAGACAAACCGATTGGCTCTGGTGCTAATCCTGCTTTAACAAATAAGCGGCGTGCAGAACGATTAGCAAGTGTAATATTACCTTCTTTATCAACAGCTATCACTCCTTCACGAACCGACTGTAGCATGGTGCTTCTCTCTTCTAGAATTTTAGCAATTTCAGAAGGTTCCAAGCCAAATAAAATTTTCTTTATGTAATTCGCTAATAAAATAGCACCAAGAATGCCTACAAGTAAGCCAATTAATGAACCTAAAACAATTCGGCGATGCCCATCTCTAATGGCTTCATTTACATTATTCAAAGAAATCCCCACAGCTACTGCGCCAATTTGTTGATTTTTTTCATTATAAATAGGTGCAAAAGCGCGCAGAGATTTATCAAGCGTTCCTTTTGATACAGATACATAAGATTTCCCGTGCAATGATTTTTGCTCATCGCCTCCGGCAAACCTCTTTCCTATCTTTTTAGGATCTGGGTGAGATTGGCGAATTCCATTCATATCTATAACAACGATAAACAAGACGCTTGATTTTTTACGAATTCGTTTAGTAAATTCCTGAATTGACTGAGGTGTTTTTGTCTCTAGTCCTTCTTTCACGTTCGTTGATTCTGAAATAATTGTAGCAATAGTCCGAGCTTTTTCAGCCTGTTGATCTCGAATATTTTTTCCAATTGAATTGCTAACTAATAAATCCGTTAACAATAGCGATAGAATCACCACCATGCATACAAGCAGCACCGTGATGCTTCGCAGCCCCATTCTTCCGTGTTTCACATTCTTCCCTCGCTTCCCTGCTTTTCTTGTTTATAGCACAAGAAAAAGATCTTATCTAGAGCCAGATAAGATCTTCGCTTATTTAATTTCATTTTTACTGAGTTGATTAACATTTATACAGGAAGGTTAACAATCTACTTTATAGTTTAGGACCTTTTCGGTATTTGAACCATCCCATTTTATAAAAGGCAAAGACCATTACGCCCACAAGCCCAATCATAATGCCCAGTACAATAAAATAATTATATTTCCCCGTCAGTTCCGGCATATATGAAAAGTTCATGCCATAGAGGCCAGCAATAAACGTCAACGGTAAGAAAATAGCTGACATAAGCGTTAGCGTAAACATGATTGAATTCATACGATCCGAGTTAATAGACATAAAACTTTCTCGAATATCATTTGACAAATCCCTGCTTGCCTGCATAATTTCAATCATATTTAATAGGTGGTCATAAATATCATTAAAATAACGAACCTGCTCTTTTGCTTTTAACGCATTAGTTGACATAATACGATACATTAAATCTCTCATGGGGTTTAAAATGCGGCGCATTCGTGATAAATCGCTTCGGATGTCATAAAGCTGCCTCATTAATTCATCCATAGGTTCGTCTTTTGCATTGTCTTCAATGTCATCTATGTGATCTTCAAATTTATAAAGCACAGGGAAATATTCATCAACGGTATGATCTAAGAGTTCATACATGATATCCCATGTTCCATCTTCGGTAGCCTCAGGGTCTTTTTTAATAAGCTCCCACACTCTAGCCACGCTCGTTAGCTTATCCATATGGTAAGTGACTAAAAAGTTATCTCCTACAAACGCAGATACTTCTAAGTGCTCAAGCTCTTCTTTATGAAGTGCATAATAGACTAAAAAATAATGCTCATCATATAACTCAAATTTAGCCCGCTGACCTTGATTCAAACAGTCCTCAACTGCTAAGGGGTGAAAATTGAATTGTTCAAGCTGCTTTTTTTCTTCCTCGGTGGGATTGTAAAAATCAACCCAATACCATTGAAAGTCATGGCTTGAACGAATCTCATTCATTTCTATTTCTTTAATAGCTCCTTCTTTGGTTTTAGCTACAATTTTAATCATAAGATAACCTCTGTCTTTTTTGATACTATTCTCTGCACATACCCTTTTTACCATTTTGTTAAACTTTTTTCTTTTAATGTACGCCTTTTCTTGTCTATACATACGATGATGGTGACAACAAGAGAACAAAACGATGAGGAGGTATATCCATATGTATGAATTTTACTCCCGGCATGAAGAATATTGGGAAGATGATACAAGACTAGACGAACAGCTTCTAACAGATATAAACAAAGCTGTAAACGATGAGTTTTCCGCTATTCACTACTATACACGCCTAGCAGAGCTGGCTCCTAATAATCAATTTCAACAAGCTATATTAGGTATTCGGCAGGATGAAATTAAACACTTTGACTGGTTTTCTAAAGCCTATTATGATTTATCAGGCAGCTACCCACAAATTTCATTAAACATAAAACTGCCAAATACTTTTCAAGAAGGGGTCTCTGAATCCATTAAAGATGAAGTAGAAACCGTTCCATTTTATCAATCAATCGCTAGAAGAATCACAAATGCTCGAATTCAAGGCCGCATTGTTCGAGCTGCGAGCGATGAACAGCGCCACGGTCAAATTTTTCGAACCATTCAGTCCCGCTTCTCATACTAAATAATACGCTTGCAGTCGCAAGCGTATTATTTAGTATGGTTTTATCTCTTACTTTGTAGCATTAAATTCTTCTTTGATTTTTTGGAGCAGCGTTGGATTTGTTAATACGTCATACCCTGTTAATGCCATTGTTTGTGCCCCGAGTATCATTGCTTCTCTTCCTTGCTCACTTAAAGCTGCTTCTCTAAATTCGTGCGTATGACAAACAAAATAATCATCACAAATTTGAATATACGGATGAATAGCCGGAACAACCTGACTCACATTCCCCATATCTAAAGATCCATGATCGCCTTGGTCTTCTGTAATGCTTTGCTCGCTCACACCTAATGAGACGAGATTATTTGTATAGACCTCGGATAATGTTTGATTCGTTTGCATATCATCATAAGAAAACTCATAGTTTGAGATTTTTAATTTTGTTCCTGTGGCTAAAGCAGCACCATTTGCACATGCTTTTACCTTATCTGTTACTTCATCTACATATGCACGAGTTGAAGCGCGGACATAAAATTGCGCTACTGCATAATCCGGTACAACGTTGGCCGCCTTGCCGCCCTCGGTAATCACTCCATGAATACGTACATCCGGCTTCACATGCTGGCGAAGCGCATTAATGCTATTGAACGTTTGCAATACACCGTCTAGCGCATTGATTCCTTCATGAGGAGCAGCAGCTGCGTGCGCGGATTTTCCGAAGAACTCAAACTGAATGGCATCCATGGCAAGAGAACGTCCGCTTTTTTGGTGACAGTAATAAGGATGTACCATCATAGCTACGTCTAAATGATTAAAAATGCCTTGCTCGGCCATCGTTACTTTGCCGCCTCGTGTTTCCTCTGCAGGCGTTCCATATACGTATACTTTACCGCCTGTTTCTGCAACTGCTTTACTAAGACCAATACCAGCTGCAATCGACATGGTTCCAATTAAGTTATGTCCGCATGCATGTCCGAGACCCGGCAAAGCATCGTACTCAGCCATAAACCCAATCGACGGACCTGGCTTTTGACTGTCATAAACAGCGGTAAAAGCCGTTGGCAAGTCACATGTACCAATTTCAACTGTGAACCCTTGTTCTTTTAAAACATCTGTTAATACTTTGCACGCTTTGAATTCTTCGTGACCAAGCTCAGGGTTTTGTCCAATATATTTGCTTACATCATAAAATGTATCCTGTAATTTATTAATTGCTTCATTTATTAATTGTTTCATTAGTCTTACTCCTCTTTTAAATATTTAAACAAATTATAGTATATTTATTCGTTTTTTAAAAGCTAGTTTTTAAGACGTGTTTTCCTATCACCTTAATATGCCTTATAATTAAACTACTAACTGTTTTAAAGAAGGTATGCATAATGATTTACATAAAAAAATTCAATTTTTTAGGCGGTCGTATTATTAAAACAGGCATTGCCGTTTTTTTGACTGCACTCATTTGCCAGTCTATCGGCTGGCCATATATGCTCGCTGTTATTACAGCTATTGTTACGATTGAACCAACAGCTGCCGATTCTATTAAAAAAGCGTTCATCCGCTTTCCTGCTTCAGCAATCGGAGCTGCTTTTGCCATGCTTTACACATTTCTATTAGGAGTGACGCCGTTTACCTATATGCTTGTTGCTGTTTCTACAATTATATCCTGTTCTAAATTGCGTTTGCATGCAGGAACACTCGTTGCCACGCTAACAGGAGTGGCTATGCTGACGATTGTGCACGATCATTATTTTATCTCGTTTTTAATTCGCTTAGCGACCACCAGTATTGGGCTGCTTACTTCTTCACTTGTGAATATCATCGTTCTTCCTCCTAATTATACACCGATTATTACGAGGAAAATTCAAAATCTCTCAAAACAAATGAGCAGCGTTCTACAGCAAAGAGGAAGCGAACTTTCCCAAGTACATGCTTGTCATAAACAAACAAAGCTTCAATTTCAGCAGCTTTCCGCTGAAATTGAAAAAATTGAAACGCTTTGTGAGTATCAGCGAAAAGAATGGAAGTTTCATCATTTCACTCGTACAGCTATGAGAAAATTCCACTATGAATATAAGAAACTTTCTCTTATGAGGCAGCTTGTCTACCATATTGGTAATTTAATTTACTTGCCTGCTCATCAGCTGCAAAGTGCAAGACATCAAGTAATATGGGATACATTCACTTCCTTTCATAACGTCTTACAAAATGAACAATATAAAAGCTCTTTGCAGCATCAAACGCTTGTTTTGACTTTAAAACAAAGGTTTTGGGCACATAAGCAGGAAGAAAACAGAGTGGATCACCCTTTTTCAACGGAAACAACAATGCTTTACGAACTGCTTGCAATTCACCACCTGCTTGAAGAACTACACCGTATTTATCTTTTGAAGGAACGCTATAACTTAAACAATTCGTCTGTCTCGCTTTCTTCATAAAAAAATCCTCACATATGTGAGGATTTTCTTGTTTATGAAACCTGTGACTCATCTTTCTTATATTCTTTCTCCCAGTAATCTGCATTTTTAATTCCTAGTTTAACAGGATCAAATACAGGATCTATTCCCTGTTTCTTTTGGGCTTCATAGTCTTTTAATGCGACTAATGCAGGCTTTGCTAAAATTAGGATAGCAATTAAATTTAGCCATACCATAATACCAAGTCCAGCATCGCCTAACGCCCAAGCTAATGATGCTTGTTTAACTGACCCGTAGAACGTAGCTCCCAGCAGGACAAGCTTTAATGCAAACATAGCCCACTTTCCATTCTTTCCGCGAGTTAGGTAAGCAATATTTGTTTCAGCAATGTAATAATAAGCCATGATTGTTGTAAACGCGAAGAAGAATAGAGCAACTGCCACGAAGCCAGCTCCAAATCCCGGCAACACTGTTTCAATAGCAGCTTGTGTAAATCCAGGCCCTGCTTCTACACCCGGTAAATTTGAAATAATAAATGAACCTCCCGGTCCTTCCGTGTTGTACATGCCTGTGAATAAAATCATAAATGCTGTTGCTGAACAAACGAATAATGTATCAATATAAACTGAAAAAGCTTGTACAAGGCCTTGTTTCGCCGGATGTGAAACTTCTGCTGCAGCTGCTGCATGAGGGCCTGTTCCTTGTCCTGCTTCGTTTGAATAAATGCCGCGCTTAACTCCCCAAGAAACAGCCAACCCAACAATTCCTCCAAACGCAGAATCTAATGCAAAAGCACTTTTAAAAATAAGAGCGATAACTCCCGGCAGCTCGGAAATGTTCATGGCAATAATAATAAGAGCTAAAATAATATACCCAAGTGCCATAAAAGGTACAACGAATTGGGCTACTCCTGCAATACGCTTAACGCCTCCAAAAATAATAAAAGCAAGAATAATAACTAATCCTACAGCTGTAACCGTTGGACTAACACCAAATGCATTGTCTATGCCAAGCGCGATGGAATTGGACTGAACGCCCGGCATTAAGATACTCATCGCAACAAGTGCTGCAATAGCAAATAAAATGCCATACCATTTCATACCTGTTCCTTTTTCAATGTAGTACGCTGGACCACCTCGATATTGGCCATCTTGCTTAACTTTATAAATTTGAGCAAGTGTTGATTCGATGAATGCACTAGAAGCACCAATAAAAGCAACTGCCCACATCCAAAATACAGCCCCTGGACCTCCAAAAGCGATAGCTGTCGCAACTCCAGCAATATTTCCTGTTCCAACTCGTCCTGACAGTGCTAAAGACAAAGCTTGAAAGGAAGAAACTCCTGCTTCTGAACTTTTACCTTGAAACATCAGCATGATCATGTCTTTTAAGTGTCTCACCTGTAAAAACCTCGTTAAAATTGAGAAAAACAAGCCAATCGCAAGACACCCATAAATAACAGGTGTGCTCCATAACACATTATTCAAACTCGTTACAAATTGCTCCAAACGATAACCCCCTTTTTTTTCATTCAGACTATTTTAAATTATAAGTTAAATTATAAATTTTAACAATAAAACTCTAAATTAAAACTTTATTTTTAGTTAAAATACACAAAAAAGGTTATAAAATCTTCAAAAACATCCAAAGATAAACCGTTTACATTCTATAATTATAGTTTTCAAAAAAGAGATATTTGCACCTTTCTTCTCACGAACACATAGGCTATAGAAGTTATTTTCTATTAGAAGGTGTGAAAACAATGATGAGAATAGAGCCTTTATTTTATCGTTCTTTAGCTCTAGACCTTCTTTATGCGTGTGTTTTAGCTTATAAGCAATATGCACAGGGAGGCACATTTGATGTACCTGAAGGCTACCGGCTTATTAAATCGTTTAAAGCTTCTGCCGTAGGGGTGCAAGAATGGTTTGGTTTTATTTTAGAATCTGATGACTCCATCGTCATTGCCTTTCGCGGAACTCAATCTGAGGCAGATTGGATTGCTGATGCTCGCATTAAGCAGCGCCCTTACCCCTACAATCAACAAGCCGGTCTCGTCCACGAAGGTTTTTTAGCCGTTTACGAATCATGCCGTGATGAAATTTTTGAAACGTATCAGTCCCTTACCCCCAAGCCACTTTATATAACAGGGCATAGCCTAGGTGGCGCACTCGCTGCTCTTCATGCCTTAGATGTTGCCACAAACGCATCCTTTCCGGAAGTTACAATGTACAACTACGGAGCTCCCCGAGTAGGTGATCCTCAATTCGTTCAAACATACACAAATCTTGTTTCAAATAGCCGCTGTTTTGTTAATACGACCGATACGGTTCCTAAAATCCCTCCGAAACGACTTTATTCCCCTTCCACCAAGCAAACGATTTATTACGATCAAGACCCTCTGCAACTCTCATTTACGATTCAAACAGGCTCTACCGTGGGGAATCATAATCCCCAAACATACAGTGTTGGTATTTGGATGATGTCGGACTATCCTATTTTGGTCCAAAAATAAAAAAACAGGCGGAATGCCTGTTTTTTTATGCACCAATTGCTGTTTTAATTTCTTCTATTTGTTCTTGATGACGCTTTTCATGATAGCCAATAAAATCAATCCACTGCTTTAAATCCATTAACCCAAACACAGGATGTGGAAACGATTTTTGCTTTAGCTTGTCTTCACTTGCTGTTTTTTCTAACTCTACTAAAACCGCTCTTGATTCCGCCAGCTTACTCTTCATTTCTTCTAATGTCTGCTTTCCATTTGAAGGCGTAACTTGAGCTGGTGCATCTACTTTTCGCGAACGGTCTACCGCTAAATGAAACGGCTTATCTTCAGTCGGCTGATCTACACCGTTTTCTAACTGATCCTTTACACGTGAAACAATCATGCGCTCCATTAAATATAAATGTTCCAATACTTGCATAACACTCCATGTATTAGATGCTGGCTGCTGATTTAATTGCTCATATGTTAATGATTCTACACTGCTCAATACATCATTTCGAAACTGTTCGTTTTTGTTCATTTTTCATCCTCCTCTAGGATTCCTCTAACTCATCGTATCAAAAAACTCTTCCATATAAAAAAGATATCCCTTTACTTAAGCATGTTTTAGCTGCAATTGTTTCACGTGAAAAAATCACATTTTCTATTTGACATAGATCAACTGAGGTGTTATATTTATATTTCTGGCTTTTCTTTAAGAGCTGGACATAGTGAAAGTAACTTGAAAGGATGTATCGTACAATGCAAGGTAAAAATACTGGCATTCGACACATGTCTTTGAACAAAACTTATTCACACTGGATCGGCTTCGGAGCCGTAAGGATGCAAGAGAGGTAGGGCTTGCGTCGTTTAGGTTAATCGATCATGTGGAAAAACAAACCGCGGCAATGGATGAAATCCATGCAAGCACAATCAATGCTAATTGTGCCCTAACAACAACGTAACATACAAAAACCGTAATCATGGATTTTATAAAGAAAGTAATCATTTTGTTTTTACACTTGCAAAAAGCAAGTTACTGATAAGAAACACGAACAAAAGCGAGCAGATGCATCTGCTCGCTTTTTTAATGATACTTTTTTATTTACTTTATCATTTCTTTTTTTAGCGGATCTTATAAAAAAAGCCAAAACCAATGTGGTTTCGGCTTTTTTCTTATTGTTCTGCTAGTACATCAGCAAATGCTTTCGCATAAGGAGGAAGGTCTGGCGGACGGCGGCTTGAAATGATGTGGCCGTCGGTTACGACTGCTTCATCATGCCAAATAGCTCCCGCGTTTTCCATATCATCTTTGATTCCTGGCGTACTTGTTACGTTTCGACCATCTAAGATTTTTGCAGAAATTAATACCCATCCTGCATGGCAGATTTGGCCGATTGGCTTTTGCTGCTCGTCCATATGACGAACCATTTCAATTACTTCAGGGTAGCGGCGCAGCTTATCCGGCGCCCAGCCTCCAGGTACTAAAATAGCGTCATATTCAGCTGGATCAACATCTTTAAACGCGTAGTCCGATACGGCTGGAACACCGTATTTCCCCATGTACGTTTCGTTTGCTTTTTCTCCAACTAAATGTACTTCTGCTCCTTCTTCTCGAAGACGCATCACTGGATACCATAGTTCTAGATCTTCAAAGTCTGCACTAACAAGCGCAATAACTCTTTTGTTTTCTAAGCGCATCGTAACACCTCCGCCATCAGTATAGCACGCTGAAGAATAAGAATGAAAATAGAGTGATTAATTTGTACATAATTAAAGGATTTTTCAAGTGCTCTTCAGGAATCTTTTGTATGCCAAATGATCTAATTTCATATTTTTACTTGACTGGGGACAAACATCACACTACAATGTGTAGTGTGATGTTCATAATGTTGTAAAATTATCCAAATAAGAAAAAGTTTCTGATTTACTTGCTACATTTCTTTTTTCGGGCTTTCACACTACATAATGTAGTGTTTTTCAAATACATTTAAAGGAGGACGTAAAGTGAATAAAAACGTCGAAATTGGTTCACTTATTATTCGTTTAGTATTAGGTTTTACATTTTTAGTACACGGCTTTCAAAAATGGCAAGGCGGGATTGAAAATACAGTAGGATTCTTCGATAGCTTAGGAATCCCTGGTTTTATGGCCTACATTGTTGCAACGATTGAACTTGTAGGTGGGGTTCTTATTATTCTTGGTCTAGCAACAAGAGTTGTAGCTGCTTTATTTGTGGCCGTTATGCTTGGCGCTATTTTCACAGCCAAGCTTAAAAGCGGATTTGTAGGCGGATTTGAGTTTGATATCGCTTTAATTGCCATGTCTGCTCACTTATTTCTTGCAGGAAGCCAGTTCCTTGCTCTTGATGGAGTGGTATTCAAAAAGAAAGAAACTGCCTTTTCTCTTCAAGAAGAAAGCAGTAAATAAAAAAGAAAGCTTATACTCTCCCAATATAAGCTTTCAGATTAGTCCCCGCCTTTTGAGGCGGGCTTTTTTTATATTTGCAGCAGCAAATTCGCAAATAAAGAAGAACGCTCGGACAACGTATCAATTTGAATATGTTCATACTCCGCATGTATTCCTTTTCCGCATGCTCCTAATCCATCTAATGTAGGAACGCCGATGGCCGCTGTAAAATTGCCGTCGCTTCCCCCGCCAACAGCTGCTTCTTCTAATTTCATTCCCAGTTTGGCTGCGATTGACTGAGCGCATTCAAATAGCTCTTCCGTTTGTTTAGACTTCACCATTGGAGGACGGTTCATGCCTCCCGTTACTTCTAGCTTAACCCCTTTTAAAATGGGTGTTAAATTCAAAATAATACCCGTCATGCGCTCCGCTTCTTCTTCTGTAGAAACACGTAAATCCACGTGCGCTTCTGCATATTCCGGCACTACATTTGTACCGCTGCCTCCGGTAAACGTCCCAACGTTCACCGTTGTACCTTTTTCATAATCAGTTAAGCTCTGCAGAAAAATCACTTGGCGCGCCAGTTCTTCAATCGCATTGATTCCTTCTTTGTGATGATTACCCGCATGTGCTGCTCGTCCCCATACTTTTACGGTGAAGATCCCCGCTCCTTTGCGCGACGTTTTTAACGCACCTGAACCCGCCACCGCCGGTTCCGCTACTAGCACCGCTTCGCTTCTTTGTGCTTCTTCTTCTATATATTTTTTAGAAGAAATTGACCCAATCTCTTCATCCGAATTGCAGAAAAACACAATTTTTTTATCGAGCGCTAAGCCAAGCTCTTGAATCGCTTTGATCGCCCATATAGATTGCACAATGCCGCCTTTCATATCTAAAATTCCCGGACCATACAGCTTGTTTCCCTCTGTTCTTAGACTCAGCCTTCCCTTTTCCCATACCGTGTCAAAGTGACCGATGATTAAAAGCTGCTTCTCTCCTTCTCCAATCGTAAATTTTAAGTGGTTTCCGACTTCTTTTTCTTCTATAATTTCATACCCTACCCCTAAACGCTTTTGAAATAGCTCTGTTAAATACATTCCACACTGATCTACTAAATCTTTACTATAGGACGGTGATTCTTTTTTCACAAATCCCACTAGATCTTCGAGCATCTCTTGTTCGTGTTCTTTTAAATAACTAAATACACTTTGTTCTACCATTACCTGACTCAAATCAATTCCTCCTCTAGAAAACCCCTGCTGCTTGCATCAAATGCTTTTATTTATTGTACGTATAACTATGTTCTACGTTTCACATAACGATCTTAAATTATCCTTAATTATAATGGTTTTCAGACAATTTTCCATCCTTTAAATACAGATAATACTTTAACTTATTCATAACCGACCGAAAATAGCCATAAACTTCAACAAATTCATACAAAAAAGCTTCAATCTTCAACAGATTAAAGCTTTCGTTTGACTAATTGACATTTATTTTAATATTCTTCCCTTTCGACTTCACACTCACAAAAACAAACATAGACACTAAAAAAATAAATAGAATAACACCAACCATTTCAAAGTTTACTTCGGCCCATGGGTTAAAGAAAGTGAATGCTAAATAGAATGACACACCATACGCGAGAACAACAATAACCCAGCCCATCAAGCGGGAAGCAGATTGCCCAAACTTACTCGATTCATTCACCATTTTATGTACAATCAGTGAATCGATTGTATCTGTCAGCATCATACCAAACATAAATACTAGTCCTAATAAAAGCGGCGTATACTTGCCTGCGTTTCCTACAGCTAGAGACCACACGGCCGTTTGACTGACTGTTTCGGCTGCTAAAGCGAACAACGCTCCTACAAGAATAATTAAAAAAGGATTCGTTGTTCCTTTTGCTATTTTCGGAATAAACTTCCCTTTTAACCCGCTCAGCTGAAACTCTTCCTCTTTATTTTTAGTTCGAAGCAAATGATATGTGTTTAATGTTCCAATCAGAAAGAGAGAGAGAATAGATACCCAAGATGCAAAATGATCGAAATATGATGGAAACGTAAAATTCTTCATCACCACGCCCAGCACCCCGGCCGTGACGGCCACCATTCCTCCGTGACCTAGTGAAAACAGCGTGCCGACCCACGGGGCAAAACGGCTCCCCATTCGCCAATTATATCGGGTCTGGCCATCAATAAAAGCTAAGTGATCTGCATCCAATCCGTGCCTGATTCCTAATAAAAAGACAAGTAAAAAAACTGATAAACCTTCCATTTCCTACACTCCTTTTTTTAAAATAAAACGTAAAAAAGCCTCAATTCTATAGAAATTGAGGATGTGTCGGCATATGAAAATAAACAGCAATTGCTCACTGCGTACCTTGATACACCGCCTCTTTCCTAGAAGAGTCAAGTGTACAGAATAGGTAGGTCTCCTGGCTTGAGATCATCATTTTCTACCGCCTTCCCCATTTTGAGTGACGATAAGATAGAAAACTCCCTGCTTACAGTGGCTGGACCGCTCGAGATTTGCACTCGATTCCCTGTTACCTCTTACGCTATGTAAGAGCACCTAAACTGTGCGAATGATTCATTTTCTTCCTCATTATACTAGTACCGCTTACAAATGAATAGAGAAAATTCAAATAAAAAAGCCCTGCTAAGCTTTACATGCTTAGCAGGGCTTTTTAAAGCAATTAAACTACTTCTACCGTTACGTCTACGTTGCCGCTGATTGCTTTTGAATACGGGCAGTATGAATGGGCTAGGTCTATATATTTTTTAGCTGTTTCTAAATCTAAGCCTTCGATATGAGCTTCAAGCGCTACTCCAATTTTTACTCCTTGATCAGCTTTATCAGGAAGCAGCTGAACAGTAGCTTTCACTTCACTGCTTTTGATTTCTACGTTATGTTTTTTCAACATAAATTCTAACGCGCTGTTGAAACAAGCACTGTATCCAGCTGCAAATAGCTGCTCTGGGTTTGTTGCTGTTGTTGCTTCTCCACCAAGCGCTGGCGGTGTTGCCACGTCTAAGTTAAAGATGTTATCTAAAGAGTGAACTTCTCCTGTTCTTCCACCTGTGTTAACAACTGTTGTTTCATATAAAGCTTTCATGTATAAATCTCTCCTCTTTTTTAGTAATTGTATTAAAAGTTTTTAATTTATCGTTTCTGTAATTTAATTGTACACAATTTAATTTTAAAAAACAAGTATTAAATACATTAAAAATTTCCCAATAAAAAAAGCCGCATATGTGCGACTTTTTCTTAATAATATTGAGACTGCCTGTCATAAGCTGATTTTCGAAAAATAGACAAATTGGTAATAGCTCTCATGATTTTCGTATTAAAAATAACATAATGAATAAACAGCGCCAGCACGCATCCTAAAATAGCTCCTGTTAACACATCGAATGGATAGTGAACGCCAACCCATACGCGTGAAAATGCAATAAGTGCACCCATGAAAACCCACATGCGTCCTGAACGTTTGAAATGCAGCCAAATGGTAAAAGTGATAACTAATGCAGATGTAGCATGATCGCTTGGAAATGAAGAATTCGCGGCGTGATCAATGAGCTGATTCACGTGGTGAGAGATAAACGGACGATCTCGATAAGCAAATAAACTAATCACTTTATTGATAATGACTCCTGTGGCACAAGCACATAAAGCTTGAAATGCTACAACACGGCTGCCGTTTTTATTAATGAGTAAAAACAAGCCGAGTAAAACGATAAGTACATACTGGGCGTAATCTGCAAAGAATACCATTAGCGAATCTACAAACTTCACATGCGAGGCATACTGATTCACCGCATGGAAAATGGTATAGTCTACTGAATTAATAGCTGATAACATAATCGAAATCCTTTCTTATTTTTAAATGTCATTAGCTATCTTATCAGTTTCTTGCGAAAATGAACATTATTTCTCGGGCTATTATTGATATATTTAGTAAATAACCATTGATTTCCTTATCATTTATACACCCCCAATCTCTCCGTGCTATAATGTACGCAACTATACATAGACACAAGGGGGAATTTTTTTGAGTAAAGGCAGAATTTTAATTGTAGAAGATGAGCGCAAAATTGCTCGTTTGATTCAGCTCGAGCTTGAACACGAAGGGTACGAAACGGGCATGGCTTACACGGGATCAGAAGGATTGGCAGAGTTTCAAGAACACGATTGGGATTTGCTGCTTTTAGATGTGATGCTTCCTGAACTGAGCGGACTCGAAGTACTTCGTCGCATTCGAGCAAATGATGATCAAACGCCCGTTATTTTATTAACAGCTCGAGACGCCCTTCCTGATAAGGTAAGCGGACTAGATTTAGGAGCGAACGACTACATTACAAAGCCTTTTCAAATTGAAGAGCTTTTTGCACGCATTCGCGTATGGCTTCGCCATCCTGCATCAGCATCGTCTGCTGAACAAGAAACGGCCACTCTCCAACTAGCCAATTTAGTCGTTAACGAAAAAACGCGAGAAGTTACACGTGAAAATGAAGCTATTGAGCTGACTCCTAAAGAATATGATTTGCTTGTCTATATGCTTCAAAACAAAAATCAAGTGCTGAGCTTTGAACAGCTTCTTACAAACGTATGGGGATTCGATTACTACGGAGACACGAATATTGTATACGTATACATTCGGTATTTGCGCAAAAAAATTGATGCTCCATTTTCAATACCCTACATTCAAACAGTGCGCGGCGTTGGCTATATGCTTAAGGAGTAGCTCATGAAACTGCAAACAAAGATTATCCTTACATCAACTGCGCTGCTTTTTATTCTGCTAGTGATTGCAAACAGTTCGGTTTACTTTATTTTCAAGAAAACCATGGAAGACAATGCAATTGAACGTTTGCAAGCAGAAACAAGCAACGTAACAAATGGGCTAAAGCAAACGAGTGCGACGGTTAAACAAGCCAATTTGCTTCGTGCCTATTTGCCTCCTAACGGAATGATTCGTATTTTACCTAAATCCGGCAGTCCTTTAGTTGTATCCGTTACGGATCAAACGAAAGAGCTTCAGGACTTACCTTATTCCTATTATTCAAATGAACAAACAACTATCAAAGAAGACGACGGTCATCTATACGCAATTTCACATACTCCCGTCATTTGGACGAACGGTGAAGTCGTTTCTTTGGAAGTCACGGAAAAACTGGCAGATGTGGAACAATCTCTGCAGACATTAAAATTTATCTTGCTCATTGCCTCTCTTGTTATATTAATTCCAACTATATTTGCTGGACGGCTTTTAAGTAAAATTATTTTGCGGCCTATCAAATCTCTTATTCATACTATGGAAGAAATTCAAGTGTCTCGCACATTCAAAAAAATTGACCTCTCTTCTCCTTCTAAAGATGAGTTAGATCAAATGGCCAATACCTTCAATAATATGATGGATTTATTAGAGGAAAACTATAAAAAGCAAGAGCAGTTTGTATCGGATGCTTCTCATGAATTAAAAACACCCCTTACCGTGGTAGAAAGCTATGCCAATATGCTAAAACGCTGGGGAATGAAGCGGCCAGACATTTTAGAAGAAGCCATCGAAGCCATTCACTCGGAGTCTTTGCGGATGAAACAGCTTACGTCTCAAATGTTGGTACTCGCGAAAGATGAATCTCAGTGGGAGCTTCACATGGAACACGTAGATGCGGCCGCTATATGTACACAAACAATCAAGCATCTAGAACAAGCCTTTGAACGAACCATTTATTTAAGCGTAAAAACTGATCATCCAATTGTAACAGCCGATGAAAAACGGTTAAAGCAGCTGCTATACATCCTGTTAGATAATGCCATTAAATATAGTGAAAAAGCGGTAGAAGTAACTATAGCAAGAAACGAAAGCTTTATGATTAAGGTCACAGATCAAGGAATTGGTATTCCAAAAGAAGACTTATCAAACGTGTACGAACGCTTTTTTCGCGTAGATAAAGCAAGAAATCGAGAAACCGGTGGTTCAGGACTCGGATTATCCATTGCTCGAAAGATTGTAGAAGCCCATAGCGGAAGTATTGAGATTAGCAGCGATGAAGGAAAAGGGACATCCGTAACGGTTTGCTTTCCTCTTAAAAATCTCACCGTTTCTTAGAGATTTTTAAGAATTGCCTGCTATACTACTTTTTAAGATACTGGAGGTGAATGTATGAAGAAAACGGTGCTTTTTATACTTATCTTTCTTGCCGTTGGTTCAGCTTGCTTTTACGGAATCGCAAAAGCAATGAATCGATCTGATACTATTTTATCCGAATCTGACGTCAGCAGTATGATTCAGCAAAAATACGGCGGCACGATTGAAAATGCAAACTTTTCTCAAAAAGATGATGAACCGATTTATCGAATCACTTTGCTTAAAGATGATATTCCATACCACATCACAGTAAATGGAGAAAATGGAGAAGTCCAGTCATTAATCAAACAAAAAGTAGAGAAACCAACGTCTACTCAAACTAAAAATGATACAGAAGAAGAGCAAAAAAAGAGCGAGCAGCCACCAGTTTCTCCTACATCCGACGAGCCTCTCATTTCAATGGAACAAGCAAGAGATATTGCTTTACAAAAAGTAAAAGGAACGTTTTCCTCAGTTGAAATAGAAGAGGAAGAAGGCCAGACCTTCTACGAAGTCGAAATTGATCAGTCCAAAACAAGAGAAGCTAAAGTGATGATAAATGCTTACTCTGGGCATGTAGATTCCATAACCTATGAAAATGACGACGATTAAAAGTACAGCGGAAAGCTGTGCTTTTTTATACACCTTTATTTATTTCTAAGAAAATTTTAAACTTCTTCTTCTTTTCCTTTAAAGTTCATTGGCTAAGATAGTCTTAACAACAAACCAAGGAGGCCGTAACATATGAAAGTTATTACAACCGTTTTAGCCAGTGCAGTATTAGTCGGTGGATTAGGTGCAAGTGCATATGCCATGACAGATCAGCCCAAAAGCAATGACAAGAAGCAAACCACAACGATTGAAGAAGCAAAGGCAAAAGACATTGCTCTTCAAAAAACAGAAGGCGGTGACATTACAAATATCCAATTAGCCGTAGATGACGGCGTTAAACAATATGAAGTAGACATCACAAAAGGTAATAAAGAATACGATGTAGATATTGACAGCAGCAGCGGTAAAATCATTGAATTTGATGAAGAGCAAAAAGACGATGAAGATGAGAGAGAAGAGAATCTCCAAAACGCTTCCCCTGCTATTTCATTAGATCAAGCAATCAAAACAGCTTTAAAGAGTGCTAAAGGAACCGTCAATGAAACGGATTTAGACCAAGAAAACGACCGTTTAGTATATGAAATTGAAATTGACACAGCCGATAAACGTGAGGCAACTGTTTCAGTAGATGCCAAAAACGGTGACGTAATCAGTGTAGAAATAGATGATTAATAGAAAAAGCACGTTCCAAAAGGAGCGTGCTTTTTTATACCGCTAATTTAATAACCGTTAACACAATACCAATCAAGAATCCACATAGAGCGCCGTTCACTCGAATCCACTGCAAATCCTTTCCGACATTGTTTTCCATCATATCAACAAGCGTTTCATCATCTAACTTGTCTAAGTTTTCTTGAACAAGCTGTCCAATTTTCGAATGATTATCTTCTACAAAGCTCATGATTTGCTTTTGAATGGCCGTATCAATTGCTTCTTGACGCTGTGCATCCGCTTCAAGAGCATTCAGCCAGCTCTCCACGTAGGGAACGGCGTACCTTTTCATAAATTCAGGGCTTTCAATAAATGCCGTCACTTTTGCTTTCATTTTATCAACGATTTCTGTTAATTTATTCGTTACATTTAATTCATTAATCGTTTTTTGTTTCCATGCTTCTAATTTTTCAAGAAGTTCTTCATTCTGCTCCAAGCCTTGCAGCTCTTTTCTAATTCCATTTACCAAAGCAAGGCGGTATTCATCATCTTCATTACGAAGACGACCCGTAATAGAAAGCAGGAGATTTTGCAGAATAGCCCCTAGCTTCTCTTCATTAATCATACTTTGAAATGATTTGAGAGCAAATTGTAAAATACCATCAAGCTCAATATTATCAAGCGCATTTTTAGCAATACTTCCGAGCTGATACTGCGTTTCTTCTTTTTTAATCCAGCTCTCTCCTTTATTTAAAAGAACATCAAGCGCTTTTTCATCATACTGATTTTTTACCACTTCTCCAACAATCGAATGCACAATAGGCTTTAACTCTATTGCTGAAAGCGATGATTTAAGCTCTTTTTCAATAATAGGAACGACTTTCTCTGTATCCACACGATTAATGGCATCAACAAGCAGTGCTGTTCCTTTTGTTTGAATCGCTTCCGAATGAACACCTTTTCGAACAATTGGAAGCAAACGCTTTGTAAACGCAATTCTTTTTACTTTTTCTTGAATACTTTCTTTTGACAGCCAGTCATTTTCAAGCGTTGAGACTAACCCTCTTGTAATACGCTGTCTGTTTTTAGGAAGCAGCGCAGTGTGTGGAATAGGAATGCCTAAAGGGTGACGAAAAAGAGCCGTAACAGCAAACCAATCCGCTAGTCCTCCGACTAATCCAGCTTCGAACCCACCTTGAAGCAAACGTCCCCAAATCGAATCACCAAAAGGCATTGTGGCAACGAAGCCCACTCCCATAATCGCTAAAGAAATCGTGGCTAAGTGCTTTGATTTCTTCTTTGGGTTTGTTGTAAATACATTATTTGATTCCATTATAGTCCTCATCCTTTATTTATTTAACTAAACATTTCATCTAGAAATATGTAACGTAATACAGAAACTTCCGCAAAAAAAAGAAAGACAAGCTTTTCCCCTCGTCTTTCTAGTATATTGCCTTTTTGCTATACTTCAAACTTTTTTTCTTTTCGACTTTTACTAATAAATGAAAAAATGAGGAGTACGACGAGAATAACTGCACATACGCTTGATCCAATCACATTGTTTTTATTAAACATAAACGATACAAAAATAACAAGCAGTGCTGCTGTTGCAAAAAGCGTTGTATAAGGAAACCATTTCAAGGCAAAAAACGGTTTTTCTTTATACCCTTTACGCAGCTTTAATTGAGCTAAACAAATGCTTACCCAAATAAGAATAATCGTGAAACCCGGAATAGTCATTAAATAACTAATTACATTATCCGGCGTCTTATACGCTAAAAACACACCCATTAAAATACAAACAGCCGTAATCATCAAACCATTAATCGGAATACCGTTTTTCGAAACTTTCAAGAAACGCTTTGATGCTTCTCCGCTTTGAGCCATAGCATAGAGCGTACGAGAAGTTGCATACATTCCTGAATTCGCTGCTGATAAAACGGCCGTCAATAAAACGAAGTTCATAATATGAGCCGCACCCGGCAGTCCGGTGATACTAAACACTTGGACAAATGGACTGTCCTGTCCGGACACAGAATTCCAGGGCATAAGGCCGCAAATAATTAAAATAGGCAAAATATAAAAACCAATCACTCGCCATACTGTGCCTTTAATCACTTTCGGTAAGACGTTTTTCACATCTTTTGTTTCCGTTACGGCCACACCAATCAATTCAGCTCCGCCGTAAGAGAACATCACAATTAAAAAGGCACTCAGCACACCGCTCATGCCGTGAGGGAAAAAGCCTCCATGAGCCGTATAATTTGCCCAAGGGTTTTGCACATCACTTGGAATTACACCGAATAAAATCAAAGCTCCCAAAATGATAAAAGCAGTAAGAGCAATTACTTTAATACCGGCAAACCAAAACTCAATTTCTCCGTAATACTTCACTTGAAATAAATTCATCCCTACAATCAGCACTGCACAGAGAAAGCTTAAGAGCCAAAGAGGTGCAGAAGGGAACCAAAACTTCAAAAAGCTTCCTCCCGCAAGCAGTTCAACAACTGTCACGACAATCCAGTTCACCCAGTACAGCCACCCTACAATAAAAGAGGTTTGCGTACCGAATGCCTTATGCACTAAATTTTGTACGTTCATATTCGGATAGACAATTGCCATCTCCGCCAATGCTGTCATTACAATAAATAAGATAAGACCGCCAAATAAATACGCCAGTACAACACTTGGTCCTGCAATACCTAGCGTATCAGCACTGCCTTTAAAAATGCCTGTCCCAATCATACCGGCAAGCGCAATGAGCTGCACATGGCGAGGCAACAGACCTTTTTTTAAATTTTGATCTTGTTTTTCCATGATGCCCGTCCCTTCTGTTCATTTTACGTGTTAGTTTAACCAAATCACTTCTTGCGCAAAAACCCCTACCGGATATTCAGTAGGGGGTGAACCAACACTGTTTTTCTTCTCTATGATGAATGAAAATAATCTGATTTTACCACTGTTACTTTAGTCATTTTATGCGTTGAATCAATACATTGTCAATGTTATTTATTTTCCAAAAATAAAGTCAAAAGAGTATCTACACCCTTTTGACTTCTAGTCTTCGTGCAATGATTGATAAAGCATAGTTTACAATAAAATACATCATCGCGATGACCAAAAACATCGGCACCACATAACTTTGTTTCTGTCCGTAAATGATTTGAGCGTTGTGCAGCAAATCAGGAAGTGCAATGACTACTGCAAGCGACGTATCTTTTAATAATGAAATAAATTGACTAACTAAAGGAGGTACCATTCGTCGCAAAGCTTGTGGCAATACAATAAAACGAAGCGTTTGGTAATAGTTTAAACCTGATGAACGTGCCGCTTCAATTTGTCCTTTTTCAACTGATTTCAATCCGCTTCGGATAATTTCTGAAATCATAGCAGATTCAAATACAGTGAGGGCCACAATCGCTGCTGACGTAATTTCCATATCAATTCCGATTTCAGGTAAAGCAAAGTATGTAAAAAAGATGATTAAAAGCAGCGGCAAATTCCGGATAATTTCTACGATAAAAGCAAGTACATGAGACAGAACTGGAATGCGAGCATACCTTAAAATACCTACTATACTTCCAATAAAAAAACTTAATACAATCGAAATGAATGCTACTTTTAAAGTGACCCAAAATCCTTCCATTAAGAAGGAAAGGTGATCAGGAGAATAAGCACCCATAAAATCCATCACTTTCACTCCTTTCAGCTTGTTTTACCAAGACGTTTCTCAAGATAACCAACTCCTAAACTCAACGGAATGGTCAAAACCAAATAGAACAGAGCCACAAAAATATACACATCAAACACTACGTAAGTTCGAGAGGAAACGAGATCTGCCTGATACATTAAATCAAAACCAGCAACAATCCCTAACACGGATGAGTTTTTCACTAAATTAATAAATTGATTCCCAAGAGGAGGAATGACGATTTTAATCGCTTGAGGTAATATAATGAACCGCATCGCCTGACCGTACGTAAGGCCAGATGAACGAGCCGCTTCAAGCTGCCCTTTTGGAACAGCCATAATTCCGGCTCGTATCGCTTCAGCTATAAAAGCTGCCGTATAAATAGTTAGTCCCAGCACTCCGGCTGCTGTACCACTGATTCCTGCCACAATAAAAATAAAAAAGACGATAACCACGAGTGGGATATTTCGAATAAACTCTACGTAGACAGTGCCAATTACATTTACTATTTTGAGAGGAGCTATTCGCATTACCGCAATAATCGTACCAAGTACAAAACTGGCCACTAAAGCAATCAGACTGGTGATAATGGTGTACTTAAAACCTTCTAAATAAAGATCCATATTGTTCGTCAGAATTGAAAAATCCAACAATTTTCTTCCTCCTTTCAACTAAACAAGCAGGATGAGCATAATGCTGCTCATCCTGAGAAAAGAAAACTGTACGCTTATTGTTTGATCCACTTGTCGTGAATTTCATCATATTTTCCAGAGTCTTTCATCTTTTTAAGCGCATCGTTTAATGCATCTACAAGCTCTTTGTTTCCTTTTTTCACAGCAATGCCATAAGGCTCTTCTGTGAACGGCTTTCCTACTAACTCATAAGAAGGATCTTCATCAGCCATTCCATAAAGAATAGCATCATCGGTTGTTAAAGCATCTCCTTGCTTAGATTTTAAAGCGGTAAATGCTTCTGCATAGTTTTCAAACTCTAACACCGTTGTCTCTGGTGCTTTTTCGCGAATATTAATAGCTGAAGTTGATCCTTTAACAGCCAACACTTTAGTACCTTTCTTCAAATCATCAACGCTTTTAATTTTACTGCCTTTTTTCACAAGAAGAGACTGGCCAGCTTGAAAATACACATCCGTAAAATCTACTTCTTTTTTACGCTCGTCTGTAATAGTCATTGTCGCAACAACAGCGTCAATATCTCCTTTTTGAAGAAGAGGAACCCTTGTTTTGGACGTAACTTCTTTAAATTCTACCTTGTTTTCATCTCCTAAAATCTCTTTAGCCAGCTGCTTAGAAATATCAACATCAAAACCTTCTACTTCACCCGTCTTTGGATTCTTTAAGCCAAACAAACGCGTATCATTTTTAACTCCAATGACAATTTTTCCTCTGTCTTTGATTTCAGTGAGCGCATCTTTTTTAGCTGATGATCCACTCGTTTCTTCACTTTTCCCTCCACAAGCCGCTAACATCATAGCCGCTGCTAATGAAAGCACAGCTGCCTTTAAAAACGTTTTTGATTTCTTCATATTACTCCCCCTATTAAACAATTAATGATTTAAAATACGGCTAAGAAATAAACGTGCCCTTTCTTCTTGCGGGTTTTCATAAAACTCAGCCGGAGTTGCCTCTTCTAAGATTTTTCCTTGATCCATAAATACAATCCGGTCTGCTACTTCTTTCGCAAACCCCATTTCATGAGTTACAACTACCATCGTCATTCCTTCTTTAGCCAATGTTTTCATGACATCCAGCACTTCTCCAATCATTTCTGGATCAAGAGCAGAGGTAGGCTCATCAAAAAGCATAATCTCTGGTTTCATCGCAAGTCCCCTAGCAATCGCTACACGCTGCTGCTGACCGCCTGAAAGCTGGGATGGGTAGGCGTTGGCTTTTTCACCGATTCCTACTTTATCTAAATAGTATAGAGCTGTTTTCTTAGCTTCTTCTGACGACTGTCCCAGTACTTTCATAGGTGCTAAAGTAATATTTTCTAAAACCGTTTTGTGCGGATATAAATAAAAATGCTGAAACACCATGCCTATATTGCGGCGCAGTTTATTAATATTTGTTTTTTTATCTGCAACCAATATATTATTTACCGTCAATTGTCCGTTAGATATTGTTTCTAAATAATTTATACATCGCAGCATCGTGCTTTTACCCGAACCCGAAGGTCCAATTACGACGACAACTTCACCTTTTTTAATCGTTAAATTGATATCTTTTAATACGTGAAAATCACCGTAATATTTGTTCACTCCGTCAAAAACAATCATTTTCCTCCTCCTAATCTGCGAACAACAACAAATATTTAAATTTTTAAAATATTTAAAATATGTTAAAAATTATATTCTTACCCTTAAAGCAAAGTCAACAGTTGACAAATTATCTCTTTTTTGTAATCAAAATGAACTATCTTCAAATAAAATATGCTAGAAAAATAAAAGGTTTTGTTGGCATTTGCTGATATGTAAGCATACGTTCGCTAGGCTGAAGGTACTTGTATAAGCTTAATCAATAGATTATATTAGTTAACGCATATCTTTATACGAATTGTCTTTCATTTTTATGGGGCAGTTCTCCCTAATCACCCCTCTTTCTAATTATTTGTCTATAATTTTATTATATTAATATATATAATTCTCTTAGCAGTAAATTAATAAAAAAAGTAAATACAAGCTTCTATTCGTGTTAGAGGTTCTGACATAAATATAGTGAAATTATATTACCTCTCTAAAAAAACACACGCTTTGTTAGCGTGTGTGGTCTTTTATATTTTCCGGGCTCATTTGAAAATGCGGATAGTCTTTAAAACCTTGCCAGTCTCCTCCCCATTCAAACCCTAAACTTTTTGCGATATCTACAACTTCCATCCAATCAGACCGATTATTGTTATTACCGTCATATTTCATGTTCCAAATAACTCTTCCGTCTTTTAACTGAATAGCAAAATCAATAGCTAGTCCATAGTTATGATAAGACTGGCCGCCCTTTGAATAGGTAACAATGTTGCCTTCTTCCGTCCTGCCTTTTGCATAAAGCTTATCTTGTTCTTCTTTTGAACGGAAACCTTCCGTAATGACAATCGAGATTCCTTGGTCGTTTGCTTGTTGAACAAGTTTATTTTTCTTTTCTTCTACGACAGGATGCAACTCAGTTGCTCCTAAAAAATCTTCTAGCGTTGGACCTGGCTTTAACTCATCGCGAAACAAAAACATCAGGCTTACAGCTATCGCAACTATCAAAGCTATTGCCAATTTTTTAAGAACATTCATCTATATAAAGTCTCCATTCTTTTTTGCTGTTACTTAGATAAAATCATATCGAATTTCATTTTGTTATCCAATAAAAGAGCTGTAGTGTTCAACAAACGTCTATATTTTTTCGTTTTTTATCTATTTTCACCATTTTTTCACTATTGGTGGTTACATTAACAATTGTGGGCAGCTCTGGACCACATTTCTATAACTTTTAAGGAGTGACAACAGCATGAAAAAGAAACTATTCGGTTATATCATGGCAAGCGGTTTAACACTAGGAGTTATGGCCGCTGCAAACTCCACGGCATTTGCAGCAAGCAAAGATGAAACAAGCTCTTCAACGGTTGTAGAGCGAACAAATGGCAATACAACAACTACGAATGATGCAACACAACAAAAAGTTGATGATATTATGAAAAAAGCACAGGAAAAATTACAGAAACTCGGCGTAAGCTTACCTCAGCACAAAGAAGGCCCCTTCAGCAATTTAGATGCTGGTACAAAGGAAAAAGCCAAAGCTATTATGGATCAGCTTCGCGACGGCACCCTGACTAAGGAACAAGCTGAAGCCAAATTAAAAGAACTCGGCGTGAATTTCCCTGAACATAAAGGCGGTCCTTTTAACAATTTAGATGCGGTTACTAAGAAAAAAGCCAAAGCCATTATGGACCAGCTTCGCGACGGCACCCTGACTAAGGAACAAGCTGAAGTCAAATTAAAAGAACTCGGCGTAGACTTTCCTGAACATAAAGGCGGATCTTTTAACAATTTAGATGCGGCTACTAAGAAAAAAGCCAAAGCTATTATGGATCAGCTCCGCGACGGCACCCTGACTAAGGAACAAGCTGAAGCCAAATTAAAAAAACTTGGCGTAAACCTTCCTGCTAAAAAGAAAGAGTTTCTAAATGGTTTAGATGCTGAAACAAAAGTGAAAGCCGAAACTATTTTAGAAAATGCAAAAAAAGAAATTCAAAAACTCGGTGTCACAATGCCGTTTGAAAATCACGAGCACAAAGCTCAATAACTAAAAAAGCTACTTGGCTGTTGAAAGCCAAGTAGCTTTTTTATGATGCAGTTTTCCTTCTCACTAACGTCATGTACACACCTAATGCTAATAAATCACAGACCATAATCACAATGCCCATCGGCAGAGCATTTTGCCCTCCTCCGAGTCCAACAAGAGGGGCTACGGCTGCTCCGAGCAGGAACGGCAGCAATCCCAGAAGCGCTGAAGCACTTCCCGCATTAGAAGCCTGATTTTGCATAGCAAGTGAAAAAACGGTTGTGTTCACAATTCCTACGCTTGATACAACAAAGAACAGCAAGATGCAGACCAAAATAACGGACGCGTGAGTAGCAATTACAGACACTAAAAGCACGCTTCCAACGGCTGCTTGAAGCAATCCATACATAAGAAGAGTAGCTTCTTTTACTTTACCCGCTAAACGTCCTGTCACTTGAGTAGCTATAATGAGGCCAAAACCGTTAATAGCAAAAACAAAGCTGAACATCTGCGGAGACAGACCATAAATGTCTTGAAGGACAAATGTAGAACCTGAAATATAAGCAAACATAGCGCTCATAATAAAACCTTGCGCCAGCGCATATCCCACGAAGATACCGTCTTTTAGCAATACGCCAAATGTACGAAGTACTTCCGTTAATCCACCTTCTTTACGACGTTCGACCGGCAGCGTTTCTTTTAAGCCAAATAAAACGGCCAAAAACATTAGTGCACCAATCACAGCTAATACTCCAAAAACTCCGCGCCACGACATAACCGTCAGCAGCTGTCCACCGGCAACCGGAGCCAAAATAGGAGCTAAACCATTTACGAGCATGAGCATGGAGAAAAACTTTGTTAAATCTGAACCTGAAAACAAGTCTCGCACGCTCGCTCTTGAAATAACCATTCCTGCTGCTCCTGCCATGCCTTGAATAAATCGTAAAACGATAAAAATCCAAATAGAAGGCGCAAACACGCATAAAATAGAAGCAACCGCATAGGTGATTAATGCTGCTACAAGCGGCTTTTTCCTTCCACGGATATCACTGAATGGCCCCATAACCACTTGCCCAAATGCCAAGCCCAATAAGCAAGCTGTCAGACTGACCTGGGCTAAAGAAGCTGACGTATGCAGTTCTTTAGCAAGCGTCGGCAGCGCTGGCAAATACATATCGATTGATAACGGTCCAAATGCGCTTAGTGAACCCAAAATTAAAATAAATAAAATGCGATTTCCTCGGCTTAAAGACATTCCTTGGGAAATACTTTGCTGATTCATCTATTGTTGTCTCTCCCTTCAGCAGTTTTACAATAGTCTCATCTTAAACCCTCCAGCTACTGGATAGTCAAGACGTAATTCGAATTTGAATTTCCGTCAGCCGCTCTTCTTCATGATGAGAAATAAATGAATCTACAATTCGCCGAATTAAAAAAGGCCCTTCTGCTTTGTATCCTTCGGCTTTAATAAAGTTCAGTAACGCATCGTAATAGACTCCTGTGGTATCTCTCTTTTCTCTCATATAAATAGATGCGTAATCGCCTTCAGGTATTAACGTAACGAGTTCATGCTTAAAAGAAATATCGCTTTCGACCAATAAAAAAATGCCATCGTAATCTGTAAACTGTTGTTTTTTCGTGTTTTCTACCGATAGCATAAACCCTACTTTCCCAATCATAATCGGGGTAATATGACTAATTTTCTTTTTTAAATCACGCAGAACACTTTCAGTCCCGTCTAACGTGCCTACCTCCGCTTTTACTTGAACAACTTCACGAGAAGAAAGGTGTTTGATGAACGGAGCTCCTATTTGGTTAATATGTCTCGTCTGTTCTAATTCCTTCATTCGAGTTGTTAACTGCACATCCACTCTTTGAAGATGACGAATTTTTTCTTTTGTTACCTGCTGATATTCCGCTAAAGTTTCAATAAATTCATCCAAGCTGCTGTGCTCCATCTTTCTTTTAATTTCTTTTAACGGAACTCCCATCAGCTTTAAATAGACAATGATATCTAATTTCTTAAATTGTTCTAACGTATAATATCGATAACCGGTTTGCGGATCAACTTCGTAAGGCTCAAATAGACCAATTTCATCATAATAGCGAAGTGTTTTAACCGGAATATCATGCAGTCTAGCCATTTGTCCAATCGTAAATTTGTTTTGCACTATAAGTTCACCTTCTTTATGTAAAGCTGCTTGCGCTTAAAGCAAGCAACACCTTAATTCTCATCATTCATTTAGTTCTTGTACAAGCTCTTCCACAATAAGATGTGCAGGCAGTTCTTTTGCCAGCGTAAATCCAGTTCCTGCCCACAAAGAAGCATACTCTGAATTATTCATTTGTGTAGCTTTTGCTCGAATAGGCTTTGTCATGTAATGAATATGAGGGTAGGCGGATGGTGCTGATTTATCATAGGAAATAAAAAAAGCATTCACAAATCCTCTAGCACGTTTCCCTGTAAAAGCTCGTGTGACACCTGTTTCATTAAAACACTTTTGAAGAATGCTTTCTTTATGAAGAGCACTCGCTCCGCTTTCTGGACAACAAATAAAAGCCGTACCTAACTGGGCGGCAGAAGCCCCTTCTTGGAACACACGTTTTATGTCAGACCCCGTCATCAATCCTCCTGCAGCAATCAATGGCTTTTTGGTGATTGGGCGAACTTCTTTCAGTAATTTCATAAGCGGGTAATCCACCGAACTCTCTAAAAAAGTAGATCGATGGCCGCCGGCTTCAATTCCTTGCAAACATAGAGCATCCGCTCCTGCTCTCAAAGCCACTTCGGCTTCTTGAGGTGTTGTAATCGTAACGAAAACACGGCTTCCAATTCCTTTTAAACTTGCTACAATCTCTCGATCCGGGCACCCAAATGTAAAGCTCACAGCAGGTACTCGATGTTTTTGAATGATGTCGAGCTTGGCATTCCATTCATCATCATCATTCTTTGGTATACCAACTTGACACTCCAAATATTTAGCTGCTTTTGACAGTTCTTTTTGGTAACAATCAAGTGCATCAACTGCTATTTTTTCATTTGTCGGAACGAACAGGTTTACTCCAAAAGGTTTTTTCGTAAGTGAGTACATTTCTATAATTTCCTGCTCCAATTCACGCGCACTTTTATATCCCGCAGCTAAAAATCCTAGCCCTCCGCTATTAGATACTGCTGCTGCTAGTTTAGGCGTCGAAACTCCTCCTGCCATGGGAGCTTGTACAATTGGATATTTACAAATATCTTCCACAATTATCACCTCAGCCTTTCATGCGTTCTCTCTTCATTCTACTACAACCCCAGAAAAAAAAGCCCTCCAAAAGGGCTTTTCTTCCATATATAGATTATCCACGTTTCAAAAACCGCAATCATAAATCATGCTAAGGGACGCACACTACTTAACTACTCCCTCAAAGGTTCACCTATGCGAATGGCACTAACCCCGCAAGGGGAGTGACAGGCGCTTAGGTCTAGACAATAAAGCATAATCGTTCTTTGATTATGTTTTATTGTCTACATCAATTACTTATAATGGAGGAACTTTACGCATACAGCTTCTGGAACCGTAACGTTAGATTGAAGAAGCGTTAGCTTTCCACTTTCTTGGTCTCTTTCAAACAGTACCAAGTTTCCTGTTTCTTGATTAGAAGCCACAATAAATTGTTCTGTTGGATCCAAAACAAAATCGCGCGGCCAGTCGCCTTCAGTGCCTGTCCATTCTACGAATGTTAACTGTCCAGAATCCTGATCTACTTTGAATGTTGCAATGGAGTTATGTCCGCGGTTTCCTGCATAGACAAAGCGGCCGTCTGAAGAAATGTGGATCGCACTCCCTTGATTATTTTCTGTAAAATCAGCCGGGATCGCTAAAGTAGCTTGTTGTTGAGTAAAGCTTCCTTTGCTTTCGTCATAAGTTAAAAATAAAACTTCAGAGCTGAATTCTGTCATTGCATAGGCATAGCGGCCATTTGGATGGAACGTTAAATGTCTAGGGCCCGAACCAACAGATGTAGAAAGACTGTTGACTTCCTTCAATTTATTATCTTCCACTTCATATGTCACGATTTCATCAATACCTAAGTCCACAACGGCCACGTGCTTTTCTCCAGGAGTAAAATCGGCATAGTGTACGTGTGGTTTTCCTTTTTGTCCTTTTTTGAGGTCTGAATGAGGATGTTCCACTACGGATGCTACATATTCAATTTCCCCTGTTTCTTCGTTAACAGAATACGTCTCAACGCTCCCTTTATGAAAGTTAGCAGATAAAACAAGCGTATTATCTTCATTTACTGAAACATAGCAAGGAGGCGCGCCGTCTAGTAGCTGTTTGTTTACAAACTTTAGTTGCCCCGTGTTTGGATCAACCTTAAAAGCAGCTACTCCGCCTTTTTCTCCTTCTTTAACAACTGTATAAAGATGTTTGTTATCTTTGCTTGCATTTAAGTATGTAGGATTTTCAATTTTAGCCACGGCTTTTACTTCTACAATCTTTTTAGCCTTCGTATCTAGCGTAAATGTATAGACACCTTCACTGCCTGCTTTTGTATATGTACCTGCAAACCCAATAAATTTTCCATGTTCACTCATTTTCCTATACCCCTCCTAAAGAATTGTTTTGTTTCATTTATTTTACTATATCATACCGCATTTGTTATAGAGAATGCTCCAATTCAACGTTCATTTATCAGTTTTCCCTACATGCCTATCGTCAAACCCTTCCTTTTTAAGCCTGCATCTTGCATTTTCCTACCGTTGGGCGTTATGATTAAGGATGATTTTATATCGCCCCATAGCAGACGGTTCCTGTATTTCTTAGATTTTTAAATAAAGAAAAATGAACTGATGAATAGTCGACTTCCATCGCTATAACCGCTGCTCAACTTTTTTCGTAAAGTTACATCAAAAAAGGAGTGAACAACAATGATCACATTAAAAAGTGAACGCGAAATTAATTTAATGCACGAAGCAGGTAAACTATTAGCTTCTTGTCATAAAGAAATCGCTAAAATGATCAAACCAGGCATAACAACAATGCAAATTGATAAATTTGTTGAAGAGTACTTAGCAAAGCACGGAGCAACGCCGGAACAAAAAGGATACAAAGGATATCAATATGCAACGTGCGCTTCTTTAAATGATGAAATTTGCCACGGTTTTCCAACAACTAAACCGTTAAAAGACGGGGATATTGTAACCATTGATATGGTTGTAAATTTAAACGGAGGCTTAGCAGATTCCGCATGGACTCATACCGTTGGAGACATTTCAGACGAAGCACAGCGTTTAGTAGATGTTACATACGAAGCGCTTTTAAAAGGAATCGAGCAAGCACAGCCAGGAAATCGCACAGGTGACATCGGCCACGCTATTCAAAGCTATGTAGAAGGCGAAAAATTCTCTGTCGTACGCGACTTCACAGGACACGGAATTGGAAATACTATGCACGAAGCGCCTACAATTCTTCACTATGGAAAAGCGGGCAAAGGTACACGTTTAAAAGAAGGTATGGTTATTACAATTGAGCCAATGGTAAACGCTGGTACATGGCATTCTAAAATGGATAAAAACGGTTGGACTGCTCGTACAACAGACGGTAAATTATCCGCTCAATTTGAACATACGCTTGCGATTACGAAAAACGGCCCTCTTATTTTAACAGCACATTAAAAAAACAGCCCTTTTGAGGCTGTTTTTTTAATGTAGAGGAAGTTTAATAACAAAAACTGTGCCGCGGGAAGAAGTAGATAATAATTTAATCTGTCCTCCGTGGCTTTCTAGAATACGCTGAGCAATTGGCAGACCAAGACCTGTTCCACTATCTTTTGAAGTGGAAAACGGCTGGTACAGCGACTGCTGCATATGCAAAGAAATTCCTTTTCCATTATCTTCAATATACAAACAATAATTATCATCATGAACCTGTGAATAGATTGTAATGACTCCTTCTCCATCCATGGCTTCCATACTGTTTCGAATTAAATTATGAAGAACTTGTTTGATTTGTTTTTCATCTACCTTTAATATATGCGGCTGCAGTTTCACATCAAAGATAAGCTTATCTTTTTCTGTAAATTTGCTTGAGTGAGTAATCAAAGGCAATAGCTCATTAATAATATCCTGCATGCTGACTTTTTTCATCACCGGAGTCCCTGGTTTTGATAACAACAGCATTTCTTCAATGATGTAATTAATCCCCTCTAGCTCTTTCATAAGCAGAGGCAGGTAAAAACGCTTTTTCTCCTCATCAGAAAGAGACTGATTCATAAGAGATATAAATCCATGAATCACGGCAAGAGGATTACGAATCTCATGAGCAGCTCCGGCTGCCACTTCTCCAACCAGGGCAAGTTTCTCAGACTGATGCATTCGCTTTTCTAATTCCTCGGTATCCGATATATCAATAAAATAAAAAATTCTTCCAATGCTCTCGTTCTTCTCATTAAACAGCTGCGTTTGAGAGACTAAAAAGCAATAGCACGTCTCTTTCGTTCCAAATAACACTTTTTTATTTTCGTGAATTTCTCCCGAATTCAATATGCTCCAAAATTCAGTATTATGTTCAGGACATTCCTCCATATACCCGCAAATATCCTTTTCGTCGAGATCTAAAAACTGCTTTGCTGAGGTATTGGCAAATATACCACTTGTCTCATCTTCCATTGTGATAATTCCAACAGGCAGTGAATTTAAGATCTGCTGGCGATACGCTTTATCTTTAATGATTTTCCAAAATGAATCTTCTAAACTAACCGACATTTGATTGATAGAAGCCGAAAGCTGCTTCAGCTCAATTTGCTTTGTGTCTTGAAGAACAAGACCGTATTCTCCGTCTGCAATGTCATTCACTTTTTCAATCATTTGTTCAATTGGTTTCGTAAGACTTGCACTCATACGATAAGAAACATAAAGAGAAGCCACAATAGCACTTACTGTTAAAATCAATAGTAAAATTAATGAATCTTTAATAATGACAGACAGTGTATCTGATAGTGTATCAAGTGAATCAACCGTCTCTTCTTTTGAACTATTAATATCTTTTTTTATCTGATGCAGATCCGGCAAATAATTTCTCTTAAGATACTCTTTTGCTCCCTCTATATCTCCGTACTTCAGCAGTCCCTGCACGTTATTAGAAATCTTAAAATCCAGCAGCTCAATTTTTTCCTTTAGTGGAATCAACGATTTTGGCACAGGCTGCTTATACTTTTCATTGTCTTCAATAACTCGTGTATCATATGATTGATATTCTTCTATAAAAGAGACAGTGGGGTTCTTTAGATTATTTTTCACAATGTATTCTTTTATGTTCAGCTGCTCTTCCCAATAAGAAAGCCATACCATTTGAGGAACATCTTCATCTTTAATTTCGTTGCTTACATGATTCATTTTATCAATGGCATGCACTAAAACTAAAGAGAACCCGCTTAACATGAATGTAATCAAAAGAAGAATCGTTAATATTTGGCTACGGAATGACATGTTGCGAAATAATTGATTCATAATCATCTCTTTCTTTTTCATAGTTACTTCGGCTGTGTAGACATTCTAACTTTCGAATATAAAATTTGTTTTTCCCGTTTACTGTACATCGGCCCAAAAGGCGCAAGCTTATAAACACCGTCCTTGGCGTCAAGTTTGACTTCTCCAGATGGAAGACCTTTTTTACTGAAATAGTCTTTCATGATCACGTTGTAAGCTTGAGGAACATCGTTGATCACGCTGGTTAAAATAACAGACCTACCCATGTACGCCTGATCATCTAAATATCCTATTACGTACATTCCTTGTGCTTTCGCTTCTTGAATAACTTCTTGATTATACGAATTTCCTTTAGCATAAACCATATCGACGCCTTCATCTTTTAACTCACGGAGCAGCTTTACTGCTTTTGCTCCATCGTCTCGGCTGTTTACAACTCGATAATAAAAAGCAATTGAGGAATCAGACGCTTTTATGCCTTTTTCAAATCCTGGATTTTTTTCGCGTGCTTCAAATGCATCAATTAATCCAATTTTTTTCGTTTGTGTCTTCATGGCAGCGGCCGTGCCTGCCAGATACTCTATTTTTGTTTGATCAAATGTATATACAGTTTGGTTTTTATAACTTGAAGTACCGTGGATGGTGACGAAATGAACATGAGGATACTTAGGAGCGAGTTCTGTAAAAACGGTAGAAAATTCTCTTCCATGTCCAATTACGACTTTTGTTCCATTTTGAATAACTTTTTCAGCAGCTTCCTTCATTTTTTGGTTCGTATTTACTTCGCTAATAACTTGAGCCGAAACAGGATACTGCTGCTCAATGTTGATTTTCCCTTTATAAGCTAGACTGCCCCAGCTTTGATCTGTCAGTACATCAGAGGTGAGAATTGCAACGCTTGTGTTTTCTACTTTTTTTGTCGTTTGCTGACTTATAATCCCATGTGTTTTCGAAATAATAATAATTAAAAACGAAGCGACAACAATCAGGGCAAGCAATAAAATCAGCCTTAACTGTCTTGATCGTTGCATAAACCTTCTCCTTTTTGTTTAGCATACTTTCATTATATAAAAAAAGCATCTAAAAAGACTACATCTTTAACGAAATTCCAACTTTTTTCGACATTTCTTTCATATCTTACCTTTTTTAACACTTTCACTCCAAAAGAAAAAGCAGAAAACATCTGTTTTCTGCTTCTGCCTTCAATCTTCATCTTTTACGTCCATATCTTCAGGGATAGGCTCATTTAGGTATTCTTCAATTTGTTTTTTGTACTTTTCCATTTGCTCTAAATGGGTGTTAAACTGCTCTTTATTTAATAAGTAGTTTTCACCATCAAATATAGCTCGTACTTTTCCTTCTTGAATCAATTTCTGCACATATTCTTCAGGAAAAGATAAATACTCTGCTGCTTCTTTTATCGTTAAATACATCCTGCTCCACCTTTTATACGTTGTAGTGTACTTCTTCTGTAGCTTTAACCATTAACTCATACTGACGCAAGCGAAGCTGAAATAATGTTAACGGATCATAGTAAGCTTCAGGATTGGCTTTCATATGACTTAACACGTCTTGATTTTCATTAATATGCGCCTGTGTTTCTTCAATCGTTTCTTTTAAAACCTCTTTTGGCTTTTCAAAGAATAGTTCAATATCAACTTCTAAATTTTTCTCAAATAAATTAAACTGCATAAAAAACTTGTTCAGCATAGATTCTGTGATATCTTGATAGTCTTGACTTTCAATGTACTTTTTATATTGATTATAAAGCAGCGTTTGGTTTTGAAGAATGGACGAAAACAGCTTTCCTGCTCCTTTTAACAAGAGCTGCGTTGGATTAACGCGAAGTAAAATATTTTCCTCATCCAGCTGAACCCGATTAGCCATACGATTAACGTCGCGGCGCCAGTCGTCCAGCACTTTAAAATCGCAGGCTAACGTTAATTTTTGCTCATTGTACATCTTATTTAATGACTCTGCTACTTCTTCAATATCTACTTGACTCGCAATCAACTCTTCATTTGATGTAGCAATCCAGTCTTTTAAAGAAATGCGGAACTTAGGTAGGACATCTTGCTGCAAGTGCTCTTCCACGCGCATATTCATTTGTTTATTCAGCTCAATATGAACCGTACTAAAATCACTGTCTTCCTTCACTAATTCTGAAGACTTTTTGAGTAAACGAGGAATTTTATTTTTTAACTTTTTGCTAATATCCTCTTTGATGCCGTGATATGCCGAAACAATACTACTCGCTTTTTCTTGTTCTAAGTCATCCACTCGATGCAAGAAGCCACTTAATCGCACAAGCATATCTTCGTTCCATTTAATGCTTTCAATCAAATGATTTTCTGTTTGATTTCTCTTCTCCACTAAGCCCTTTAGCATGCTTTGAATAAAGAACAGCAGTCTGCGCGCACGCTCTTCTACTCCAACGTCGTTTGGATCGTAATAGAAATTAGCTTTAATAAACTGAGCCAAGTCTCCGTGGTGCTGACTCGATACGTAGTGAGGCGTATAGGCTAATACATGCGCCTGCGGGAAATCAGCTCCAATGCTTGCCTCAAATTCTTTTGTAATTCGCTCAATCGTTGCTTGATTATAAAGACTGTCCATATTGTTGATGACAAAATGAACGGGCGTATTTGGCGCATATTCTTTAATCTCCAGCAATAATTCTTTTTCTTCATCAAGCAGCGATTCTTTTGCATCAAGCACAAACAGTAAACCATCTGCTAAAGGAGCATATTTAAATGCATCCTGCTCACGTGCCTCTTGTTCTGTAAAGCTTGGCGTAACAATGCATGAACAATTATGCTTATCAAGGAACGCAAAAGGTTTTTTCACTTCTACAAGCGCCTGGTGAGAAGATTGTTCCGCTCCATCAATCGTTTCCATCGGAATGATTTCTTGATCAGCGATTTGCTGGATGGATTCTTCATCATCATGAATGAACACAAAGGTTGTTTCGTGATTTTGCGGTACCTTTTCTTCTGTAATCGATCCCACAAATGACGAAGTTGCGGCATTTGTTCCTGTAATTAATAAGTGTGTCGTATGAGCATCTAATAGAAAATCTACCCACCATTTAAATGTGTGTCCCACTTCTAAGCCGTTTTCATTGGCCCATTTAATAATGCCATGGCAAAGCTTGTAGTGATATTCGAGACCATCAATGTCGTTACGCGCCTCAAAAATTAATCTGCCTGCATTTTCGATGGTGATTGTATCGATAGTTGAAGGAAATTTTTCATTCCATGAAAGCACGGCTGCAGACGGAAATAATGCACGTGACTTATTTGTAATTTTAAGCCAATTTGTTAATACGTTTGGAATGACTTCATGCAATTCTTTTACAGAATGATCACTTTCCATTAAGTCGGTGTACGTTTCTTGATAAAGAGTTGAAATCTCTTGCCAATAATCATAGAGGCCTACTTCAATATTCAAGAAAATATCATTGATGGTTTTAATCCAAGCAAGATAAGGAGGCTGGCTCTTATATTGTTTCCATAAAGCTGAGACAAGCTGTTTGAAATACACTTGGTCCACTTTGTAAAATGCAATCATCACTTGATAAAAATAGTTAGGGATAAAGTTTGCTGTATATCCTTTATCTACGTAAGTCTTTAATACCGCAAACCAATTCAGCGATTCTGTTCGAATACACTCATCTACTGCAAGCTCCACTGCACTATTAAAGTCTTCTTGCTCTTCATAAAATCTTCGCGCAATCGCCGTGACGTTTGGATAATCCGGCTGAGAAGCAACCAGCTCGTTAATGACTTCATAAGCTCGTTCGATATTGTTATGATCCGTATAAAGTGAAAACAGCTTTAGCGCTATTTCAGCTTTTAATACTTTTGAATCCGTTTCAATGGATAAGTAAAGCTCTTCAGCGAGCGTAGACAACCCCAATTCATAATGCGCGTCGGCTGTATTTTTCTTCGCCCACAGCTTAAATTCGCCATTTACATTCTCCCACTTAAAAATCGCGGACTCAAAATCTTGGTTATGGAAGTACACTTCTCCCTGCGCTAAGCGAATGAGAGATAAGTCGTACCACTCTTTTTGCTGCTCTTCGTAGTAAGCTTGTCCAAGGGCTTTTACAGGCGGCTGATTTTCATTTTCTTGCATAAACGTTTCGTAATATTTCTTTTTCGTTAACTGATATTCTACCGTCATATAGTCTCTCCTTTTTGATGTCAATATTTTATGTACTCTATCAAATTCCCTTTTTTATACTTTTCATACACGATATTTTCTTACTCATATTTTACGCAAAAAAAGCCTCAAGAACTACTCTTAAGGCTTTTTTTATAACTTTTATACTATAAAAATGGCTATTTATCATAAATCGGCGCTGAAATAACAAATATATTAATAAGCATCCCGTCGAAACAGCCCCATTACTTCTACCGTTTCTGTAATATTTACGAAAGCTTCAGGATCAACCGATTGAATTAACTGCTTGAGGTTTGCAAGCTCATAGCGCGAAATCACCGTCATTAATATTTTACGGTCTTCTCTTGAATAAGCTCCTTCACCGTTCATTAACGTCACGCCGCGCACTAAATTGGTAAGAAGCTGCTGCTTCATTTCTTCGCCTTTTCTCGTAATAATGGTTAAGGTGAGCTTAATATGGCGAGTATGAATTGCATCCACTACTTTTCCTGTGACGAAAATCGAAAGCATCGTATATAAAGCAGCGTCCCAATTCACAAAGAAACCTGAAACAAATACAACCACGGCATTCATCGCTGATAATATAGCGCCAAGAGGAAATTCTTTTTTATGCGTAAGAAGCATCGCTATAATATCAAATCCACCTGTCGAAGCTGACTGACGAAAAACAAACCCTACGCCAATTCCAGTTAAAACTCCTCCAAAAACAGCTGACAGAATAGGATCTGTACTAACAGCTCTCAAGGGAATCACGTATAAAGCAATTGATAAAGCCACAACGGACAGCAGCGTATGTAAGACAAACCGCTTTCCTAACTTCATAAAACCAATAATTAAAAGGGGTAAATTCAACAAAAAATTCATTGTTCCCGTGCTTGCAGGCGTTAAAATTCCTATAATCATAGCAATACCGCTAATACCGCTGCTTAGCACTTTATGGGGGATTAAAAACCAATTGTATGCAAATCCAATTAACACAGAACCTGCTATAATAGCAATTGCTCTATACATGATGTCCCTTCACCTCTTACCACAAATATAATATTTTCATTTATTGCTTCTTTATTATAATTCCTAAAATATTGAAAACCTTAAAAAAAGTATATTCAGAAATTTACTGTGTTGGTGGGGCGGACAAATGGCAAAATAAAACGGACATACAAGCGGATAATGCTTTTATATCAAGCTTTTGCTGCTTTTGTTATAGAAATGCTAACTTTACCTTTTCCGTACTTATTTAACCTAAAAGAGGTTGAGACATCATAATGAAATGAATCTATTTTAAAGGCGAACAACTAGTATAGATGAGCTTGTATGGAACCGCAGTTGATTTCCGTGCAAGACTTCGCTTTCCGCGGGCGGCCGCTGAGCCTCCTCGTCGCTTGCGTTCCTGCGGGGTCTCACCTGTTCCGCTTTTCCCGCAGGAGTCTTCGCCTTGCCCTTCAATCAACTGCTAAAAGGAACGAAACAGACGACACTTATTTGCCCTAACAAAAAAATAAACCACGAATCAAACATGTTGATTAATGGTTCGTTTTTTACTTGGGTTAAAATACTTTTGTCCCAGTCTCTTGGTGGAAAGTTATTTTAATTTTATTCTTCTTCATATAGACCATTAATAAATTCTTCAAATGAATGGGCGACGAAAAAAATACCGCTTTCAGGATTCTCGTATGCTAGTTCATGATCTATAAAAACGATAAGAGGCCGCTGAGAGTTAGAACGGTAGTCAAAACATACATGATTATCCGCTATGTCATCTCCAAATGGGTAAATACCATCAACTAGCTGGTATTTAAGATCATGGTACACGTTTAAAATGTAATCCTTCTTCTCCTGATTAAAACTTAGTAATTGGTAAAAAGAACATTCTCTCTTTCCAACATTAAATCCATCAGCTGAAGGTTCTCCACCATGATACTTTGTTACACATTCCATAAAGTCGATTGGAAATAATACATCCCATGCTTTTTCTACATCTAAAATGGTTTCTAAACTTACCTCTTTTTCATCCGTTTCCCACGTAATCAATTTGCTTCATCCATTTTGCCTTATGTATATTTAGGAATCTTTTTACTCCCATTTATAATTGCTTTTATTTGTTTCTCTATAAATTTTTTTAGCATATTCCGTACTGTATTAAAAATAAAAGCCAATATAAAATACCACTACCATTACTAATGATAGTGGTGTTTCAAACAATTTTCTTATTTTAATGTAAGCACCGCCACATTCTCCACGTGCGTCGTATGCGGAAACATATCAACAGGCTGAACTTCAACCGTCTCATATCCGCCTTTTTCTAAAATAGCTAAATCACGCGCAAGAGTTGCTGGTCCGCATGAAACATAGACAACTTTTTTCGGCTTCATGTCAATGATGGTATTCAATAGAGCTTCATCGCATCCTTTTCGCGGCGGATCTACGACGATGACGTCCGCTTTGATGCCTTGTTTGTACCAGTTTGGAATGACGACTTCTGCTTCGCCTACTTCGAATTCTGCATTGTGAATACCGTTTAGCTCAGCGTTGCGCTTGGCATCTTCAATCGCTTCAGGCACGATTTCAACGCCATATACTTTTTTCGCTTTTTGAGCGAGAAATAACGAGATTGTTCCGATTCCACAGTAGGCGTCAATTACCGTTTCTTCTCCTGTTAAATCTGCATACTCAAGCGCTTTGTCATAAAGCACTTTCGTTTGCTCAGGGTTTACTTGGTAGAATGATTTTGCTGAAATGGCAAATTTAACGTCGCCAATATAATCGTAAATATATTCTTCTCCCCAAAGTACGTTCGTTTGGTTCCCTAAAATGACGTTTGTGCGCTTGCTGTTTACGTTTTGAACAATTGATTTTACGTTAGGCACGGCTTCGATAATGTCTTCTATAATACGCTTTTTGTTTGGCAGCTCAGCTGTACGAGTCACAATGACAACCATGATTTCACACGTTACAAGCCCGTAGCGCGCCATGATATGACGAAGCGAGCCTTTATGTTTTTGTTCTTGATAAGCAGAAACCCCATGCTTTTCACAAATTGATTTGACAGCTTGAACAACGTCATCATTTGCCTGCTGCTGAATCAAACAGGCATCCATGTTAATGATGTCGTGGCTTCGCTGCTGATAAAATCCAGCGACCAACCCGCCTTCTCGCTCTGCTACGGGAACTTGAGCTTTGTTTCGATAGCGCCAAGGATCGTTCATTCCTAAAGTCGAATGTACCGGGACTTGAGGTAAATGACCAATTCGCGCCATGACGTCTTTTACTTGCTTTTGCTTGAATTGCAGCTGTCCTTCATAGCTTACATGCTGCAGCTGACAGCCTCCGCACTGCTTGTAGACCGGACAGGGTGCTTCTACACGCTGTTCACTAATTGTATGATGCTTAATAAGCTTACCAAACGCATAGCCTTTTTTTACTTTAATGACTTTTACTTGGCCGCTTTCGCCAGGCAGCGCATTTTGAACGAAAATAGGAAATCCGTTCACTTTCGCTACACCCGCTCCGTCATGCGTTAAATCTTCAAACGCAACATCTATATATTCATTTTTTTCTACAGGTGGTTTTAATTTTTCCATTTATCGTTACATCCTTTTAGTCATTTGAAAATGCTGAACTGATTGTACCATAAGAGCGAAAGCCAAACAAAGAAAAGCATGAAAAAAGATCGCAATTAGGCGATCTCATTTTTTTCCATCAATTCAGCTGTTGCTTTTGGAACAAAGATTTCTACATGACGATATAAGTTTACAAATTCCCCAGGCAATAACCCGCCGTACTCGCCATCTAGATTTAACTGCATTTTATCATTCGTATGAATTTTAACACGGTTCGCTTTTGTATAAATAATGTGAGGATCATTGATATGTTCTCCTCGCAGCGCAAGTGTCGCAATTCGAATAAATTCAGCTAAATTTGCTTTCTTTAAAATAATTAAATCAAACATGCCGTCGTCTAAAGAAGAATCTGGTGCCAGCTTTTCAAAACCGCCGACTGAGTTCGTTAAGGAAACGAGGAAGAACATAATCTCGCCGCCAAAGAATTTTCCGTCATACTCAATTTCAACAGATGTTGGTTTAATAGAAGGAAGCATTTCCATACCTTTTAAATAGTAAGCTAGCTGTCCAAGCATTGTTTTTAACTTGCTTGGCACTTCATACGTTAATTCAGTTAAACGGCCGCCTCCGGCGATATTTACAAAATAATGCGTTTCTCCGTCGTTTGTTACACAGCCTAAATCAATTGGCTTCGTTACGCCTTCTACAATAACATCAACAGCGCCTTCAATTGTACGCGGAACATTAATGGCACGAGCAAAGTCATTGGTTGTTCCAACAGGAATAATACCTAGCTGCGGACGATAGTCTTGTCCGGCAATACCGTTTACGACCTCATTGATGGTACCGTCTCCACCGGCTGCAATTACAACATCAAAGCGGCGCTCTACTGCTACTTTGGCAGCTTCTGTTGCATCGCCAGCGCAAGTTGTAGCATGACAAGATGTTTCGTAGCCTGCTTGCTCTAGCTTTTGCAAAACTTCCGGTAAGTTTTTCTTAAAAATTTCACGGCCCGATGTCGGGTTATAAATAATTCTCGCTCTTTTCATATTCATCATCCTAATAATGATAATTTGTCACAAATCTTTGCCTACTTTTATCAGTGAAAGAATGCCCCCTCACATTACTTCATCAACAAGAGGGGGCATGAACAAACATATTATAAAGAAATTAACCTTGATATACAATATTCACGTTTCGGTTTTTATTCATACCTTCAGCGCGATCGCCCTTACTCATAATAAATGTGAGATGGATACCCACCTCACATTTAGTTATCAAATTTAGCGTTTATTAATTTCTTCTAAAAGAATTTTATTAACCATCGGTGGGTTCGCTTGGCCTTTTGAAGCTTTCATAATTTGACCAACTAAGAAGCCAATTGCACGATCCTTACCGTTTTTGAAATCTTCAATAGACTGAGGGTTTGCATCTAATGCATCTGTTACGAATTTACGTAAAGTTGCATCATCAGAAATTTGTACAAGACCTTTTTCTTTTACAATTTTCTTTGCATCTCCGCCATTTTCAATTAATTCTTTGAATACTTTTTTCGCAATTTTAGACGAAATTGTACCTTCTTGAATTAATTGAATCATACCAGCTAGGCCTTCAGGTGTTAATGCTACATCTGAAAGTTCTTTTTGGTTTGAGTTTAAGTAAGCAGAAACTTCACCCATTAACCAGTTAGAAGATAGCTTCGCATCTCCGCCCGCAGCAAGTGTTGCTTCAAAGAAATCAGACATTTCTTTTGTTAGCGTTAATACCATTGCATCATAAGCAGGTAAGCCAAGCTCTTCTACATAGCGCTTTTTACGAGCATCTGGAAGTTCAGGAATCGAAGCACGAACGCGTTCTTTCCACTCTTCGTCGATGTGTAATTCTAATAAATCAGGCTCTGGAAAGTAGCGGTAGTCGTCAGATCCTTCTTTTACACGCATCAGAATTGTTTCGCCCGTAGACTCATCAAAACGGCGTGTTTCCTGCTCGATTAAGCCACCAGACAATAAAACTTTTTCTTGACGAATTTCTTCGTGTTCAAGACCGCGGCGCACATAGTTAAATGAGTTTAAGTTCTTTAGCTCAGCTTTTGTACCAAACTCTTTTTGTCCAACTGGACGTAAAGAAATATTGGCATCACAGCGAAGTGAACCTTCTTCCATTTTACAGTCAGATACGCCTGTATATTGAATGATTGATTTTAGTTTTTCTAAATAAGCATATGCTTCTTCAGGGGAACGCATATCTGCTTCCGATACAATCTCAATTAGAGGTGTACCTTGACGGTTGAAGTCTACTAGTGAATAGCCATCGCCTGTATGCGTTAACTTACCAGCATCTTCTTCTAAATGAAGTCGGTTGATACGAATGCGCTTCGTTTCACCTTTAACTTCTACTTCAATCCAACCGTTCTCGCCAATTGGTTTATCAAATTGAGAGATTTGATAAGCTTTTGGGTTATCCGGATAGAAATAGTTTTTACGATCAAACTTTGTATCTGTTGCGATTTCACAGTTTAGCGCAAGCGCTGCTTTCATTGCAAAATCAACTGCTTCTTTGTTTAACACAGGTAGTACGCCAGGATAACCTAAGTCAATTACACTTGTGTTAGCATTTGGAGCCGCACCAAATGCGTTTGGACTTGCTGAGAAAATTTTAGATTTTGTCTTAAGCTCAACGTGTACTTCAAGACCAATAATCGTTTCAAAGTTCATCTTTATCTCACCCCTTACAGTGCTGGTTTCGCTTTATGATGCTCAGTTGCTTGTTCGAATGCATGAGCAACACGATAGATTGTGCTTTCGTCGAAATGCTTACCGATAATTTGTAACCCTAATGGCAATCCATTTGATAAACCGCAAGGCACAGAAATACCAGGTACTCCAGCAAGGTTTACTGGGATTGTTAAAATATCGTTTGCATACATTGTTAATGGATCATCTGTTTTCTCACCAATTTTGAATGATGGAGTTGGTGTAGTTGGTCCAATGATAACGTCATAGTTTTCAAATACAGACTCAAAGTCTTGCTTGATTAACGTACGTACTTGCTGTGCTTTTTTATAGTAAGCATCATAATAACCAGAGCTTAACGCAAACGTTCCAAGCATGATACGGCGTTTTACTTCGTTTCCAAAGCCTTCGCTTCGAGACTGCTTGTACATTTCGATTAAGTTCTCAGCATTATCTGTACGGTATCCGTAGCGAACGCCGTCAAAACGAGATAAGTTAGCAGACGCTTCAGAAGAAGATAATAGATAATACGTAGCTAATGCGTATTTAGAGTGTGGAAGCGATACTTCTTCCCAAGTTGCGCCTAGTCCTTCTAACACTTTTAGTGCATCTAAAACAGACTGGCGAGCTTCTTCGCCCACACCTTCGCCTAAGTATTCTTTTGGAACAGCAATTTTAAGGCCTTTTACGTCACCTGTTAAAGCAGATACATAATCCGGTACATCAACATTAGCAGAAGTAGAATCCATTGGGTCTACGCCTGAAATTGCTTGAAGTAAGTATGCATTATCTTCAACAGAATTTGTGATCGGTCCGATTTGATCTAAAGAAGATGCAAATGCTACTAATCCGTAACGAGATACGCGACCATATGTTGGTTTTAATCCGACAACACCGCAGTAAGCAGCTGGCTGACGAATTGAACCACCTGTATCAGAACCTAAAGAAAACGGAACTTCGCCTGCTGCTACAGCTGCAGCTGAACCACCACTAGATCCCCCTGGTACATAATCTAAATTCCATGGGTTGCGCGTTAACTGAAGACCTGAGTTTTCAGTTGAAGAACCCATTGCGAATTCATCCATATTTAATTTACCGATTGTTACCGCTTCAGCTGCCTGCAATTTTTGAACAACTGTTGCATCATAAATCGGATCAAAGTTTGCTAGAATTTTACTAGAGCAAGTTGTACGTAAATCTTTTGTGACAATATTATCTTTTACACCGATAGGCATACCAAATAATAGGCCAAATTCATCTTTTGTTTGTAATGCTTCATCTAGCTCTTTTGCATAAGCACGAGCATTGTCTTCATTAAGCGCTAAGAACGCACCTACTTTATCATCTACTTCATTAATACGTTTGTATGATTCGTCTACTAAATCTTGTACACGTACTTCTTTCTTGTGTAAAAGGCTATGTAGTTCTGAAAGTTTACGATCGAATAAAGACATCGTAAAGCCTCCTTCCTTATTCTAAAATAGTTGGTACTCGAATGTAGCCATCCTTGTGGTCTGGCGCATTTTTTACTACGTCTTCAATTGGTAAACCTTTAGCTGGCTTATCTTCACGCATTACGTTTTTCATATCCAATACGTGAGAAGTTGGTTTTACATTTGTAGTATCTAACTCATCTAATTGTTCTGCATATGTAATAATAGCATCTAATTGTTTTGTAAATAGTTCTGCTTCGTCATCCGTCACCGCAAGTCTCGCTAAGTTTGCAACGTGTTTTACTTGATCAACAGAAATTCTTGACATGTTCCTTCACCTCCGAATATTCGTCCCACTACAATATACTGATAATACCAAACTTCACTAGCAACAGGCAACATTTCTGAGACTAGTTCCTAAAATATTAAAAACCCCGCCAGACAAGACAGGGCTTACATTTATCACTTCTATTTTATACCAAATCTATTTCATTCAAACAACATTCCATACTTTTCCTTCGTCATAAAATATTTCTCTCTTGCATAGGTATAAAATAACCTTCTTTTTAGAAAAGATAGATAGAAAGAGAAACATGCTTCAGATGAACACACCACCATGTTTTAATTTCACTAGTCTTTGGGAAAGTAAAGAAAACGAATAACTACTTTACCGTAAAAGAGGTGCTATAAAAATTGAATAAAATACTTATACAGTCAGTCATCCACCAGCGCCCTGTGTATCAGCAAAGCGGAAGATGGTTTGTATTAGATGAAGAATTCAAGTGGGATATGCCCACCTTGCAAAAAGATGTTTTTGCTTGTTTAAATAAAGCCTTTCATATTCCTATAATTTTTTGCGATTCATGCGAAGCCAATAAAATTGTCTCTGCTCTTGGAGAAGAAGAAGCAGAATACCTGCAGTTTGCATCAGGCGTCTACTGGCGAGAAGTCGGTATTATATTTATTTTTAAATTTGATGACTACCTCCCGCTTGTTGAAACCATTTTTCACGAGCTGCGTCACTATATTCAAGATCACATCCCTTATTATCAGAAAGAGTTTGAGCTGGATAAAAAACGCACGTATGAAGAGCGGACAACCGAACAAGATGCATTTGCATTTGCTGCTTATTATCTTGCTAAGTTTACAAGCCAAAATTCTCACGCCATTCCTTCATAGAATTAGAAAAAGACACTGCTTGAGCAGTGTCTTTTTTTGCTTACTCTTCGTAAATATGAACGAACGGCTTGTCTTCATCTGCTTTTCTAACAATGAGAGCTTCCGGTCCGCTTACTGAGTTAATAGAGATACTCGTTTCCATATATGAAGGGAAATGATCAAGCATTAAACCAGCAACGTACTGAGTAAATCCTACAATTTCACCTTTTCCGTAAAATTGTACGGGAATATCAATCGTCATTTTTTGAAGCTGTCCATCTTTGTAATATCCTTTCCCTACTACGCTTGTAAAGTTCGGGAAGTAGTCTTCGATTTGCGCTTTAAACTCATCAAATTTCATCGCATCATCTCGGTGATCTTTTGTTGCATCTGATGATGGGAATAAATAATATTTCTCGTCTAAATTATCCCAGCTGCCAACGGCCCTATCATTTGAACCTGCATTTCCGACAGCCATAAAGTTACCTGGCGTTAAAGAAGCCTTAGCACTTTGTTTAAATAGCGCTACTCGAATTGGAACGTTTTCTAAGCCCTTGATATTACGCATACGCTGCACAATTTCATCGGCCATCTTTTTGCCTTGCTCTTCAATATTTTTATCGGTTAGTTGTTTTTCGCGGGCATAACCATTTTCTTCTGTATAATAATGAACGGAATTCATAGCCAGGCCAATTGTGACGCCTCCAAGTTTTACCTTGTCGTCTCCGTCTTGAATAAGGTAGTCTTGCTCAGTAATGTTCGCTAAGTACATTGGACTTGTTTCATTACGAGTTTTCAAATCGCCTTTTTCTGTATCAATTGGGTTTAATCCATTGTTTTTAAGCTTCTTTTTCGCCGTCTCATCTTTTGTTTTGCTTTGAAGATCTTTAAACTGTTTATCACTCAGCTTACGGCTTAACCAAGAGCGAATAGTATCTTTATCAAGGTACTGGCCTTCTTGATACACATATTTTTTCGGAGAATAGCTATCTGTCGATAAGCGCATTAAGCCTGTTTCAAATTCTTGCGCATCCAAGCGGTTGTTTAAGTTTGCTGCTACTAAGCCTCTTGCCACTCCCGCTTTAAATGGAAGAATTGTTCGGTAATAATCATCTGAAATACTATACTTCGGAATAACTGCTTTTTCTTTCTTGTTATTGGTTTGTTGAACAGTCTCTTTATCGTCCGAAAGATTCGGTGCACACGCTGAAGTTACAAGCATGACCGCAAGAGAAAGTAACAATATCTTTTTCAACTACACACACCTCTTATTTATTTAATTCCGTAAGTAGCCTTGCCTCATCCCATACTTCAATTTCAAGCTCGTTAGCTTTTATCAGTTTGGAACCAGCCTCTTCCCCTGCCACAACAAGGTCTGTCTTTTTACTTACGCTTCCTGTGACTTTACCGCCAAGTGCTTCAATTTGTGCTTTTGCCTCATTGCGAGATAGCTGTTCAAGCTTACCTGTTAATACAACGGTTTTACCAGCAAAAACAGAATCTACATTTTCTACACTTACAAGCTTGGGTCCTTTGTATGTAAGGTTTACTCCATACTCTTTTAATTCATGTATAAGTTCTTGAACCTCTTCTTGTGTAAAGTAAGCGACAATAGCATCAGCCATTTTGGCACCAATTTCATTAATTGCCACTAATTCATCATACGTTGCTTTTGTTAACTTGTCTATGGTTTCAAAGTGCTGAGCTAACGTCTTGGCAGCTTTTGCTCCGACATGGCGAATGCCCAAACCAAAAAGCAAACGCTCAAGTGAATTTTCTTTCGATGCTTCGATGGCTGCAATCAAATTATCAGCAGATTTCTCACCCATGCGCTCAAGCTCGATTAACTGCTGTTTTGTCAGCGTATAAATATCTGCTACATCTTTAATTAACTGTTCGCGAAATAATTGTGATATAACTTTTTCACCAAGTCCATCAATGTTCATCGCATTGCGGGACACGAAATGAATCAGTCCTTCACGAATTTGAGCAGGACAGCTTGGATTAATGCAGCGAAGCGCTACTTCTCCTTCTAAACGTACCAGTTCACTTTCACATTCCGGGCAGTGAGTAGGCATCGTAAATTCTTGCTCTTCTCCCGTTCGCTTCTCTTCAATCACATTCACTACTTCAGGAATAATATCTCCTGCTTTTTTCACCACAACATAATCTCCGATGCGAATGTCTTTTTCACGAATCAAATCTTCATTGTGAAGAGACGCACGCTGTACCGTCGTACCTGCTACTTGAACCGGCTCCAAAATAGCTGTTGGCGTAATGACACCTGTCCGGCCTACCGTCAGCTCAATATTTACAAGCTTGGTTACAACTTCTTCAGCAGGAAACTTATAAGCAATAGCCCAGCGTGGACTTTTGGCCGTAGTGCCAAGCTCAGCCTGCTGATCAAATGAATCTACTTTTACAACAATGCCATCAATATCATAAGATAATTCTGGACGTTTCGTTTGCCAGCTTTCGATATAAGCAATCACATCATCAATGGTTTCACACTTCTGTCTTTCTTTATTTGTTTTAAAGCCAAGATCATCCAGCAGATTCAAACTTTCGCTGTGGGAGTCGATTTCTAATTCTCCTGTATCAGTCATGGCATAGACAAAGATATCTAAATTACGTTTTGCCGCAATTTTAGGATCTAGCTGACGCAGTGAGCCTGCAGCTGCGTTACGGGGGTTAGCAAACGGAACTTCATCTCTTTCCATTTTTGCTTCATTAAGTGCTTCGAATGATTTTCTCGGCATAAATGCTTCTCCGCGAACTTCCATTGATAACGGTTCTTTAATTCGCAGTGGAATCGATCGAATTGTTTTTAAGTTTTCAGTAATATTTTCACCAGTCGTACCATCTCCGCGCGTAGCACCCAGCACTAAGTATCCATCTTCGTAGCGAAGAGATACAGCAAGGCCGTCAATTTTAAGTTCACATACATAAGAAAACTCGTCTTCAACGGCTTGGCGCACTCGGCGATCAAAATCTCGAAGGTCTTCTTCATTAAATGCATTTCCTAAACTTAGCATAGAGGTTTGATGCTGAACCTTCTCAAACGCATCGAGCACTTGGCCGCCGATGCGCTGAGTAGGTGAGTCAGCTGTTTTTAATTCTGGAAATGATTCTTCTATTTCAATTAACTCATTCATTAATTTATCGTATTCTGCATCTGGAACAGATGGCTGATCTAACACATAATATTCATAACCATATTGATTTAATAAGTCACGTAATTCTTGAACGCGTGATTTTGCTGTTTCAAACTCCATATTCTAGCTCCTTTTCACGATTACACTTTCGTAACCGGGGCAAATTTAGCAAGCAGTCTTTTTACACCTGTAGGACTAGGAAAAGCAATGTCTAATTCTTTTGAGTCTCCTTCTCCTTTTACACTTACAACTGTACCAATTCCCCATTTTTTGTGCTCGGCCTTATCTCCAACGCTCCATCCAATCGATTCACTGCCCGTTGATACAAGCTTCGTTTTTGCCACGGCCGCTTGTCGGCGCGCTGCAAAAGGCGAAGCTGAAGCACCTGAACGACCAGCAGCAGGCTTGCGCATCGTTTCATTTAAAGACTCCACAAGCTCACTTGGGATTTCTCCAATGAAGCGCGATTTTGGATTGACGTTTGTTTTACCAAATAGTGTACGCATTTGAGCATTTAATAAATACAATTCTTGTTCAGCACGTGTAATCCCTACGTAGGCTAATCGTCGTTCTTCTTCCATTTCATTATCTTCAAATAATGATCGGCTATGAGGGAATACGCCTTCTTCCATACCCATTAGGAAAACAACCGGGAACTCTAGACCTTTTGCTGAGTGAAGCGTCATAAGAATCACTTGTTCGTTCTCTTCTTCTTCCTCGTCGTCAAGCTTATCAATATCAGCAACGAGCGCTAAATCGGTTAAAAATGCTACTAAGCTTTTATCTTCGCTTGCTTCTTCAAACGTTTTTGTGACAGATAAAAACTCATCAATATTCTCTAAGCGGCTTTGTGCTTCAATTGTTTTTTCCACTTTAAGCGCTTCACGATACCCTGTTCTTTCTAATACTTGTTCCACAAGCTCTGTTACAGACATATAGTCTTGCATTTGAGCTAAATTCGAAATCATCGATTGGAAATCACGAAGGGCCTTTGTTGCTTTGCCTGTTAGTCCCATTAATTCCACTTCATCCAGCGCTTTGAAAATAGAAATGTCATGAACGTTTCCGTAATTGGCCACTTTATCGACTGAAGTAGCTCCAACTCCGCGCTTTGGAACGTTTACAATACGAGCTAAGCTGATGTCATCATCTTGGTTGGCAATTAAGCGCAAGTACGCAAGCAAATCTTTAATCTCTTTGCGGTCGTAGAACTTAATGCCGCCGACAATTGTATAATTAATATTGGATTTTAACAGCACTTCCTCCATCACACGAGACTGTGCATTTGTACGATACAAAATGGCAAAATCGCTGTATTTACGCTTTCCGCTGTCTACTGCTTCTTTAATTTTACGTGCTACAAACTGTGCCTCATCATGCTCACTCATTGCTTGGTAATGATAAATCTTCTGGCCTTCATCGTTTTCCGTCCATAAGTTTTTCACTTTGCGATTCATATTATTTGCAATGACGCCGTTTGCCGCAGCCAAAATCGTTTTCGTTGAACGATAATTTTGTTCAAGCAAAATGGTTTTGGCTTTTGGGTAATCTTTTTCAAATGACAAGATATTTGTAATATCAGCCCCGCGCCAGCGGTAAATAGACTGATCTGAATCCCCTACTACGCATACATTTTCAAATCGTGCAGCTAGCAAGCGAACCAGCATATATTGTGCATGGTTTGTATCTTGATACTCGTCCACATGAATATATTGAAACTTGCGCTGATAGTAAGTTAACACCTCAGGAACTCGTTTAAATAACTGAATCGTTGTCATAATCAAATCATCAAAATCGAGCGCTTGGTTTTTCTTTAAACGCTTTTCATACTCTTTGTAGACTTTGCTTACAACTTCTTCATATGGTCCAGCTGCTGTTTTATCAAATTCTTCCGCTACTTTCAGTTCATTTTTAGCTGAACTAATGCTTCCTAACAGCGAGCGCGGATCGAATTTTTTTGGATCAATGTTTTGATCTTTTAAAATGTTTTTAATAACGGACAGCTGATCCGTTGAATCTAAAATCGTAAAGTTACGATTAAAACCAATACGATCAATATCTCTTCGTAAAATACGCACGCACATCGAGTGGAACGTTGAAATCCAAATGTCTTCTGCCACTCCGCCAACGATACTTGCCACACGCTCTCTCATTTCACGAGCTGCTTTGTTTGTGAAGGTAATCGCTAAAATATTCCAAGGTGCAACTTCTTTTTCTGCCATTAAAAACGCAATTCGATGCGTTAATACACGTGTTTTTCCACTTCCTGCACCCGCCATAAGTAATAATGGTCCGTCAGTCGTTTTAACTGCCTCTTGCTGCTGAGGGTTTAATCCTGTTAATAATTTTTCACTTAAAAAATTCACGTTTTCACCGCCTATATCGAACATATATTCTCTATTCTACTTTATTTATTTTTCATTGTGCAATATTCTTTTTTACTGCTTTTACAGTTTTTAACGCTTCAGATAAATTTGTATAAATAACATTTCCTACAATAACCGTATCGGCTAGCTCCCCCATCTCACTCGCTTGCTCTTTTGTCTCAATACCCCCGCCGTAAAATAACTTCGTCTCATTTAGCGAATTTTTCACTTCTGCCACTAATGCAGGGTCTCCATATGTTCCGCTGTATTCTAGATAGAAAACGGGCAAATGAAACATGCGTTCAGCCATGCGAGCATACGCTACAACATCTTCTGCGTCCAAGTCAGTTTTTGCTTCCGTTAGCGCAGCCACTTTTGCTTCAGGGTTAAGTACGCAGTATCCTTCTACAAAAATTTCATCCCAATCCATAATCTCTCCGTACTCCTTCATCGCCGCATGATGTAAGTCAACAATCCACTTTGGATCCTTGCTGTTCAAAACGGTTGGAATGAAATAAGAATCAAAACCAGGTGTTACAGAGTCAATGGTTGATACTTCTAGCGCACACGGCACCGTGTAGCGGCGAATACGCATTAACAGCTGCAGTACATTGTCTAGAGTCACTCCGTCAGATCCTCCGACAAGAACCGCGTCCGTGCCGGATTCGCAAATTCTCTCTAAATCTGCATCTGAAATCTCTTTATTAGGATCTAATTTAAAGACATGTCTCCACTCTTTAATATCATACATATATGTTCCTCCATTTCTTTACACTTAAAAGTTCGCGCTCGTCCATTTGTTCATTATAACAAAACTAGGAGGGTGAAATGAAAGGAAAACCGAACTTTTCATCACGTTTTTTGTTTTCAAAAAATATGTATAAAAGATGCGGTTTTATCCTCAAATTCTGAAAGAAAACATCACAAAAAAAGCCCATTTTGCACAAGGTTATTGTTTCTCTGCATAGGATATGCTAATATATAGCTACTAAAATTCATATGATATACGCTGAAGGATCAATAGTACTTAAATCCTCTTCACAAAGCGAACTAGGGACGGTGGGAGCCTAGAGAATGGTTTAAGGAAAAGGCAATCTGGAGTATATACAGACGAAGGTGGATACATTTTGTATCAACCAGGGTGGAACCGCGGGAAAAACTCTCGTCCCTGGGCATATTGTTGATATGCCCAGGGACGAGAGTTTTTTTGTACCCGCTCTTTTTGTTTCGCTTGAATTACTACCATTTACAGGAGGAATTAGAATGTCAAAAACAATGGATCAAATCGTATCTCACGCCAAACATCGCGGCTTTGTATTTCAAGGTTCTGAAATTTACGGCGGTCTTGCAAATACATGGGATTACGGCCCGCTTGGCGTAGAATTAAAAAACAATATTAAAAAAGCATGGTGGAAAAAATTCATTCAAGAATCTCCATACAACGTTGGTTTAGACGCGGCGATTTTAATGAATCCAAAAACATGGGAAGCTTCTGGTCACTTAGGAAACTTTAATGACCCAATGATCGACTGTAAGGATTGTAAAGCTCGTCACCGTGCCGATAAATTAATTGAAGAAAAACTTCAAGAAAAAGGAATTGAAATGATCGTGGACGGCCTTTCATTTGATGCAATGGCTGACTTAATTAAAGAACACGAAATTACGTGTCCTGAGTGTGGTTCAGCTAACTTCACTGAAATTCGTCAATTTAACTTAATGTTCAAAACGCACCAAGGTGTAACTGAAACATCAACAAATGAAATTTACCTTCGTCCTGAAACAGCTCAAGGTATTTTCGTAAACTTTAAAAACGTTCAGCGCTCAATGCGTAAAAAGCTTCCATTTGGTATCGGCCAAGTGGGTAAAAGCTTCCGTAACGAAATTACACCTGGTAACTTCACATTCCGTACGCGTGAATTTGAACAAATGGAACTTGAATTCTTCTGTAAACCAGGCACTGAATTAGAGTGGTTTAGCTACTGGAAAGAAACATGTAACAAATGGCTTCTTTCTCTTGGTATGAAAGAAGAAAACGTTCGTCTTCGCGACCATGATGATGATGAACTTTCTCACTACAGTAATGCAACAACAGACTTTGAATATAAGTTCCCATTCGGCTGGGGCGAACTATGGGGCGTAGCTTCTCGTACAGACTATGACTTAAAGCAGCATATGGAACACTCTGGAGAAGACTTCCAATATGTTGATCAAGAAACAAACGAACGCTATGTACCTTACTGCATCGAGCCTTCTTTAGGCGCTGACCGTGTAACATTAGCTTATATGATTGATGCGTATGAAGAAGAAACGTTAGAAGACGGCTCCTCTCGTACAGTAATGCAGCTTCACCCTGCTTTAGCACCATTTAAAGCTGCTGTATTACCACTTTCTAAAAAGCTTTCTAACGAAGCTCGCGCTGTCTTTGAAGATTTAGCAAAATACTTTATGATTGACTACGATGATGCTGGTTCAATTGGTAAACGTTATCGTCGCCATGATGAAATCGGTACGCCGTTCTGTATTACATTCGACTTCGATTCATTAGAAGACAATCAAGTAACAATCCGTAACCGCGACACAATGGAACAAAAACGTGTAGCAATTAGCGACCTTAAAAATATCATTGAAGAAGCAACTCAATTTTAATTAAAAAAATAAGCGTATGGCTGCTTCAGCCATACGCTTTACTTTTGATTTGAGTCTTCTTGAAGGCGTTCTAATACCATTTGATACGCATCGCTTCCATAATTCAAGCAGCGTTTAACACGGGAAATAGTCGCTGTGCTTGCTCCAGTTTCCGTCTCAATTTTATGGTACGTGTTGCCTTCTCTTAGCATTCTTGCCACTTCTAAGCGCTGTGCTAATGATTGAATTTCATTAACTGTACATAGGTCATCAAAAAATTGATAGCATTCTTCAATGTTTTCTAATGATAAAATCGCTTGAAATAGCTGATCTAATTCTTTTCCTCTTAGTTTGTTGATTTGCATCGTATCGAACTCCTTTATCATTGGCTTTCTTTACTGGTTGTTTCTATCTATAAAATACAGTTTCTATATTTATTTGCACATACATTCATTCTGTATGAAGACAGCCAATTTCATACAAATTTCAAATTCCTTTGATACTTTTATATTTTAACGCATTATAGACGGAAAAAGTACTTTTTTATTCATAACGTCATAAATTCCTACTGGCGTGATACGAATATAAGGCAAATGTGTAGACGAAAAGAACAGCAGTGAATAGACAGGATCATCGTGTTTGTATCCTCGCTCACCCAGCACTTTCTTGAGTTCCACCTCTCGTTTACTTAGCTCTTCCATCGGCAGATTCGACATGACTCCTTTTAACGGAAGATCCAGTTCATATACTACTTTCTCACCTTCTGTAATAACGATACCGCCGCCAATTTCTTTCATACGTTTGAATGCACATATCATATCTTTTTTCGATTTTCCAATTAAAATAAAATCACCTGTATTTGAAAACGAACTCGCCATTCCCGATACATTTGTCGCAAACCCTTTTAACAGCGTATTGATGCGCCACCTGCCTTCTCGGTCCACCAGCACTAAAAAGCTTTCATCATGATCAGAGGCTAATACATCTCCGCTCACATTTAAGTGAATTGAATACGGCTCCATAATAACAGCATTTTTCATTTTGACGCCTACTGGCATTGAAAATTGAAAATCGTCCATCGTTAAATCAAAGTCTAACTTTAACGGTGAAAAACCAAACTTTTCCCAAGGAAATTCCACCGAGGCTAATGCTTGTTCTTTGCCTTCTTTTTTCATCCACTTTCCTTTTGCTAGCACAGATAACGGAGTAGGCCGCATAGGATCTTCTAAAATATTAATATTAGCCACACAGCCTGTTGCTACATGCCCATGCAAATGTTCCATGTTGTAATAGCGGGCAATATTTACAGACACCATATTATAAGCATCTAACACGGGAACTCCTTCTGAAATAGCTAATGTAATTAACATATCTGACACGCCGTTTTGGTAAAAAGAAGGCGGAGAACCGTCTGTATTCATCGTAATATGGTCAAAATAATCTACCTGCAGCTCTTTTAACTCCTGCAGTAATTTTGGCAAATCTGGCCGAATTGAAGAGTGGCGCAAAGCAACGTCATAGCCTTGCGTTAACCGAGCAACAACATCTTCCCCTGTCATAGACTCATGATCGCTGTCTGCCCCGAGCAATTTCATTTTTGCCAAGGTAAATGCTGACGCTCCCGGGAAATGTCCTTCAATATGCTTCCTCATCCGCTTTGTCTCTTGAACCCAATGAAGCATTAAATCATCTCCGTCTAAAAGCTTCGGCCAACTTGTCAGTTCGCCTCCTTGTAAGACAGCTTCATTTTGTAGCCAAGAAGTAATGTTTGTATGTGAGAAGATATCAGCCTCTTCATCAATTTCTGTCTGCGAATCAAATCTGCACCACCAATACAGTGATTGTGGTAACGTTTTCATTTCTTCAATCAACGAAAATGCCGTTTTTTGTTCAAGCTGTAAAGCGAGAATTAAATTATCATTAAATAAAGTCGTTGTTCCGTGCTTGGCTGCATATTGGGAAAAAGTCTGGGGATTATATAACTGAAACGGGTGAACATGCGGCTCAATATACCCAGGAACCACATATTTCTCACTGCAGTCTATAATCTCTGTAGAAGCGTCTGTGTGCTTAGGCATCTCTGAGCCAACGTATACAATACGATCTTGATAAACCCAAATATGTGCTTTTTTCCACTGCTTCATTCGAGCGTTCAAATATGTTGCATCTTTTAAGACAATAGTTGGTGCTTTTTGACCATTTAATACTAAAAGCTGCTGTCTAATATGTTTGCTTTTCCAGCGGTATCTTTGTTCCGGCATGCTAAATTCCCCCTAATTTACTATGTATTTTCATCGTAACACATCCTTGATGTAAACGCATTCAGAAACTGTTATTAATTTTATGAATAAAGGTGATAAAACATGAAACCAAATATCGGCATTGTTAACGCATTAATTCGACTTACGCTGGGCTTTACCCTTCTTTCTTGGACAACATCTCGTTTATCTCGCAGACCGTACAAAGATTCATACATCTTCTTAGGGTTAATGGGCGCTTTAAAAGTTGCAGAAGGCATCACGCGTTTTTGTCCCCTTACGTACGCATATGATTCATGTCAAAAGCATGATGAACATGAACACCATCCAAACGGAAACGAAGAAACGTATAACCCTTCATAAGGTAAAAAGGAGAGCCGGAGCTCTCCTTTTTTATTTTAAAGCTGCTTTTGTTAATGCACGATGGCCGATGTCTTTGCGATAGAAAAAGCCTTTTTCTACATCGATATGAGCCATCTGTTTGTATACCTCTTGCTGCGCTTCTTGAAGGGTTGCTCCTTTGGCACCTACTAATAGAACGCGGCCGCCGTTTGAAACGTATGTGTCGTTTTCTAAAGCTGTACCAGCGTGGAAAACAAGCGCGTCTTCACTAATCGCATCCAACCCGTTAATTGGCGCACCTTTTTGATAATCTTCTGGGTAGCCTGCTGCTGCTAATACAATTCCGATAGCCGCTTCGTCATCCCATTCAATTTCTACTTTTTCTTCTTTCAAAATGCGAAGAAGCACATCGACTAAATCGCTTTTCATACGCGGCAGTACAACCTGTGTTTCAGGATCTCCAAAACGCGCATTAAATTCAATCACTTTTGGTCCTTTTTGTGTTTGAATCAGACCAGCGTATAGAATTCCTGTATACTCGCAGCCTTCTTCAGCTAATCCTTTAGCCATTGGAAGTAAGATGTTTTCTACAGCCTCTTGTACTTCTGCATCACTGATTTGCGGAACAGGAGAGTAAGCTCCCATGCCTCCTGTGTTCGGACCTTGATCGCCGTCAAAAGCACGCTTATGATCTTGTGCAATTACCATTGGATATACATTTGTACCGCGTACAAATGCCATTAATGAAAATTCTTCACCATCCAAAAATTCTTCTACAACTACTTTTGCACTTGCTTCTTTAAATTTTTGGTCAACTAGAAAATCACGTAATGTATCTACGGCTTCTTCTACTGTTAAAGCAACAGTTACACCTTTACCAGCTGCTAAGCCGTCTGCTTTAATAACAATTGGAGCGCCTTGCTTTTCCACATATGCTTTTGCTTCCTCGTAAGACGTAAATGTTTCATACGCTGCGGTTGGAATATCATACTTTTTCATGAGCTCTTTTGCAAAGCTTTTGCTTCCTTCAATCATCGCTGCTTGTTTGCGCGGTCCAAAGACTGGAAGACCTTCTTGTTCAAACCGATCAACAATGCCTTCAATTAGCGGATTTTCTGGTCCAACAATTGTTAATCCAATCTTGTTTTCTTTTGCAAACTGCACAAGCTCTTCTTGGCTGCTTTCATCGATTGGTACAATCGTTGCCATATCTCTCATGCCTGGGTTTCCTGGTGCTACAAACACTTCGTTAACAAGTGGACTTTTTGAAGCTTTCCATGCAATTGTATGCTCTCTTCCGCCTTTTCCAATAACTAAAACATTCACGTTCTTCACCTCATTAATGTTTAAAATGTCTTACGCCTGTAAATACCATTGCAATGCCGTATTCATCTGCTTTTGCAATTGACTCTTCATCACGAATTGATCCGCCCGGCTGAATAATAGCTGTGATTCCTGCTTTAGCTGCTGCTTCTACTGTATCGCCCATTGGGAAGAACGCATCTGAACCTAAAGCTGAACCTTGTGCTTTTTCACCAGCTTGTTCAATTGCAATTTTTGCAGCGCCTACGCGATTCATTTGACCAGCCCCGACGCCAATTGTCATGTCATCTTTTGCAAGTACAATAGCATTAGACTTAACATTCTTAACAACTTTCCATGCTAATTTTAAATCTGCCCACTCTTTTTCTGTTGGCTCACGTTTCGTTGGAACAGTAATCGTTGCATCATCAAATCCAAATACGTCTTCATCCTGAACAAGCACGCCGCCTTTTACAGATGTTAAGAAAGCTTCTTTTTCTGCTTTTTCATCAAGCTCTATCGTTAGTAAACGAAGGTTTTTCTTAGCTGTTAATACATCTAATGCTTCTTGATCGAACGCAGGAGCAATGATGATTTCTAAGAAGATTTCTTTTAACTGAATAGCCGTTTCACGGTCGATAGGACGGTTAGCTGCTACGATGCCGCCAAAGATAGATGTAGGATCCGCTTCGTATGCTTTTTGATAAGCTTGAGCAATTGTTTCACCCACACCTACACCGCAAGGATTCATATGTTTGATCGCTACGATAGCCGGCTCTTTGAATTCTTTTACGATTTGAAGAGCTGCGTTTGCATCGTTGATATTATTGTATGACAACTCTTTTCCATGCAGCTGCGTAGCTGTTGCAATAGAACCTTTTTGTGTTAACGGCTTTTTATAGAAAGAAGCTTGTTGATGAGGGTTTTCTCCGTATCGTAAGCCTTGAACACGCTCATACGTTACTGTTAATTTCTCAGGAGTTGTTTCACCTGTAATGTTTGTTAAGTATTCAGCGATTAATGCATCATAAGCTGCCGTATGACGGAATACTTTTGCTGCTAATCGTTGGTTGGTTTCAAATGAAACATTGCCATCCGCTTTTAACTCTTCTACTACGGTTGCGTAATCGCTTGGATCTACTACAACTGAGACAGAACGATAGTTTTTCGCAGCTGAACGAAGCATTGTAGGTCCACCGATGTCAATATTCTCAATCGCTTCAGCAAGCGTTACATCCTCTTTTTCAATTGTCTTTTTAAATGGGTATAAGTTTACAACTACAAAGTCGATTGGCGAGATATTATGCTCTTTCATTTGAGCTTGATGCTCTTCATTATCGCGTAACGCTAATAAAGCACCGTGAACGTTAGGATGCAATGTTTTTAAACGGCCGTCTAAAATTTCTGGGAAACCAGTTACTTCAGAGATTCCGATAACGTCAATGCCGTTTTCTTCTAGGGTACGCTTTGTACCGCCAGTTGAAATAATTTCTACTCCTAAGTCCTTTAATTCTTGTGCAAATGAAACAATACCTTCTTTATCAGATACGCTAATAAGCGCGCGTTTTGCTGTCATTTTGTAAACTCCTCCTGATCCGATCTCTCATTTAAAATCTTTCTTTCACTACTACTCTACCATAGTAAAGGATTAAAACTTTTTTGACAAGGTTCCATCCTATTTATTTAACTGCGGCTTGTTCAAATAATTCATTCAGTACCGCGGGATAAAATTGATGTTCAATTTCATGAATACGGGCCTCAACTGTTTCTCTTGTATCGCCTTTTTCAATGCGAATAGCCTGCTGGTCAATAATTGGTCCTGTATCCATGCCTTCATCTACAAAATGCACGGTAATTCCAATCACTTTTACTCCTGCATCAAAAGCTTGACCAATAGCATCAATCCCAGGAAATGCAGGTAAAAGCGAAGGGTGAATATTAACAATACGATTTTTGTATGGCTTAAGCAACGTCGAACCAACTAATCGCATATATCCTGCTAAAACAAGAAATTCTACTTTAGCTGATGTAAGCTCTGCAAGAATGGCTGCTTCATACGCTTCTTTATTTTCATAGTTTTTAGGCGAACAAACAAAGCATGGTATTCCACATGCTTTTGCTCGTTCAATTACGTATGCATCCGGTTTATTACAAACAACAAGCGCAATATTTGCTTTTAATCGACCTGACTGAGTTGCTTCATAGATGGATTGAAAGTTACTGCCGTTTCCAGAAGCAAACACTGCAATATTTATCATGCAAACGTCCCTCCAGCAAATTCAACACCTGTTCCTTCGTTTACACGTCCGATAACAAATGCTTTTTCGCCTTCGTTTTCAATTGCTTCAATGACTTTATTCATATCTTCAGGTTCAACAGCTAAAACAAATCCGATTCCCATGTTGAATACTTCAAACATTTCTTTACGGTCTAGCTTGCCTTGCTCTTCAAGGAAATCAAACACGTATGGAATTGGCCAAGAACCGTAATCAATTTCTACACCTAAACCTTCAGGAAGCATACGAGGGATATTTTCAACAAATCCGCCTCCAGTAATATGAGCCATACCTGCAACTTTAGCTGCATGTAATGCTTTTAGGACTGGCTTCACGTATATTTTTGTTGGCGTTAATAACTCAACTCCGAGCTTTTCATTAAAACCAGCGTAAGTTTCGTGAAGATTTAATCCTTGATCATCAACAATTTTACGTACAAGAGAGTAGCCGTTGCTGTGAATACCGCTAGATGAGATACCGATCAACAGCTGTCCAGCTTTAATCTCATCTCCAGTAATAATTTCTGACTTTTCTACTGCTCCTACTGTAAATCCTGCAAGATCATATTCATCTTCTTCGTATAAACCTGGCATTTCAGCTGTTTCTCCGCCAATTAACGCACAGTTGGATTGTTCACAGCCGTCTGCAATTCCTTTTACAATCGATTCAATTTTTTCAGGAACTGCTTTGCCGCAAGCAATATAATCTAAGAAGTAAAGAGGCTCTGCTCCTTGTGCTAACACGTCGTTTACACACATGGCCACCGCATCCACACCGATTGTGTCATGCTTATCCATTTGAAAAGCAAGTTTCAATTTTGTTCCTACTCCATCTGTACCAGAAACAAGAACAGGCTCTTTTAAATTCAATGTAGATAAATCGAACATTCCGCCAAAGCCGCCGACTGTTCCCATAATACCTGCACGAGCAGTGCGTTCTACGTGCTTTTTAATACGTGAAACAGCTTCGTATCCTGCTTCTAAGTCAACTCCAGCTTGTTTATATGAATATGACATGTTGTCACTCCTTTTTTACGTTAAAACTAACAAGTTACCTTTTCATGAGGGTGTACAGTATCTGGATAAATTTCAGTTGGATACTTTCCAGTGAAACATGCCATACACTGTCCGCCGTTGCCTTCATACTGTCTGCCGATTGCATCTACTAACCCTTCGTTGCTTAAGAAAACAAGTGAATCAGCTTCAATCAATTCACGAATTTCTTCAACAGAGCGCGTAGCAGCAATTAGCTCAGAGGATGACGACGTGTCAATTCCATAAAAACATGGATTTTTAATAGGTGGTGAACTGATGCGTACATGTACTTCAGTTGCTCCTGCTTCTCGAAGCATACGAACAATGCGACGGCTTGTTGTGCCGCGGACGATAGAATCATCTACCATAACAACACGTTTACCCTCTACAATTTTACGTACAGGAGACAGCTTCATTTTTACACCTTGTTCACGCAGTTCTTGTGAAGGCTGAATGAATGTACGGCCTACGTATCGATTCTTAATTAAACCTAATTCGTATGGAATTCCTGACTGTTCTGCAAAACCGATCGCTGCTGAAATACTTGAATCCGGAACGCCTGTTACAACGTCTGCTTCAATCGGTGACTCAACTGCAAGTTGTTTACCAAGGTTTTTACGAGCAGAATGAACATTAATTCCATCAATATTACTATCTGGTCTTGAGAAATAAATATATTCCATACTGCAAATTGCACGGTTTACGTTTAATGTGAAACGTTCTGATTGAATACCTTCATCGTTAATAATGAGTAATTCACCAGGCTCTACATCACGCTCATGGACTGCTCCAACAATATCAAACGCACATGTTTCAGAAGCTACTACATAAGCATCACCTAATCGTCCAATTGACAACGGACGCAGTCCGTGAGGGTCGAGTGCAACCATCATTGTATCTTCTGTTAAAATAACGAATGCATATGCACCTTTAACCATAGATAAAGCATTTTTCACTTTATCTTTCATATCTTCATAGCCGCTTCGTTTAATTAAATGAGCCAGTACTTCTGTATCAGATGTTGATTGAAAAATACTCCCTTGGTTTTCCAGCTGATGCTTTAATGCATTTGCATTAACCAAGTTTCCATTATGAGCTAACGCAAGGCTTCCGCTATGAGAGCGGAAGTGAAGGGGTTGAACATTTTCAAACCCTCCGCCTCCAGCTGTTGCATAACGAACGTGTCCAATTGCTGCTTTACCGTTTAGTTGCTCTAACTCTCCGTGGCCAAATACTTCGTTAACAAGACCAACGCCTTTCATTACTGTCACTTTTTCACCATCTGTTACAGCAATACCAGCACCTTCTTGTCCGCGGTGTTGTAAGCTATGCAAACCGTAATAAGCAATCTGGCTTGCATTTTCATGTCCCCATACACCGAATACGCCACATTCTTCGTTTAAGCCTTTGATTTCAGCAAGCATGGAAGCGCTCCTTTCCAAGCAGTAGTTAATTCTTCAACTGATAATTGAACAAGAACATTTTCTTGATGTTTAACAGTTAATGTTGCGTCTTCTGTTACGCGTCCTACTAATGTTGCATCTTGTACAAGCATTTCGAATTTTTCTTTATTCTCTGGTGAAACTGTTACGACAAAGCGTGATTGTGTTTCACTGAATAGTTCTGCTGTTGCTTCACCGTCTACCGTTACGTTTACGCCTAACCCGCTGCCGTTCATCACTTTTTCAGCTAGGGCTACTGCGAATCCTCCTTCTGCAATATCATGAGCAGATTGAACTGCACCTTCACGAATTGCTTGAAGAAGCTGATCTTGACGTGTTTTTTCAACTGCTAAATCTAATTTAGGTGAACGGCCGAATACCGTACCGTTTTCTAGTACTTTTTGAAGCTCAGTACCTGCAAATTCTGCTTCAGCTTTACCAATAACATAGATTAAGTCATCTTTTTGCTTCGCATATTGAGTTGTAATATGGTCGATATCGTCGATTAGACCAACCATTCCGATAACAGGAGTTGGGTAAATTGCTTCACCTTTTGTCTCATTGTACAGAGATACGTTACCGCCGATAACCGGAGTCGATAGCTCACGGCAAGCGTCGCTCATACCGTCTGTTGCTTTTTCAATTTGCCAGAAGATTTCTGGTTTTTCAGGGTTGCCGAAGTTTAAGCAGTCTGTAATCGCAAGAGGCTGTGCACCTGAACATACAAGGTTACGAGCAGCTTCTGCCACTGCGATGCGGCCGCCTACTTCCGGATCTAGGTATAAATAGCGAGAGTTACAGTCTGTTGTCATCGCTAATGCTTTATTTGTATCACGTACACGAACAACCGCCGCGTCAGATCCAGGAGATACAACTGTGTTTGTACGTACTTGGTAGTCATATTGGTTGTAAACCCACTCTTTGTTTGCAATAGTAGGCTGTTTTAAAAGAGTTACTAACATATCACTGTGATTTTCAACAGTAGGAGCGTATGCTGATTGCTCTTGGAACTCACGATAGTATGCTGGTTCTTGAGATGGCTTGTGGTATACCGGTGCATCTTCTGCTAATGCATCTACAGGAACATCTGCTACTATTTCTCCGTTATGAGTTAAACGAAGGCGCTTATCGTCGGTTACGTGACCGACTGAAACAGCTTCTAATCCATATTTTTCAACGATTTCGACGATTTCATTTTCACGGCCTTTTTCAACAACGATGAGCATGCGCTCTTGAGATTCTGAAAGCATCATTTCGTATGGTGTCATGCCTGTTTCACGCTGAGGTACAAGATCAAGGTTCATTTCAATACCAGAACCTGCTTTACTTGCCATCTCTGCTGAAGAACTCGTTAAGCCCGCAGCACCCATATCTTGAATACCAACTAAAGCGTCGCACTTGATAAGCTCTAAACAAGCTTCAAGAAGAAGTTTTTCCATAAATGGATCTCCTACTTGTACAGCTGGACGTTTTTCATCTGACTGATCAGAAAGCTCTTCAGAAGCAAATGTTGCGCCGTGGATACCGTCGCGGCCCGTTTTTGCTCCTACGTACATAACCGTGTTGCCAACGCCTTTGGCTTGACCTTTTTGAATGTCTTCGTGGTTAATTAAACCAACACACATAGCGTTAACAAGCGGATTTCCTTCATATGAAGCTTCAAACTGAATTTCTCCGCCTACTGTTGGGATTCCTACACAGTTACCGTAACCTGCGATTCCCGCTACTACTTCCTCAAACAAATGACGAACCTTTGGAGATGTTAATTCACCAAAACGTAAAGAGTTTAAAAGTGCAATCGGTCTTGCTCCCATTGAAAAGACGTCACGAATGATACCACCTACACCAGTTGCTGCTCCTTGATAAGGTTCAATCGCTGATGGATGGTTATGACTTTCGATTTTAAATACAACGGCTTGGTTGTCGCCGATATCAACGATACCCGCTCCTTCGCCAGGACCTTGTAATACTTTTTCACCCGTGATAGGGAATTTTTTCAGTACAGGCTTAGAGTTTTTATAGCTGCAGTGCTCTGACCACATAACAGAGAATAAGCCTGTTTCTGTATAGTTAGGCGTACGACCAAGCAGCTGCTCTACATTTGCAAACTCTTCGTCTGTTAACCCCATGTCTCGATATAACTTTTGTTCTTTAATTTGCTCTACATTTGGTTCAAGAAGTAACGACATTTTGTTCCCTCCACTGCTTTACGATTGATTGAAATAATTTAAGTCCGTCCGCGCTTCCTAAAAGATCGCTTACCGCTCTTTCTGGGTGAGGCATCATTCCTAATACGTTGCCTGTTTCGTTCGTAATCCCTGCAATATCTTGAAGACTTCCGTTTGGATTATCACCTGCGTATTGGAAAAGAATCTGGTTGTTTTCAATCAATTTTTGTAACGTGTGTTCATCACAATAGTAGTTGCCTTCACCGTGTGCCACTGGAATAGCAATTACTTCATCTTTGCCATAAGCATTTGTAAACATTGTTTCATTATTAGCTACTTTCAAATTCACTGTTTTACAGATGAATTTTAAGTTTTCATTACGACGCATAGCACCTGGCAGTAATCCTGCTTCTAATAAAATTTGGAATCCATTACATACACCTAGTACTGGCTTTCCTTGGCTTGCTGCTTTTTTTACAGCATCCATTACATTTGAGAAGCGAGCGATAGCACCTGAACGAAGGTAATCTCCATATGAGAAACCACCTGGAAGCAAGATACCATCATATTGATCTAATGATTCTGTATCGTGCCAAACGTAATCCACTTCTTCACCAAGCTCATCTTTGATAGCATGATACATATCGACGTCACAGTTTGATCCTGGAAAAACAATTACAGCAAATTTCACTGTACGACAACCTCCTCAACCTCGTAACGGTAATCTTCAATTACTGTATTAACTAAAAGCTTTTCACACATTTCTTTTACGCGTTCATCTAATGAATCTGTGCTGTCGATTGTTAGCTCTAAAAATTTACCGATGCGTACTTCTTGAACTTCTTCATAAGACATACGGTGCAATGAATTTTTAACGGCTACTCCTTGAGGGTCTAATACACTTTCTCTTAATGTGACAAATACTTTTACTTTATACATGGTTGGGTTATCCTCCGATTCGCTGTAAGATTTTTTCGTATGCTTCTGTTAAACCGCCTAAATCTCTGCGGAATACATCTTTATCCAATTTTTCGTTCGTATGAACATCCCAGAAGCGGCAAGTGTCAGGTGAAATTTCATCCGCTAAAATAATGTCGCCTTGAGAAGTACGGCCGAATTCTAATTTAAAATCCACTAAGAAAATATCTTTATCCTTGAAAAATTTCGATAATACTTCGTTGATTTGAAGTGCTTGTGCCTTTAAACTATCAATCTCTTCTTGAGTTGCAGCCTTAAGGAAAATCGCATGTTCTGCAAGAATTAATGGATCACCAAGCGCATCATCTTTGTAGTAAAGTTCAACGATTGGCTGTTCAAAACGAATACCTTCTTCTACGCCAATTCGCTTCGCAAGGCTTCCTGCTGTAGCATTTCGTACAACAACTTCAAGCGGAACAATTTCTACTTTCTTAACCGCTTGTTCATAATCTGAAAGCTGCTTCACAAAGTGAGTTGTAATGCCTTGCTCATGTAACATTGAAAATAGTAAACTACTAATTTGATTGTTCAACTGTGCTTTTCCGCTAATCTCTGCTTTTTTCTGACCGTTGAATGCTGTAGCTTCATTTTTATAAGCAACCCACAATACATCTTGCTCATCAGTAGCGTAAATTTTTTTCGCTTTTCCTTCATAAAGTAACTCTTGCTTTTCCATGCTGTCACCTCTACATACAGAATATTCAGATACACGTTCTTAGATAAAGGCAAGGACGTGCCTTGCCTTTTTTATTAAAGACCTAAACGTTCAAAAATCATATCTACATTTTTTAAATGGTGCTTATGATCGAAGCAATCTTCAATCTCTTCTGGTGATAAGTGGCGAGTAATGCGCTCTTCGCCTTCAATTAAAGAACGGAAAGGAACTTGCGTTTCCCATGCTTCCATTGCTTTTGGCTGTACTAAGTCGTATGCTTCTTCGCGTACCATGCCTTTATTGATTAGTGTTAACAGTACACGCTGTGAATAAATTAGCCCTAGTGTACGATCCATGTTGCGCTTCATGTTGTCAGGGAATACTGTTAAGTTTTTAACAATATTTGCAAAACGATTTAACATGTAATTTAAAGCAATCGTTGCATCAGGTAAGATGACACGCTCTGCCGATGAATGAGAGATGTCACGCTCATGCCAAAGCGGTACATTATCATAAGCTGTAACCATATAGCCGCGAATTAAGCGAGCAAGTCCCGTTACGTTCTCAGAACCGATTGGATTACGTTTATGAGGCATTGCAGATGATCCTTTTTGACCTTTTGCAAAGTACTCTTCAACCTCACGTGTTTCACTCTTTTGAAGACCGCGAACTTCTACTGCAAATTTCTCAATAGATGTCGCAATTAACGCTAGTACTGACATATAGTGTGCATGACGGTCACGCTGTAATGTTTGCGTAGAGATTGGTGCTGGTGAAATTCCTAACTTCTCACATACGTATTTTTCAACGAAAGGATCGATGTTAGCGAACGTTCCAACTGCTCCTGACATTTTACCGAATTCCACTTCAGCTGCAGCACGTTTTAAACGCTCTAGGTTACGCTTCATTTCTTCATACCATAATCCCATTTTCAAACCAAATGTCGTTGGCTCAGCGTGTACACCGTGCGTACGTCCCATCATAACCGTATACTTATGTTCTTGAGCTTTTTCCTTTAGTACTTCTACAAAGCGCTCTACGTCACTTAGCAAGATTTCATTAGCTTGCTTCAATAAATAAGATAGAGCTGTATCAACTACGTCAGTTGAAGTCAAACCGTAGTGTACCCACTTGCGCTCTTCACCAAGCGTTTCAGATACTGCACGAGTGAAAGCTACTACGTCATGACGCGTTTCTAGTTCAATTTCATTGATGCGGTTAATATCAAAAGATGCATTTTGACGAATTAACTTCACATCTTCTTTCGGAATATGTCCTAATTCTGACCATGCTTCACAAGCTAGAATTTCAACTTCTAACCAAGCTTTAAATTTATTTTCTTCTGTCCAAATAGCTGCCATTTCTGGTCTTGTATAACGTTCAATCATGTTGTTACTTCCTCCGTTCTTTCCCAAATTCCTAGAGATTCGGCTTTTTCTATCGCCTCATCTATCTTATCAGCTAATACCGTGATATGTCCCATTTTTCTCTTCTCTTTTGCAACTTTTTTTCCGTACAAATGTAAGTGCATATCATCTAAACATTCGATTTTTGCCATTGTGTTCTCAATATGTTCCCCTAATAGGTTAACCATAACAGCAGGTTTTAATAAAGTCGGCTGTGCTAGGGTCCAGTTACAAATGGCTCTTACATGCTGCTGAAATTGAGAAAGATCACAAGCATTGATTGAATAATGACCTGAATTATGAGGTCTAGGTGCCATTTCATTTATATAAAGCTGACCTTCTTCAGTTAGGAACATCTCAACTGCTAATGTACCAACTAAATCTAATCCTTTTGCTATTTCTTGCGCATATTGAAGAGCTTTCGCTTCTTGATCTGCTGTAATACGTGCCGGAACAATCGTTTGGTGCAAAATATGATGCTTATGAATGTTCTCAGCTACTGGTAAACATGCAGTTTCGCCTTTTGCATTGCGGTGTACAATAACTGATACTTCTTTATCTAAGTTCATCCACTGTTCTACAATACATTCCGACTGAGCTAATAGCTCAGCAGCTTCACGAATATTATTCTCATTTTTCACTAGAACTTGCCCTTTACCGTCATATCCGCCTCGGCAAGTTTTTACGACACATGGATAACCAATTGTTTCGACAGCTTTTAAAAGTTCTTTTTCAGTCGTAACGATTGCGTAATCAGGAACATCTAGATTAAGCTTTGTAATCATTTCTTTTTCTAAACGACGATTTTGTGTAACGGCTAGTAAATGACTGCCCTGTGGCACGTAGCATTTTGTTTCTAGCCATTTCATCATCTCAACATCAACGTTTTCAAATTCATAAGTGATGACATCTGACAATTCAGCAAGCTGTTCAACCGCTTTTCTATCATCATAGTTGCCAATGACTTTAATATCTGCTACTTGACCGCAAGGAGAATCTTCTGTTGGTTCAAGCACTGCAATGTAATAACCCATTTCTTTAGCAGATAGTGCAATCATTCTTCCTAGCTGTCCACCGCCTACGATTCCAATTGTTTTACCAGGAGGTATAAGTAAATTAGACAAGTTGATCACTACTTTCTAACACAGATGATTTAATAGACTCTCTACGATTTTCAAGTTGATCACTTAACGTTGGATCCTGTGTTGCTAAGATTTGTGCTGCTAGCAACCCAGCGTTCGTAGAACCAGCTTTTCCAATAGCTACTGTAGCTACCGGTACGCCGCCTGGCATTTGAACAATCGATAAAAGTGAATCTAAACCGTTTAAGTTACTTGATTTAACTGGTACACCTATTACAGGTAAAATTGTTTTTGCAGCAATCATACCAGGTAAGTGAGCAGCGCCACCAGCGCCAGCAATAATAACTTTAATCCCTCGTTCTTTAGCAGTTTCAGCATACTCAAACATATAATCCGGCGTTCGATGTGCTGATACAACTTTCTTTTCATATTCAATATTTAATTCATCTAAAATGTCACACGCATATTTCATAGTGCTCCAGTCTGACTGACTGCCCATTACAACAGCAACTTTTACATTCATGAATAAAAGCTCCTTTTTCACGTTATAAAAAAACCTAGGGTAAGTTATGGCTCACTAAAGGAAAGCCACAACTACCCTAGGTTTCATGTATCAACATTCCTTTTGAAAAGGAATCATGTTTACCTATTTAGTAATTGTACTCTCCTCATAGTCCAATGATTTACGGTCATCGGGTAGAAACTCGTGGGCCATATTCCCACTATTATATGAGGTTTCGGATATCTCAATTGACAACTTAATAATAACAGCCAAACTAGAAAAAAGTCAACCTAAAAATCGAATGTTTACTATTTTTATCATTAAAATGTTCGTATTTAGAGACTTTTCCCTTCGAAAACAATCTGTTGCTTTACCGGAACATAGTCTTTTTTACCATTTATTTCTTTTTCTTCAAAAATAGGCTTTTCCATTCGTCGAACGGGCATATACCCATCTTTTTTCATCCGATCTAAACAACTTGCGATTGTTTCATTTTCTTGTAATTCATACAGTACTTTTTTTGATTTCTTACCCAAAATGCAGCCTCCAGTTCGAAAAAAGTTTCTTACAACGTCAAAAAGAGCTTTTATAATAAAAATTAAATGAATCCACTATAGTGTAACATAATTTAAAAGTTAAATTCACGCTGTAATTTTTAGAAACAAAAAAGACTAGTCATTGAATGACTAGTCTTTTTATTGGCCTGGCAACGTCCTACTCTCACAGGGACAAAGTCCCAACTACCATTGGCGCTAAAGAGCTTAACTTCCGTGTTCGG
>NZ_JAWRXD010000182.1:0-405 GCF_046535215.1 Priestia sp. SIMBA_032 | reverse complement strand
TTCTTGAGCTTGTTCTATTCTTCTTGCTGGTACGATAACTGTAGCGCCAGCTTCTGCAAGTACGCGCGTGATTTCAAGTCCTAATCCTGAGTATCCTCCAGTTACAATAGCTACTTTTCCTTTTAAATCTTTTCCTCCTAGAGTCTCTTTGGCGGTAGCTCTTGCGCCGAATCCAGAATAAATTGGTTTTTGAATTGTGTTTTCATTATTTTTGTTCATTTTGTAACTCCATCTCCGTTCCCTCATTAATTTTCCCTGTTTTTATACGCTCAAAGTGAGTGATTTTGTAATTTATAACATCTAAAGTCGCTTGCAAATTCGTTAGTTGTATTGTGATTTGTTTTTGATGTTCTTCAAGTATTGCTTTACAAGCTTCATCGTTTTTTGCTCGTGAGAATTCCATAT
>NZ_JAWRXD010000181.1:0-405 GCF_046535215.1 Priestia sp. SIMBA_032 | reverse complement strand
CCGTACGGCTGGAGGATCACGACCGCACCTGTCGGCAGCACGGCGTCCGGGTCGGTCTCGCGCAGCCGCCCGGCCGGGTCGCCGCGCAGCTGCCGGACGAGCAGCCGGTTGGAGGCCTCCACGACGTACAGCAGCAGCCCGAGGGCGACGCCCGCCAGCACCGCGTACTGGATCGGGATGAGCAGTGTCAGCACGAACGTGGTGACCATCACCACCGTCTGCAGCCAGCCCGTCTTCCACACCGACTGGATGCGGGCGGGGTTGACCGTCTGGACCCCGACGACGATCAGGAGCCCGGCGAGCGCCGGCATGGCGATGTAGCCGACCACGCCGGGCAGCAGCACGATGACGACGGCCATGACGGCGCCCGCCACCAGGAGCGACCGCCGGGTGGCCGCACCCGCC
>NZ_JAWRXD010000180.1:0-405 GCF_046535215.1 Priestia sp. SIMBA_032 | reverse complement strand
CTGTTGACTCAATATCAGGAATTTTTAATTCCGGTATCTTCATCGTATTAAATGCTGTGGAATATACCATATTATGATTTGTATTTGTATTTAGATTTAAATCTTTTACTATATGTGAGTAAGGATTATGTTTATACGTAATAGCTAGATGAATAGATTTATTAACTTTATTAAGTATCCCCTTAAATGTCTCTCCCTTTTCTATTGTTATACGTATAGGTACTGTATTAACAAAATAACCAAAAGTATTTCGTTCTTCTGTATGTGGTCTAGTATTAATTGGAATACCAACAATTATCTCTTCAGCATTTGTCATTTGATGAAGTAAGGTACAATAAGTACTTAACATTACTCGATAAATACTTATATTATTTTTTTTAGCAAAACATTGTATTTGATAAAATA
>NZ_JAWRXD010000179.1:0-406 GCF_046535215.1 Priestia sp. SIMBA_032 | reverse complement strand
CGCGGCACTGGGGCCTCTGATTGGCGGGGCGCTCCTCGAGCACTTCTGGTGGGGCTCGGTATTCCTAATTAATGTGCCGATCATGGCGGTAGTGATTCCCGTTGCCATCCTACTGTTGCCTTGCACTGAAGCCACGACACCTCGCAGATGGCCAATCGGCCAGGCACTGATCCTGATCGCCGGCATCATAGCCTTCGTCTACGGGATCAAGTCCGGGATCGGAGGCACGCAACCACTCGTGGTAGTTGTACCAGTGCTGTCCCTGAGCCTAGCGCTGCTTACAGTCTTCGCCCGTCAGCAGCTTCGGACTACTACACCAATGCTGGATTTATCGCTCTTCGCGCACCCAGTGCTAATAGCCGGGTTGATCATGGCGTTGGTCTCGATAGGCGCCCTAACAGGCGTG
>NZ_JAWRXD010000178.1:0-408 GCF_046535215.1 Priestia sp. SIMBA_032 | reverse complement strand
GATCGGTTGTACGGCGTGTTGGACCGGCTGGAAGGCTATAGTGTAGATCAGGGTGAGCTTCTATTGTCGCTTCATTCGGAAATGAATCTGGTACTGTTCCTTATACAACGTTCATGGCAAAAGAAAGTTTCTTAAAGAAAGATAAAGCTGCTGCCGAAAAGTTCACACGTGCTCTCTATAAAGCACAGCAATGGGTTGATACACATAGTCCAGAAGAAATTGCTGATGCCGTTTCTCCGCTATTTAAAGACACTTCAAAAGACATAACAGTAAAAGTAATTGAACGGTACAAAAAGCAACATTCTTATGCGACAAATCCACTATTAGATGCGGAAGAATGGAAACAGCTCCAAACTATTATGAAAGACGCTGGCGAATTACAAAAAGAAGTCCCACATGAAGCGCTCG
>NZ_JAWRXD010000177.1:0-408 GCF_046535215.1 Priestia sp. SIMBA_032 | reverse complement strand
AAACGTCCTTCAATCTTGTAGCTGTATATTGCGCGAGTATTGTCAGTATATTGATGGTTTGGGAAAGGAGAGCGCCGAAAAAAATGGTTTGTATAGTTGTGAGTATATTTCTTTTTATTAGCACGTGTCATTATGTATATCCATATTTTAGAGGAAGTGGAAGTGTAACATTTATTGATGTTGGACAAGGTGATGCAATATTAATTCGCCTTCCGTATGATAAAGGGGTTTATCTTATTGATACAGGTGGAACGCTTCGTGTCAATAAGGAAGAGTGGCAACAAAAAAAGCATGAATTTTCTGTTGGAAATGATGTTTTAATACCCTATTTACAAAAAGAGGGTATTAAAACAATTGATAAATTAATCGTAACGCATGGAGATGCAGATCATATAGGTGCTGCGCAAG
>NZ_JAWRXD010000176.1:0-408 GCF_046535215.1 Priestia sp. SIMBA_032 | reverse complement strand
GAAATTTGCTCGCCGATTTTCGACAGCTGATCGTTCATGGTCGACGCGGCGGCGATCGCCTCCAAATCCTTGTCCTCGGCTTTTTGAACCGGGGCGGCGAGAGGTTTGCTCATCTGGTCTTTCGGGGCCAAACCCATTTGCTGGCCATACCGAAGCGCGGCCTGCCTGTTTTCGGGAGTATTGAAGACGCCACTCAGAAGCTTGTAACCGGAGACACGATCAACCAACTTCTCGATGGGCACTTCGAGAACCTCGTCGTCGGCGTCGTTGGCAGTGCCGCGGTTCTTGGTCATCGGAGCGGTGTATTTCTTCCCGTCTTCGCCTGTCACCTCCAGCTCAAAAACCACGGTCCCATCCGTGCGGCCGGGCATTACTTGGACGATGCGTTTTTGGCCCCCGCCCCCCTTC
>NZ_JAWRXD010000071.1:0-966 GCF_046535215.1 Priestia sp. SIMBA_032 | reverse complement strand
TTGTTCTTTGAAAACTAGATAACAGTAATTGCTGAGGAAAAGTGAAACTTTTCTTTAATCAAACCAATAAATAACACAACATTATGTTGTACCATTTATTCGCTAATGGTTAAGTTAGAAAGGGCGCACGGTGAATGCCTTGGCACTAGGAGCCGATGAAGGACGGGACTAACACCGATATGCTTCGGGGAGCTGTAAGTGAGCTTTGATCCGGAGATTTCCGAATGGGGAAACCCACTGTTCGTAATGGAACAGTATCTTTATCTGAATACATAGGATATTGAAGGCAGACCCGGGGAACTGAAACATCTAAGTACCCGGAGGAAGAGAAAGCAAATGCGATTTCCTGAGTAGCGGCGAGCGAAACGGAATTAGCCCAAACCAAGAGGCTTGCCTCTTGGGGTTGTAGGACACTCTATACGGAGTTACAAAGGAACGAAGTAAATGAAGCGACCTGGAAAGGTCCGTCGAAGAAGGTAACAACCCTGTAGTTGAAACTTCGTTCCCTCTTGAGTGGATCCTGAGTACGGCGGAACACGTGAAATTCCGTCGGAAGCTGGGAGGACCATCTCCCAAGGCTAAATACTACCTAGTGACCGATAGTGAACCAGTACCGTGAGGGAAAGGTGAAAAGCACCCCGGAAGGGGAGTGAAAGAGATCCTGAAACCGTGTGCCTACAAGTAGTCAGAGCCCGTTAATGGGTGATGGCGTGCCTTTTGTAGAATGAACCGGCGAGTTACGATCCCATGCAAGGTTAAGCTGATAAGGCGGAGCCGTAGCGAAAGCGAGTCTGAATAGGGCGTTTAGTATGTGGTTGTAGACCCGAAACCAGGTGATCTACCCATGTCCAGGGTGAAGTTCAGGTAACACTGAATGGAGGCCCGAACCCACGCACGTTGAAAAGTGCGGGGATGAGGTGTGGGTAGCGGAGAAATTCCAATCGAACCTGGAGATAGCTGGTTCTC
>NZ_JAWRXD010000175.1:0-410 GCF_046535215.1 Priestia sp. SIMBA_032 | reverse complement strand
ATACAATTGGCGTTATGCTTCCTTTCATTAACCTCCCCTACTTCAGTACCATTATTGAAGGAATCGGTAACGAAGCATTATTAGCTGGATATCACATTAATTTATGCCAAACAAATTACGATAGCCTTGAAGAAATTCGTGTTCTTGAAATGATGAAAATGAAACAATTTGATGGGATGATTATTTGCTCCCGAACGAGCTCTTGGGAACAAATCGAACCTTTCGCAAAATTTGCACCTATTATTTCATGTGAAAAAATGAAGCACCCCCTCATTTCATCCATCTACGTAGATCATTATGAAGGTTTCCGTCTCGGTACTGCCTATTTACTAAGTAAAGGCCATGAAAAAATCGGAATTTGTTTAGCAAGAAAAACAAGTGTAAATTCCATGGAGCGCGAAAAAGCGTTC
>NZ_JAWRXD010001757.1:0-200 GCF_046535215.1 Priestia sp. SIMBA_032 | reverse complement strand
ATAGACACGGGTATGATGTTGCAATTTCCTCGGGTCTCTTAGGTATGGAAATGCAAGGAGCCATGACCATATTTGCCGTCAATTTAAAACGAATTATGACATTATTGAAAGAAACAAAGTGAAAAGTTACATAAAGAAAGGAGACTTTCCGTTCATGAATGAACAGAAAGTCTCCTTTTTATTTTGCCATACTGATATGA
>NZ_JAWRXD010001756.1:0-203 GCF_046535215.1 Priestia sp. SIMBA_032 | reverse complement strand
CTTAACTTCATTTTGTTTTTTAATTCAAATACTTCATCGATAAAAACAAACAAATTCCCCAGGGAATCAACAAATTGGATGAATCCCTTTTCTGTAATACATTGTCCCTTTTTGTAGTATGTAAGATAAACTTGTTTATTTGTATGTAGGGCTTCAATCAATGTGAAATTGATTTGTTCCATTTTCTCTTCTGTTAAAACAGG
>NZ_JAWRXD010001755.1:0-204 GCF_046535215.1 Priestia sp. SIMBA_032 | reverse complement strand
TCATGGCTCACCATTTATATTCACACGCGGGTGTGGCGGAATTGGCAGACGCGCTAGACTTAGGATCTAGTGTCTTACGACGTGGGGGTTCAAGTCCCTTCACCCGCATCTTTTCTTAATTTCATATATGTGCGGAAGTAGTTCAGTGGTAGAACACCACCTTGCCAAGGTGGGGGTCGCGAGTTCGAACCTCGTCTTCCGCTC
>NZ_JAWRXD010001754.1:0-207 GCF_046535215.1 Priestia sp. SIMBA_032 | reverse complement strand
TTATTGTTAGGTACTACATACCCGTTTTTTAACTTAAAGGTGTTTTTTATTTGTCTCACTCTAGGGGGTCAGTCCCGTATATCAGTGGCTTTTTTTCGTTTTAAGCTGTATATGATATAAATTTAGTTAAGTCGGGTAGGCAGGCACTCTCACGAGCGCCCGCCCCCCTAAGAACCGCACGTGACAGATTTCCCGTCATACGGCTCA
>NZ_JAWRXD010001753.1:0-208 GCF_046535215.1 Priestia sp. SIMBA_032 | reverse complement strand
CATTTCAGCTCTATTCAAAGTGAAGGCTTTAAATCGTTAGACGAAGGTCAAAAAGTAACGTTTGATATCGAACAAGGCCAACGTGGAGCACAAGCTGCTAACGTTCATAAAGTAGCATAATCAAAATGAGAAAAAAAGACTCCACCTGGGAGTCTTTTTTTACTTTTGATTCCATTAGCTAGCAAAAAACGTATTATATCTACTTTTA
>NZ_JAWRXD010001752.1:0-208 GCF_046535215.1 Priestia sp. SIMBA_032 | reverse complement strand
CCCGTAAATGATCCTCCAATTACGTCCAATGTCAGCTTTACCATTGCGGAAGACAGCACGTTAATCAATCAAATCGTAGCGGTAGACCCAGATGGAGATTCATTAACCTTTAGTTTGCAAGCTGCGCCTGGCAACGGAGTGGCGGCAGTAAATGCGGACGGAACGTTTAGCTATCAACCAAATCCGAATTTTAATGGGACCGATCAAT
>NZ_JAWRXD010001751.1:0-211 GCF_046535215.1 Priestia sp. SIMBA_032 | reverse complement strand
ATCATGAATAGTATGCGTGAAAAAATTGGAGAAGAACGTACGGAGAAGTATCATAAGGTTCCCGAAGATAGCCGCCATTTAAATTTATTTGGCTTAGAGATTCGTAGTATTGGTTACGTTCAAAAGAAGCAAGCAGCAGAAAAGAAAGCCGTTAAATCCTAACAACGTAGGTGATAGGGATGTCAGAGCGTCAAAATGCGTTTACCATTAA
>NZ_JAWRXD010001750.1:0-212 GCF_046535215.1 Priestia sp. SIMBA_032 | reverse complement strand
AGAGCTTAACTTCCGTGTTCGGTATGGGAACGGGTGTGACCTCTTCGCTATCGCCACCAGACATATTATATTATACACTATTTTATAAAGAAAGCAATACTTTTTTTTCGAAAGATTTATTCTTTCAAAACTAGATAACAGTTTGCTGAGTAAAGCTTACGCTTTTAAAAGTTTGGTTAAGTCCTCGATCGATTAGTATCAGTCAGCTACAC
>NZ_JAWRXD010001749.1:0-218 GCF_046535215.1 Priestia sp. SIMBA_032 | reverse complement strand
AAGTATAATAGTCATAGAGAATTAAAAGATACCGGTAAAGGACTGACAAACTCTATGACAAATAGAAGAAAAACAACGTTAGAAGAACGCATTCAAATTGTGAATTACTGTCTACAACATCGGAAAAACTATCAGCTCGCGGCCGAAAGCTATGAGGTTTCTTATCAACAGGTATATCAATGGGTGAAGAAGTTTGAAGCGCACGGTGAAGAAGCCTT
>NZ_JAWRXD010001748.1:0-224 GCF_046535215.1 Priestia sp. SIMBA_032 | reverse complement strand
TAAGACACTAGATCCTAAGTCTAGCGCGTCTGCCAATTCCGCCACACCCGCGTGTGAATATAAATGGTGAGCCATGAAGGACTCGAACCTTCGACCCTCTGATTAAAAGTCAGATGCTCTACCAACTGAGCTAATGGCTCGAAAAACTGGTGCCGGCAAGAGGACTTGAACCCCCAACCTACTGATTACAAGTCAGTTGCTCTACCAGTTGAGCTACACCGGCA
>NZ_JAWRXD010001747.1:0-228 GCF_046535215.1 Priestia sp. SIMBA_032 | reverse complement strand
CCGACCGTAATTGGTGCACTTTGGTTCTCTGTGTTCGGCGGGACTGGTATTCACATGGAGCTGTTTAGTGATGCACCTGTCTTTGAAAAAACTAAAGAGCTGGGAACAGAAGTAGGATTATTCGCCATGTTTGATCAAATGGGAAGCTTTGGATCAGCTTTATCTGTTTTAGCGATTCTTCTTATTTCTACCTTCTTTATTACATCTGCAGACTCTGCAACATTCGTT
>NZ_JAWRXD010001746.1:0-228 GCF_046535215.1 Priestia sp. SIMBA_032 | reverse complement strand
CGAAGAAACCGATTGGTGCCTACGTGCCCGAGGACTAGGCTGGCGCCACATGGGTGCGCCAAACGTATTTGTTGCGCACCAAGGTGGCATTTCATTCGGCACGGAGAGAAGTATGCGCGTTGCTCATAACAACGCCATTTTGCGCAAGCGCTACCCGGACGCCTCTGTGCGCTACAAGTCCTTTATCCTTCGCGACCCAATCAAGCCAGCCCGAGATGCGCTACAACG
>NZ_JAWRXD010001745.1:0-228 GCF_046535215.1 Priestia sp. SIMBA_032 | reverse complement strand
AGTGTAGCGTTCTTTTCCTTTTTAAATTCCAATCCTTCATATCCTGCAGCCACAATTACTTTATTGGCAGTAATAGAATTGCCCTCCTTTGTATAAAAGATAGCACATTCTTTCTCTAACTTTTTGCCAACAATCTCTGTATCTTCATAAATGTGAACTCCTTTATTAGAGGCTTGTTCTAATAAACTATGTGTAAATTTATAAGGATTTATTTCACCATCATTATAC
>NZ_JAWRXD010001744.1:0-228 GCF_046535215.1 Priestia sp. SIMBA_032 | reverse complement strand
GAAGGGGACCATTTTCATGCGATTCACACCACAGGGCCGACTCTTGCCGCTGGCAGCCGGCGCGGCTGCCCTGTCACTGGCGCTGTCCGCGTGCGGCGGCGGGGGAGGCGCCGGGGCCACCGGTGCTCCGGCCGCCGATGTGCTCGAGAAGGCCGACGGCGCCACCGAGGTCAACTTCTGGCATTCCATGGACGGCACCAACGGCGAGACGCTCGACGCACTCATCAC
>NZ_JAWRXD010001743.1:0-228 GCF_046535215.1 Priestia sp. SIMBA_032 | reverse complement strand
ACATCCAGTCCGCTCCCGGTCTGCGGCACGGATGAGAACAGGGGGAGGAGGTCGTAGGCGACGGCCTTCAGCCGACGACGGACGAGATTGCGGTGAACCGCGTTACCGACCGCTTTGCTCACGATGAAGCCGAATCGCACCACGTCGGAGTCGGGATTCGGACGGAGATACGTCACGGTCGTCGCGCCGGTGAAGCGGACTCCGCGTCGTACTGTCGCCCGATAGTCC
>NZ_JAWRXD010001742.1:0-228 GCF_046535215.1 Priestia sp. SIMBA_032 | reverse complement strand
CCCCACCGGGGCGGGCCAGCGCCTCCTCGCCACGACGATCGCGAACAGCATCGCCGCCCAACGGTTCCAGCGCTGACCGGCGCCGCTACCACCGCTGCGACACGCCAGAAAGTGAGCCACAGCGTTCTCGCAGGAGCATGCGTTTAGCCTCACTCCCGTGCGCACCCACACCCGACGCCGCCAGCGCCCGCTCGGCCCCCGCCTCGCACTGCTGGCGCCCGCAGCGCT
>NZ_JAWRXD010000174.1:0-410 GCF_046535215.1 Priestia sp. SIMBA_032 | reverse complement strand
AAGAAAAAAAGGTTCTACCAATTGCACCCGGAGAGAATGTACTCTTCCGTCATTTTACTCGTATGGAAGACTATCTAGAATTAAATAAACAATATACAGACCCAATATTATTAACCGCATTACTTTGCTCTCACGAGCATTACTATCTGTTACATACAGAACCCTTTTTCCCAATTAGCCCAATACAAGAAAAAGATACACGTTACTTTGGAGAATACTTCCCAAACAACAAAATACCTAAAAATCTTGATATGGAATTTGTAACCGACTTTCTAATAAAGACAAAACAAGAAAATAGAGGATTGTGGTTAATCAATGAAGAGACACCTGAAACTCAACTTCATGTACTCATTACATTTATCGATGAACTCTTTAAAATCCTTACTACACGTTGTTCTCTTAAATTACTC
>NZ_JAWRXD010001741.1:0-228 GCF_046535215.1 Priestia sp. SIMBA_032 | reverse complement strand
AGCCCGGCCAGGCGCTCCGGCGCGGCGCGCAGCGCCTCGACCTCGTCCGGCGGTAGGCCCAGGCGGCACATGCCGCTGTCCAGGTGCACGGCGGCCGGCAGGGCCTCCCCGCGCTGCCGCGCGAAGGCGCCCCAGGCCTCGATCTCGCCCAGGGTGTTGAGGACCGGCAGGATGTTGTTGTCGGCGTAGTCCGCCTCGCAGCCGGGCGTGAGGCCGTTCAGCACGTAG
>NZ_JAWRXD010001740.1:0-228 GCF_046535215.1 Priestia sp. SIMBA_032 | reverse complement strand
CACCAGCGGCGCGAGCAGCACGACGAACGTCGTGAGCGCGGCGATCAGGATGTTGAGGCGCCCCTCCTCGGAGGCGATCCAGACGAACGGCAGTAGCGTCAGCACCGCGAACGGCGACACCGCCGAACCGGTTCCGAGGCGCAGCAGGCCGACCGCGAGCAGCGACAGGACGGGAACGACGACGGCCCACTCCGCATGCAGCCGGCGCCACGGGATGACGAGCGACAG
>NZ_JAWRXD010001739.1:0-228 GCF_046535215.1 Priestia sp. SIMBA_032 | reverse complement strand
CAGATGTCCCACGTCCACCAACGACATCCACGCCGCGACGCCCGGTATTCCCACCGCCACAGCCGAAGTCGGCGAGAGACCGTTCGGCACCACAACGAGGCTTTCCGGCCGGACCGCCGCCTGCTCGGCAAGCGTGCCTGATGGCGGTATCGCCTGGTCGACATACGCCAGGCCACCGTCATGCCGGACAACGGCTTCATTTCCGACCACTCGAGGAGTTTCCTGCCC
>NZ_JAWRXD010000070.1:0-971 GCF_046535215.1 Priestia sp. SIMBA_032 | reverse complement strand
GAACCTTGATCGCTATGCAACGTACATCCTTCAGGCAAAGAAGGAAGTTGGCTTAACGTATCTAAAACAAACGCTATGTTTTGACAATCACCAATGGAATACGCAATGATTTCTCCGTTAAATAAATCTTGAATACTTGAAAGATACAACTGTTTAGGTCCAAAAGGCAAGTAGGTAATATCCGTAACTAGTTTTTGAAGTGGACGATCAGCTCGAAATTCACGATTTAATACATTCTCTGCAACCTGATAAGGTTGCCCTGTTCGCTGGCGTTTCTTCCGTTTTACACGACATTGCCAACCATACTTCTGCATGGTACGCTGCACAAACTTATGATTAATCTTCATCGTTCGATTGAGTAATGCTGTAATCTTTCGATAGCCATATCGAAACTTGTGTTTATGACATTGTTCACCCACTTGTTGTTCCATCCATTTCTTTAATGTAGCTCGTTGTTTATGGTGCTTCCAACGATAGTAAGTAGATCGAGGGATATCAAGATGTAAACAAATTTGATAAATAGGTAACTGATCTTTCAATTCTTCCACCACATTCACTACAATTTCTGGTACCACTTCCTTTCCAATTCCTTGTACTTTTTTAAGATCTCAATCTGTTGCTTTAACTGCCGGTTCTCTGCCTTCAATTTAGACGTCTCGCTATCAAATTCTGGACCTTTCCCATACGAATATTGCTTGCCTACAGGCTGTTCGAATCGATGCATTTCCCCATTTTTATACCATGTCATCCACGTTTTTAATTGGGTATGATTACGAATATTCAGTTGTGATAATACTTCTTTTACAGGTACACCAGCTAATCTCATTTCAATGGCTTTTAACTTTATTTCTACCGGATAACTGACTCTTGTCCCCATAGAAAAAACACCTCCAAGTTATTGTTAGGTACTACATACCCGTTTTTTAACTTAAAGGTGTTTTTTATTTGTCTCACTCTAGGGGGTCAGTCCC
>NZ_JAWRXD010001738.1:0-228 GCF_046535215.1 Priestia sp. SIMBA_032 | reverse complement strand
ACGATCACTCGTGCAGGGCGACGGCGCTGAAGCCGGTGATCAGGCAATTTGAGCCGCCGACTGTGAGCACAACCGGCACCACGCGGGAAAATGGCTGTGACATCAGCGTTCTATCCGTGCAGGTGTCCAAGGATTTCCGACCTGCTTGTCTGCGGCCGCGCAGACAGGCCTGCTTTGCTACGGCAATCTCCTCCACTGCCAACCGTTGGCACTTCACTTGATCTTGAC
>NZ_JAWRXD010001737.1:0-228 GCF_046535215.1 Priestia sp. SIMBA_032 | reverse complement strand
CCTTCGTACCTGTCGCTCCTTAACATCTCGCCAGGTTACCAGGTTTGCCGCGCAAAGACCTTGAAAGGGCTGGCTATAAGAGCCCTTCGCGAATCGCGCTCTATCACTGTATCGGGGGCACGGCGCCCAGCTTCTCCGCCAGCATCCGTTCGTACACTCCGAAATGCAGGTCGACCTCGTCCTGGGTGACGGCCTGGACAAAGATGTTGACCTGCTCGGACAGCAAAC
>NZ_JAWRXD010001736.1:0-228 GCF_046535215.1 Priestia sp. SIMBA_032 | reverse complement strand
GATCGTTCGATAAATATTTTTTGCTACAGTGTAGAAGCCGCCATAACAAGCATAGAGCCTGGAACCAATGCCGTTAATACTCCCGCACTACCAATAATCCCAACAAACCAAGGATCAAAAGTTTGTAAAGCAAGACGGACTAACGAAAGATCTACATCCGCTCCCTTTAACCCAGGAACTTGCAATATAGCAGCAAACCCTGCGAAAAATACGAAAAGTAACACTAAA
>NZ_JAWRXD010001735.1:0-228 GCF_046535215.1 Priestia sp. SIMBA_032 | reverse complement strand
CACGACACCCCGAGCCCCTCAAGCGACGCCCGCACCGAAGCCGTGTCCGGCAGCATCGGGTCGTAGCCGAGCACCCGCCCGAACAGCGGACCCGCGACCCGCGCGAACTCCTGCCCGATCTTCCCCAGCCCGACGATCCCCAGCGTCAGCTCGCTCAGCCGTGGAGGCGCGAACGGGGCCCGAGAGTTCCACCGCGACGTCGTGGCCGACGCCCTGTAGAAGGGGAGC
>NZ_JAWRXD010001734.1:0-228 GCF_046535215.1 Priestia sp. SIMBA_032 | reverse complement strand
AGCGCGGTATGGCCTCAGGGTATGCCGGTATCGACAACCCGCTGTTCACCGCACCGGGCACCTCGATGCTCTTCGGGGACGCCAAAAAGTCCGTCGGGCTGGTCATCGAGGAACTCAAAGCGCTGTAATCCTTCACAGTCGCAGTTCCGGCGTTGTCCGCTGATCAACGCCCGCCACCGAGGCCAATGTCAGCCCACGAGCTGTCGACACCCTCAGTGCCGCTATGAG
>NZ_JAWRXD010000173.1:0-411 GCF_046535215.1 Priestia sp. SIMBA_032 | reverse complement strand
ATGCAGAAGTACATAAAATAATTTTCATATCTATAATTTGGATTAGCTAATGTTTGCAGTGTAGGCAAGTTTTGCTGGTATGATGCTGTATTATGTGCAATCCTATTTCGGTGATTGTATAAAGCTTCATACTTGTCTTGTAAAACATTCACAAATAAGCTTGTATTCCCTTTTGCATCTTTTTCTATAACATGTTCGAATTTGATTAGGCTTCTGATATTTTTTGAAAAATCATTATAGCTTCCTTGGGCCCAAATGGAAAGATTCGTGTCTTTAAATCCTGATTTGACATAATCAATACTTTCATTAAGAATGCCCTTAGCATCAATTTCTTTCTTAATATCAAACTTAGGATTGTACTTCAGTATTTGATTTACTAATCGTTTATATATTTTGTTTTTATCGGAATAG
>NZ_JAWRXD010001733.1:0-228 GCF_046535215.1 Priestia sp. SIMBA_032 | reverse complement strand
ACCAGAAAAAGTATGAATCTTATTTCATGCCGGGAGATTGGTACGTATCAGGTGACTCTGCCTATATGGATGAAGATGGATACTTCTGGTTCCAAGGACGTATTGACGATGTAATTATGACGTCAGGTGAGCGCGTTGGTCCGTTTGAAGTAGAAAGTAAATTAATCGAGCATGCTGCTGTTGCAGAAGCAGGTGTAATTGGTATTCCTGATCCAGTGCGTGGTGAAA
>NZ_JAWRXD010001732.1:0-228 GCF_046535215.1 Priestia sp. SIMBA_032 | reverse complement strand
GCGTTGACATTGATACTGCCGTTTGTGCCTGCTGTTCTGTTCTTGTGGCCGGGTAATTGTTTGCCAAACCGCTACGGCCATCCTCCCGGAAAGCCGGTAGCGACCATAAGCGGCGATGACAAACCGCTTGATTAAAGTTGCAACTCATCGAGTGTTCGGTTGAGTTGCACGCGGTGGGCGTTGATATCGGCAGGGACCTGGGCATAGAGGCTCTGATTGAAAGCATCC
>NZ_JAWRXD010001731.1:0-228 GCF_046535215.1 Priestia sp. SIMBA_032 | reverse complement strand
ATATCCAATAATACCGCTATGCGATACTTTTTTTGTGTTGCTTCCATAGGCGTTTATTTAATGGTCACTTCTAAAGTTAGCATCAAACTACCTATGCGTCAGGGATTTAACTTTTGTTTAGCAAATAAATGTGATTTTATTAAATACCATGCTCAAAAATTGACGTATTAGCAACGAATCAGAATAAATGTTTGATTTTTTTAACCAAACTCAACGAAAGATTATAAG
>NZ_JAWRXD010001730.1:0-228 GCF_046535215.1 Priestia sp. SIMBA_032 | reverse complement strand
CCTCGCCACCCATCGTGTACGCCGCCCACACCCGGCCCTGCTGCTCTTCAACGTCACTATCCGTGATCTCGAAGCTGTCGGGTCGCGTCTGGGAGGCCTCATAGATCTCGTCATCGATGAGCGTTCGGTCGCCCTCCATGTCGGTGGAGATCATCTCGAAAGCAGCCGTCGCCCTCCCATCGACCAGGTGCTGCAGATACTCGGTCGCGAGTGCGTCCGCCGTGTACG
>NZ_JAWRXD010001729.1:0-228 GCF_046535215.1 Priestia sp. SIMBA_032 | reverse complement strand
CTCACCTAGTTCAGGCTCGCAGCATTTACGAAGATCTACCTGTCTTCCATAAACCGCCCTAACATCCTCCGTAAAGCTTGAGAGCTGCACTTTAAGGAAGTCAGGCGGTATAATGCAGCCGCTGTCCAGGAACATGATGAAATCCGCGGATGATTCCAAGATAGACGCGGTAACCACTTCGGAGGTGCTGTCAGTCGCTGTTTCTAGCACTCGGATCCGTTTGTCCTC
>NZ_JAWRXD010001728.1:0-228 GCF_046535215.1 Priestia sp. SIMBA_032 | reverse complement strand
AGAGACGGGTGAGGCTGCCCGTTATGCCGCTTGGGCAGTCTCTTTTAAAGAGAAAATTCGCCAAGCCATTAAGACTTGGCGCGAGAAAGCTGGTTATGCCGCGAGCTTATTGTTGAAGTCTTTGACCGAGAAAGCTCATCAATGGTGGTATTTTCTCGAAGACCCTCAAGTGCCTCCCGATAACAATCGGGCGGAAAGGTCGTTGCGTCTAGCTGTAACGAAGCGCAA
>NZ_JAWRXD010001727.1:0-228 GCF_046535215.1 Priestia sp. SIMBA_032 | reverse complement strand
AGATCTCGCTCTGGGGTGTGGCGTTGATCTATCTATCGGCGTGGTCGCCGTGGGCGGTGAAAGCTACGCAGTTGGCTGCAGTCTGTTACCTGCTCAAACTGTCCTTCACGTTGTGGCAGCACAAGAACAGTGCCGTCGATCAGAGGCGTGACCGTTTCTCCGGACTGTATTTCTTCTGGCTTACCGTAATGAACCCCAAAGGGCTGTTGATTGTTTCGTTTATCGCCC
>NZ_JAWRXD010001726.1:0-228 GCF_046535215.1 Priestia sp. SIMBA_032 | reverse complement strand
CCGGCGTTGGCGACGTCAGCGACCGCGACCCTGGTCGGGCACCTAGTCGTGCCCGCGACCCCGCTGTACTCGTTGCCGCAGTTCACGCTGTCGCCGTCGATGGTGGTCTGGTCCATCATCGTGGGGCCGATCATGGGGTTCGCGGCCATCGGGTTCGTGCGGCTCGCCCAGTTCGCGCAGGCGCACCGGCCGGCATCCTGGGGCATTCTCATCGTCATGCCCCTCACG
>NZ_JAWRXD010001725.1:0-228 GCF_046535215.1 Priestia sp. SIMBA_032 | reverse complement strand
CTTCCTCTGGATGGTGCCGGAGGCCGCCGAGCGCGGCCCGGAGGCGTACATGACCGAGCAGGGAGCCGACGCTCCCGCCCAGGCCTGACGCCCGCAGCATGGCGGCACGGTCCCCGCGAGGGTTCGGCCAGTCGGGTGGCGTCGCCCGCGCCGTCGAGCGGGTCGGGGAGCGGTGGGCTCTGCTCATCGTCCGCGACCTGCTCGCCGGCGCCCGGCGGTACAGCGACC
>NZ_JAWRXD010001724.1:0-228 GCF_046535215.1 Priestia sp. SIMBA_032 | reverse complement strand
CACCGAGACCGTCGAGATCAGGCGCCACGACGCGGCCCGACACCCTGCGCGCCATCTGATCCACGAAATGCACCAGGCCGGGGTCGTCCCCGAGCCGGAAAAAGCTGACCTGCGCGCCCATTCGCCCGACATTGTCGAGTTCGCGCACGGTGGCACCGAGCGTCGCCGGATGCGGCGGGTAGTAGAAGAACGGCTCACCCCCGGGCAGCAGATGCGCGGTCGGCTCCC
>NZ_JAWRXD010001723.1:0-228 GCF_046535215.1 Priestia sp. SIMBA_032 | reverse complement strand
CTGCCAGCGACCGCGAAGACGCGACACCCCGGGACATTCGGGCTATGGACCCCGACCCATCACGTCCTTGTCGGGGACGTTCTTCGTGAAGGTCCCGGCCGATCGGTCACCCGCGAGGTTATCGCCCAAACGGCGATCGAGCACGGCGCAACAGTTTGGGAGGGTGACGTTTTCCACTCACCATCCCAGATCGCTCGGCACGAGGACATCGTGATCGAGGGCGGCGCC
>NZ_JAWRXD010001722.1:0-228 GCF_046535215.1 Priestia sp. SIMBA_032 | reverse complement strand
GAACAGAGTAAAGAAGAAGTGTAATGCGAACGGACTTTTCCGGGCGGTAAATAATGATGAATTACCATTAATAGAACAGTGGATATATCAATTTTGTGAAGACGTAAAGCTTCCTACTACGAAAGAAGAAGCAAAACAAACTGCGCATACATTAATAACTACAAATCGACTGTTTGGTTTGGAAGTAGATAGGAAACTTGTTTCTGTAGCTGCAAAAACGAGACCAAC
>NZ_JAWRXD010001721.1:0-228 GCF_046535215.1 Priestia sp. SIMBA_032 | reverse complement strand
CGAGTTCGTACCGAAGCCGCCCGCGGCTGTCAGGACGAGATTCGGAAAGAAGGCGGCACGCGCGGCGCCGACATCGAAGTTGGCGGCCTCGAGCCTCGCTTCTTGCGCGCGGATGTCGGGGCGAATTTCGAGCAGCGTCGCGGGCAGGTTTGGGCGCGGTTCGGGAATCGTGATCCCTCCGAGTGCAACGTCCGGGACCTTGAATTGCTCTGGCGCTTCACCCACAAG
>NZ_JAWRXD010001720.1:0-228 GCF_046535215.1 Priestia sp. SIMBA_032 | reverse complement strand
GGCTTTAAATTTTTTCTCTCCCGTGTTACCTTACATAAGTTCTTTTTTTGTTCAGCCTCACCTTTAAGAATATTCGCCAATTCTTCACAAAGACATTTTTCTTTAGCCAAAAAATTCACCTCCTTAATAAATAAGATATGTATATAAAGGGGGACAAGCATAGGTATATATACAATGAAACTAGCCTTTTTTATATTAGAACATGTCCAAACGCTTTCAATTGGACTG
>NZ_JAWRXD010001719.1:0-229 GCF_046535215.1 Priestia sp. SIMBA_032 | reverse complement strand
CGATAATGACCTTGAAGGTCGCGAGCTGCTTGCAAACAAAGATCTGAACAAGGGAGGAAAGTGGATCAGGCACAATAGCAATGGCGTTTACTGGTGTCGCCTGCCTTTAAATCCGGATCTAACTGCATTGATGCGCAGCTTGAAGGTTGATGAAAAATTCTGGCCTGGTTGCCTTGAAAACATTTTCAGCCCTGCTCTTAGACGGCGAGCCGAGGCAGACCAAGCTTAC
>NZ_JAWRXD010001718.1:0-229 GCF_046535215.1 Priestia sp. SIMBA_032 | reverse complement strand
CATGGCCTCTAAACCATTGCCACGCAGCGATTCGGCGCGTGCAGCAAGATCAAGAGACGGTCACCGTCAGTCGAGTATCCGACAGTTTCGAGGCCGATAGGAAGCTGGAAACGAAACTGAACCTGTTCGGACTACGGCTGACCCGGGTTGAGTTTGATGAACAGTCCGTCGGCCTCGGCACACAGGGTGTCGCCGTCGTGGAGGCTGCCTTTGAGGAACACCTTGCGGC
>NZ_JAWRXD010001717.1:0-229 GCF_046535215.1 Priestia sp. SIMBA_032 | reverse complement strand
ACTAATCCTCTGAGCAAATAAAGCGCATATTAAGCTAGCGCAAACTTTTTCATCTTCCCACTCCCTTTAATTCTCTAAATCTTTCTTTCTGTACTTAATTATAATGCTTTTCCTTTAGTTGTTAACTGAAATTTGAGAAAAAAACAATTCTTGCTGCTCTACTTGATTTCCAGTCATTTATAAGATAAAACAAAGAGAAGAAGACAGATGTCTCCTTCTTTTTTGTTTT
>NZ_JAWRXD010001716.1:0-229 GCF_046535215.1 Priestia sp. SIMBA_032 | reverse complement strand
CGCGGACGCGACTACGTCATCCCGCAGGACGTCGTCGAGGTCATCCCGGACGTGTTGCGGCATCGTCTGGTGCTCAGTTACGACGCGCTCGCCGACGAGGTGGACGCCGACACGGTCATCACCCGCGTACTCCAGACGATCGGGCTGCCCCAGGTCAGCGCGCAGCCGTTGAACACCGTGCCGTCCGCGCCCACGCAGGCAGGACCGCAGCATCCGAACAATCAGCCAC
>NZ_JAWRXD010001715.1:0-229 GCF_046535215.1 Priestia sp. SIMBA_032 | reverse complement strand
GTTCGAGAACTTTTCTGGTCATCACATTCATAGAAAAATTAGAGTTTGGGACACCAAACCCCATTTAAATCGCTTTCAAACGGATAAGACCATCCAAATTGGGCTCAATATTGCCCGAAAACCAAAAGACCCTATCTTTCTTTCTCAAAAACCATGTAGATTCTCCTTTGTTTTTGTCATTATCTGTAGTTTAAAAATGGTGCTTTACATTATTGGCAGTTATATCTTA
>NZ_JAWRXD010001714.1:0-229 GCF_046535215.1 Priestia sp. SIMBA_032 | reverse complement strand
CAGCGCAGGATGGCACGCGGTGAAGACGAGACGCAGCACATCATCGTCGATCGGCTCCCAGCGATCGTCGGCCGCCTCGTCGAGCGTCGCCGCGATCGCCCGGTAGCGATCGTCGAGCCGCTCGCGCCGCCGCCAGTGGTCGATCGCCCGGCGCTTGCCGACCGCTGTCAGCCAGCCGCCCGGGTTCTCGGGCACGCCATCCCTCGGCCACTGCTTCAGCGCCTCGACG
>NZ_JAWRXD010001713.1:0-229 GCF_046535215.1 Priestia sp. SIMBA_032 | reverse complement strand
ATGCCACGACGACCGGTTTCAACGCCGGCTGGCGCAAGAGCCAGTTCGGCTATGGCGCTTCGGTGATCGCCGGCAAGGACGGCGCGATGGAACGCGACTATGCCGTGACCAGTGCGCGCCGCACGGCCGACCACGCCATCTGCTCGACGTCACCGATGTGGAGGGGCTGACGGCCGCCGATATCGGCTGTGGCGGCGGTGCTTTCGTGCGCGCGCTCGCCGCGCTGGGC
>NZ_JAWRXD010001712.1:0-229 GCF_046535215.1 Priestia sp. SIMBA_032 | reverse complement strand
CTCGGCAGACGCCCGGTGACGAGGATTCCGCCGACGCTCGTGTGCGGCGAGCTTCGATTCGACCTGTTCGCCCAGGAGGTGACGCGTTTCGGGCATGCGATCGAGTTGACGTTGAAAGAACGCGCAGTGCTCGAGACGATCATGGGCGCCGGCGGGAGGATCGTGAGTTCCGAGGAACTGCTCGAGAAGGCATGGGACATCCACACAGACCCGTTCAGCCAGGTGGTGA
>NZ_JAWRXD010001711.1:0-229 GCF_046535215.1 Priestia sp. SIMBA_032 | reverse complement strand
GCGATAGCGTTGCGCTGCTGCCTGATACGACAGCATCGGCACCGATCAGCAAATCGCAATGGCCTGCAGCAATCTTGGTGGAGGAGATCTGATCGTCCGAGGTAGCCAATTGAACGTACGAGTAAACGGTACCGCCTTTCTGGGCCATGCCTGCCATGTCCATGACTCGGGCTGCTTTACCTTCCATGTGTGCAGCTGCACCCAGAAGCGCACCGATGGTTACGACACC
>NZ_JAWRXD010001710.1:0-229 GCF_046535215.1 Priestia sp. SIMBA_032 | reverse complement strand
GCGACCGGAAGCACTCGACGATGTTTTGCGCAGTGCGGGCTACGAGTTCTCGGCGCCTGCCGCGCCGAACGAGCCGACGAACGCCGCGCGACCGGCACACGTCAGCGAGGAATTGTGGCAGTCGCTCTCTCCGGCGCAAAAGCTGACGATGCACCGCGAAGGCACAGCTACGCGCGTGCCCGGCCTTTCTGAAGCTGAGAAGGCGCAAGACGCGCGCGTTGAATCGGAC
>NZ_JAWRXD010001709.1:0-229 GCF_046535215.1 Priestia sp. SIMBA_032 | reverse complement strand
CAGCAAGAACAAGAAAAGAACGAAGAATCGCAAGTAGAACATAGGCAAGAGAAAGTATCAGCCGAGGAAAAGAAAGAAGAAACTACGCCAGTGCAGCCAATTGAGCAACCAGTGCAAAATAATGAACAAAAAGTAGAGAGTAATGAAAAGCAAGGAAAGTTTCTCGTCGTTATTGATCCAGGGCATCAACAAAAAGCGAATTTAAATTTAGAGCCGATTGGACCAGGGG
>NZ_JAWRXD010001708.1:0-229 GCF_046535215.1 Priestia sp. SIMBA_032 | reverse complement strand
CACCTGACGGAAGGAACATCGATGTCGAGAATCATCGCCAACACCATGAATAACAATGGAGTCGCGCACGCTCCGGGCCGGGATATCGTGATCATCGCGACCGACCGACCGCTCGCTGAGGGAGGAGACGACTGATGCGATACTCGCTCCTGCTCAACTACTCCGAGGCCGGTGGTGCAGAACTGTCCGCCGAGGCCCTCGCGGAGGCGCAGGCCGCCTTCGACGACTA
>NZ_JAWRXD010001707.1:0-229 GCF_046535215.1 Priestia sp. SIMBA_032 | reverse complement strand
GACGGTTAGAGAATCCGTTTCGGCCGCCACAACTCTGGTCAGGAGCGGAGCGCCTCATGCGGCGCTATCGCTGCTGCACGCTTCGCAGCTACGAGGCCACCAAGAGCCCCGACAAGCACTCCTCCGCCGACCGCCGCCGGAGCCAGCGCAAGGTCGAAGACGGGAGACCAGTGCTCTGCGACGGTAATTGCCAGGATCCCGGCAAGGCCGACGACCAGCCCACCGAGAC
>NZ_JAWRXD010000172.1:0-412 GCF_046535215.1 Priestia sp. SIMBA_032 | reverse complement strand
CCATATATACAGTAAAGCAAAGTCCGTCTTAAATAATGCTTATGCTGAACTAGGTCGAGGAGATAAGTCCAGTAAACGTGAAAAAGCTGTTAAACCTATGACCGACAACATTTCCGTACTTATTATGGGTGTTGATGAAAGTGAAATTAGGGAAAAAGGTTATGGAAAAGCAACTCGAACAGATGCGTTATTACTTGCAACAATTAATAAAAACGATAAATCCGTTAAACTTGTAAGCATTCCACGTGACTCACGCGTCTACATTAAATCACGTGATAAATACGATAAAATTACACATGCTCACGTATTCGGTGGTGTAGACAGCACAATTGATACGGTAGAGAACTTTTTAGATGTTCCAGTTGATTATTATGTAAAATTCAACTTTAAATCCTTTATCAAAATTGTTGAT
>NZ_JAWRXD010001706.1:0-229 GCF_046535215.1 Priestia sp. SIMBA_032 | reverse complement strand
GGTCACCACGTGGAAGAACAATGCGTCCGCGATGTGGAACATGGGCGCCACATGCAAGTGCCGCATGCGATGCGTCAGGCTCAGCTCGGCCGCGAAGGCGAGACTGTGCAGCACGTGGTTGGCGTGGGTGAGCTGCACGCCCTTGGAACGGCCGGTGGTGCCCCCCGTGTAGAAGATGCTGGCGACATCGTCATCGGCATGGCGAAGGGCGGGCACCGGGTCCCCGGAC
>NZ_JAWRXD010001705.1:0-229 GCF_046535215.1 Priestia sp. SIMBA_032 | reverse complement strand
AGGGCATGCCTGCAAACATAATCACAGCTGTTGCCAACCAAAGACGGCTTTCGATTCGTGTGCTGGCCAGCAAGCCTTTATTACCCTCATCAGCACCTTCGCCGCGGGCCTTGAGCCACTCTTGGAGAAGGATGGCGAAGAGGGGGAGGGCAAACATGCCGGAATCGAGCAAGACGTCCCAAATGCCGTTGCTGACAAGCCAGCCTACGAGGGTCAGGTAATACTCAAG
>NZ_JAWRXD010001704.1:0-229 GCF_046535215.1 Priestia sp. SIMBA_032 | reverse complement strand
CATTTGTAGTAGGGAAAGGAAATAAAAATTATGAAAAAAACTTACAATTAGCGACAGCTTTACATGAGGCGATTAATAAGAAATATCCAGGAGTGAGTCGTGGGGTCATTCAAAAAGGTTTCCAAACAGGAAATGGAATCTATAATCAAGATTTATCAGGACAAGCGATATTAATAGAAGTTGGCGGTGTAGATAATACGGAGGAAGAATTGAATCGATCAATTGATGC
>NZ_JAWRXD010001703.1:0-229 GCF_046535215.1 Priestia sp. SIMBA_032 | reverse complement strand
CACCTTTACTTATGATTCATGGCTTTGGAGGGTCATCAGATGGTTTTCAAAAGATTTACTCCGATTTAGCAAAAGATCATACAATTATTTCTGTAGATGCTTTAGGATTCGGGCGCTCATCTAAGCCAATGGATTTTTATTATTCTTTTCCAACTCATGCAAATTTGTATTATAAATTAATGAAAAAACTAGGGTATGATTCATTCGCAATACTGGGGCATTCCATGGG
>NZ_JAWRXD010001702.1:0-230 GCF_046535215.1 Priestia sp. SIMBA_032 | reverse complement strand
AAGCGCTTGAAAGCAAAATCAACTCGTAAATTCACTAGATTTTTTTTCATAGATGTATTCATATTCTCTTCTACCCTTCTTTTAGTTAATTGGATATAAGAAAAAGATAGAATTACAAACTCTCTCTTTTTCAATCTACCTATTTATGAAAATACCAACCTACTTTATGCATTTCACAATCTCTGAAATACAGGTTTAAATCCCGCTTGCATTGCATCATCCAGCCCCTT
>NZ_JAWRXD010001701.1:0-230 GCF_046535215.1 Priestia sp. SIMBA_032 | reverse complement strand
ATTGGTATGTAAAAGGACCTCAATTCTTCACATTACACGAGAAATTCGAAGAACTTTACACAGAATCAGCTACTCACATCGATGAAATTGCAGAACGTATTTTAGCAATTGGCGGCAAACGAGTAGCAACAATGAAAGAATACTTAGAAATATCTTCTATTCAAGAAGCAGCATACGGAGAAACTGCAGAAGGTATGGTCGAATCAATCATGAAAGACTACGAAATGATG
>NZ_JAWRXD010001700.1:0-230 GCF_046535215.1 Priestia sp. SIMBA_032 | reverse complement strand
CGTCGAAGGGGTGGCCTCTCCGGAAATTTTTCGCACTGCCCACGCCCTCGGTGCGGATGCGTTTCAAGGGTGGCTCTTCGACCTGGCGATGCCGGCAGATCGCGTGCCCGCCTGCATGGAGAAATATGCGGACGGCCAGATCGTCGCAGATCTGCTGGCATCCACAGGAACGGCGGTCGGCCCCGCCTAGCGCATTCTGCTGCTACGACCCGCTTGGTCAGCGGGTCGTC
>NZ_JAWRXD010001699.1:0-230 GCF_046535215.1 Priestia sp. SIMBA_032 | reverse complement strand
GACCGCGGTGACCACGACGTTGACCACGAACAACGCCATGAACGCGTACACAACCGTTTCGTTGACCGCATTGCCCACCGACTTCGCCCCACCGGAGACGGTCAGCCCGCGGTAGCACGCCACCAAACCTGCGATGAGCCCGAACAACAGCGCTTTGATCGACGAGATGACCACCTCGTTGATCCCGGGCAGCAATGTGATCCCGGACGCGAAGGCACCTGGATTGACGT
>NZ_JAWRXD010001698.1:0-230 GCF_046535215.1 Priestia sp. SIMBA_032 | reverse complement strand
CGGGCTGGTCCTGTGCCTGGCGGCAAACCTGGTGTGGAAGCTCTCGGTGCATTCCGCGGTGGCTGCCTACGTGGGGCTGGCCCTGCTGGCGCCCGTCCCAGTGATGGGGTCGGCGCTTGCCCTGCTTCTGGCATCCGTCACCGGATGGTCCCGGGTGAAGCTCGGGGACCACACGCCCACACAGGTCCTGGCGGGGCACGCGGCAGGGTGCCTGGCCTTCACCGCCGCCC
>NZ_JAWRXD010000171.1:0-412 GCF_046535215.1 Priestia sp. SIMBA_032 | reverse complement strand
CCCAGTTCCTCGACGCATTGCGCCTCGGGTTGACACGGTCTTCCTACCTGTCTTCGTAAGTAAGGTTGACAGAGAATCCGGTGAGAGTGGGGCTTGCTCCCGATAGCGGCACCATGCGCCTTTGCCCAGCATGCCTTCAAATGCTGTGACGCGCCTCTGGATGGGCAGGTTTGCCATGGTGCCCTCGGGCCGACACCTGGTACACACTGGGTGTTATCGCCACCGCGCAGGCTGCTGCTCGGCGGCGATGCTCACTGGCTATCTTTGTTTTCTGATACCGATTGCTGCGCTTTGAAGGTATTGCTCTATCTTTCGAACTTGTCGAGGACAAGAACTATCGTGTCGTCGTTGATATCCATAAAAGCCGGCATAATCTCGACCGGCGCCCGGCGCAATGTCGATTGAAATATCC
>NZ_JAWRXD010001697.1:0-230 GCF_046535215.1 Priestia sp. SIMBA_032 | reverse complement strand
ATCGATGACTGGTGTGCCGCTCTGTTCAGCGCGCACTGCGTCAGCTTTGGCCAGTTCGACTTCATTGTCGCCGATGGCCAGGCTGTAGCGGTGGATTTCTCTTGCCGCATAGGCGGCGGTTTGGATGCGATCAAGCGGTATGCGGACATCCCCAGCTATGCTGCCACAGCGCTCGCCGGTCGTAAGCCCTATTTTTCGCCGTTTATCGTCCAGAAAAACCTGGTTGCACC
>NZ_JAWRXD010001696.1:0-230 GCF_046535215.1 Priestia sp. SIMBA_032 | reverse complement strand
GGGGATGACGTCGCGCACATAGGTCGGTCCGAGAGCGACCAGCGGCAGGGTCAGCACCGCGAGCACCAGGAAACACACGTACAGCCACAGGGCGAACAGACGTTGGGTGACCGGATGGCGCACATTGTGCTGGCCGTGTGCGATCACGATCGAGTCGACAAAACTCGCCATCGCCGATGATCCCGCCCACAGGGACAGCAGGAAACCCAGCGAGATCACCTCGGCACGAC
>NZ_JAWRXD010001695.1:0-230 GCF_046535215.1 Priestia sp. SIMBA_032 | reverse complement strand
CGAGTTGCCAAATTAAAGACGGATCGCTAAAGGCTGAGGCAAAGGTAAAGAACGTGTTCCCAATTAAAAACCAAGCCCACTGCCAGGGGGCGACAAACGTGCCGGGAAGACGAATCATATTTTGCGACGGACTGAACACTAGCGATCCGCCCACTAAACATTTCGCGTCGAGGGTTGCTTTAAATAAGTCGTCTCCAGTGAGGTGATCGGTTCCCTGACAAGTCCCCGAG
>NZ_JAWRXD010001694.1:0-230 GCF_046535215.1 Priestia sp. SIMBA_032 | reverse complement strand
ATGCGGCCGATGAGAACCTCTCGATAGAGGACATCATTGCCGAGAAATACCAGGGCATCCGCCCGGCGGCCGGTTATCCGGCTCAGCCAGATCACACCGAGAAGGACACTTTGTTCAAGCTGCTCGACGCGGAGCGTCTGACCGGCATCCAGCTGACGGAAAGCCGGGCGATGATGCCGGGGTCTTCCGTCTCCGGTCTCTATTTCGGCCATGCGGACAGCCACTATTTC
>NZ_JAWRXD010001693.1:0-230 GCF_046535215.1 Priestia sp. SIMBA_032 | reverse complement strand
CGCGCGCGCTGCCCGATGGCGAGCTCGGGGAATACACGGAGATCATCATCCGCGAGGCGGACCGGCTGCGCGACCTCGTCGACCGCCTGCTGGGGCCGAAGGTGCAGCCCCAGCTCGAGCCGCTCAACGTGCACGAGGTGCTGGAACACGTCTGCCGCCTGGTGCGGGCGGAGGCCGGGCCGGCGCTGGCGCTGACCCGCGACTACGACCCCAGCCTGCCCGACATTCTC
>NZ_JAWRXD010001692.1:0-230 GCF_046535215.1 Priestia sp. SIMBA_032 | reverse complement strand
GGGGTATTTATTTATTTATTTATTTATAAAAAGGCCCAAATCACTTACTTCACTATATGACTTTACCTTCCCACGCTAACATACCACCTACCATATTGATTGCTTGAAAACCGTAGCTCTCTAGAAACTGAACTGCTCTTCCACTTCTTCCGCCAGAGCGACAAACGATAATATACTCTTTCTTTTTATCCAACTCATGCATTCGAAACTCTAATAGCCTTAGCGGAATA
>NZ_JAWRXD010001691.1:0-230 GCF_046535215.1 Priestia sp. SIMBA_032 | reverse complement strand
CTTATAGCAGACTACCTAATTAACAAAAAAACGATAATCAAAAGGATTAACTATTATCCCTCCGATTATCGTCTATATAAATGCAACAACTTTAATTATGCCGGAATATACTTCCCTACGAACTTCCATACGGTATTCCAATATTTATTCGAATCTACTTTCTCCGCTTCTCCATGCCCAGCACCTGGAACAATTAATTTCTCTTTTTCTACTTTTGCAGCATTATATAC
>NZ_JAWRXD010001690.1:0-230 GCF_046535215.1 Priestia sp. SIMBA_032 | reverse complement strand
CCAATGGGCAACGCGTGGCCATCGCGGATGCCGTATCCGTTTTGAATACCCGCAAGCACAGCTTGGTGAAAGGGCTCAATCAGCGCGAATTGGCCGATCGCGAGTGTGCATAACATGAGGTGAGCGATTCCGTCCAGGTCGCCGACAGCGTGATCTTCAGTACCCTCAAGTCGTTGGACTTGGATCGCTTCAGCGACCAACATTTTTGTGATGCCGTGAACAAAAACCGG
>NZ_JAWRXD010001689.1:0-230 GCF_046535215.1 Priestia sp. SIMBA_032 | reverse complement strand
GGCCATGGCGGGCGCGAGGCGGGGAGCGCGGGGGCCGGGGACGGCTTCGCGCGCAAGCCCTCGCCCGCCCGGCGCGCGGTGAGCGCGCCCCAGCGGGCCGCGGCGGCGACGGTGGCGCGGCGGGCCAATCTGGTCGCCCGGCCGCCGGAAGCGCTGATCCGGCATTGGGTGGAGCGGCGCGGCCGCGACCCGCTGCCGGTCTGGGAGGCCTTCGACCCGCGCGAGATCAC
>NZ_JAWRXD010001688.1:0-230 GCF_046535215.1 Priestia sp. SIMBA_032 | reverse complement strand
GATTAATTTCGCTATCCCAAACCGAAGTGTCCACTAGACGCTCACCAGGAGCGGCATAGTCGAAACTAGGAAGGGTGATGTTGCTCAGACCACAGATCCTGTCCTCTAGGCGTGTCTGGTTGCCTCGCCCTCTTCGGATGACTGGCAACGACGCGACGCGCCACACTGAGCTGATGACCGGCGAACTGTCCACGTTTGTGAAGGCCTCACGGAGTCCTAGTACATCCCCC
>NZ_JAWRXD010000170.1:0-413 GCF_046535215.1 Priestia sp. SIMBA_032 | reverse complement strand
GTGACGATAGTCACTCCTTCATTTCTTACTTATCTTCTTTATCTTCATCGTCTTTCTTCATATTGATGTTTACTTTCACATCATCTGAAGATGTTGGACGCTCAGGTAATCTGCCATAATCATATAAATGATTAATTTGCTCTGCGTCTAATGTTTCTACTTCAAGTAACGTTTTCGCGATAATATCAAGCTTATCTCGTTTTTCAGTAAGAATATGTTTCGCACGAGCATAACATTCTTTAATAATTGTTTGCATTTCCACATCAATTTCATGTGCGATTGCATCACTGTAGTTTTGTTCTGAATGGAAGTCTCTTCCTAAGAATACCTGACCACCTTGTGAGCTACCAAATTGCATCGGTCCAAGCTTATCACTCATACCGAATTCCGTAACCATACGTCTTGCAATACCA
>NZ_JAWRXD010001687.1:0-230 GCF_046535215.1 Priestia sp. SIMBA_032 | reverse complement strand
CCCACACCGTGTCTACCGCGCCGTGAGAGTCGGTGCAGGTCGGTCGAGGGAGATGAGATGGCGCTCGCTGCGGGCCTCAGATCGGCCGGTTTCGCCGTTGCCACGGCGATCGGATTCGTCTGGGCGGAATCTGGAGCACAGGCCGCGTCGAAAAGCACGGAGCGCCCCTCGTAATCCGGGGTATGCCCCGCTGGACACATGCGCGCGGCGGCATTTGCATCGGTCACTGC
>NZ_JAWRXD010001686.1:0-230 GCF_046535215.1 Priestia sp. SIMBA_032 | reverse complement strand
CGATCGCCTGCTTGGCGTTGTCCCCGACGTTGCCGAGGGCGAACACGGCGAACGTCAGCGGGGTGCCGTCTGCGGAGTTGATGATGCCGGACAGCGTGTATCCGTTGTCGATCCATCCCGTCTTCGCGAACACCGACCCGCGCGCGACCGAGCTCGAGCCGGTGAACCGGTTGTAGCCCGGCCCGAGCGTGCCCGACTTGCCGGCGACCGGGAGGCCGTCGTAGATGACG
>NZ_JAWRXD010001685.1:0-230 GCF_046535215.1 Priestia sp. SIMBA_032 | reverse complement strand
CTACACCCTCGACGGAGACCTCGCCGTCGCCGTCGACGACGCACCCGAGGACCTCAAGAACGCGGTTGCCTCGCTGTCGCAGCTGGGCATGAACGTCACGGGCTTCCAGGGCTATCTCCCGAAACAGGCGACCGAGGTTGAGCAGGCGGCCTACGACAAGCGCAAGGAGATCGAGGCTTCCGACTATGAGAAGGCCGTTGTGGATCCGGCTGCGCCGTACGTCTCCGATA
>NZ_JAWRXD010000169.1:0-413 GCF_046535215.1 Priestia sp. SIMBA_032 | reverse complement strand
TATTATATATACATGCAAAGCAAATGCTCTCTCTTTACGAAGATGCTAAACAAGAAATTAATGAACTACATAACGTTGTAACAGGAACACTTCGTATTGGTGCTAGTTTTACAATTGGCGAATACTTACTTCCAAAAATACTGGCTAACTATGCGAATGAAAATCCACACGTCGAAGTTCATACTTTCATCTCAAATACAGAAGACGTTTTGCAAAGCCTTCGCTCTAATCAAATTGATATCGGCCTAGTGGAAGGACTAGTCGTATATGCCGACGTAGATGTTGAAACATTTATGCAAGATGAAATGAAGCTCGTCGTCCCGCCAAATCATCCATTACTCCGCACAAATGAAATAAATGAAAGTACACTCCAAGATCAAGTATGGGTATTAAGAGAAAGTGGTTCTGGTACA
>NZ_JAWRXD010001684.1:0-230 GCF_046535215.1 Priestia sp. SIMBA_032 | reverse complement strand
CCTTCCTCGTGCTGCCCGTGCTCGCGCGCGCCGGAGGGTCCGCCGCGTGGGTCGCGATCGGTGTCGGACAGTCGATCGGCGGGTTCCTCGCCCTCGCGGTCGCGCTCGGTCTCAACGTGCAGGGCCCGACGCTCGTCGCGCTCGCGTCGGCGGAGGATCGCCCCGAGCTCTTCGCGCGCGGTACGCGTGCGCGCCTGCTCCTGCTCGTCCCCGCGCTCGTCGTCGGTGCG
>NZ_JAWRXD010001683.1:0-230 GCF_046535215.1 Priestia sp. SIMBA_032 | reverse complement strand
AGTGTCTGTTATGGATCGCGCGGTCATGCGTGATGTCAGCAGAACTGCGCGGTTTCAAGCTTGCGTCGCAGGTGCGAATTGCAGCTAGCCGTTCGGCAGCAGCACCTGTCGCAGCACTTCGCCCCGATCTAGCAGATCAAGGTTTGCGTTCAGCTGATCGAATCCCATTGTCCCGCTCATCAGACGGTCGACGGCCATGCGCCCTTCCTGGTAGTAGCGCAAGTAGAGAG
>NZ_JAWRXD010001682.1:0-230 GCF_046535215.1 Priestia sp. SIMBA_032 | reverse complement strand
AATGGGGTTTTTGTTTCTTTAAAAACAATGCGTCCAAATTATTTAAAACGATGTCAGTCTGATCATGTAAAATTGGATTAAGAAACAATTGTAATTTGGAAGTTGGAATAGCAAAGTCCCCATCTATAAATAGTAATACATCACCTATCGCATGTTTTGCGCCAACTGCACGCCCAACATCGTTCCCTAATAGTTCTGTATACCTGATTACTTTACAACCTAGCTGATTA
>NZ_JAWRXD010001681.1:0-230 GCF_046535215.1 Priestia sp. SIMBA_032 | reverse complement strand
CCGATACTGCGCCCGCCGGTCCCCGGTGTCACTGATCGGCATTCGGTGTACGGTTTCGATGATGGTTTCCGTCTGGGACGCCTTCATCCGTTGCCGTTGGGTGCGCAAATGCCGGTCCCGCGCTGTAACCTGTCTCTTCGGCCTGAGCGCTCGAAGGCGCGATGAGTCTAGCAGCGTGGAATGTCTGATGCTGACAGGAAAGGATCGAACCGGTACCCGTTTATGGACAC
>NZ_JAWRXD010001680.1:0-230 GCF_046535215.1 Priestia sp. SIMBA_032 | reverse complement strand
CGGTAGTTGCCTTGTTGTCGCACTCGTAATTAATCTCGCATATTGCAATACCCCAATGTCCGCAACATGATCGTGATGATAGTGTGACAGTACAACTGCATCTATATCAGATGGTGTTATATATTTTTGAAGCTGTGCTAGTACACCACTACCACAGTCTACAAGTAAACGAAAACCATCGTGTTCAAACAAATACCCCGACGTTGCTTCTCCCGCTTCTGGAAAGCCGC
>NZ_JAWRXD010001679.1:0-231 GCF_046535215.1 Priestia sp. SIMBA_032 | reverse complement strand
CTGCAACTCCGCGAACTTTTTTCGCATCAAAGCGTGCTGCAATCATATCCGCCAAAGTGTACTTCCCTAAATTTCTAAGCGGTTCTGCAACAAGATACAGTACACCTAAATAAGCAACTAAAAAACCGATACTATAAAAGAATCCATCAAACCCAGTTAATGCGATTGCTCCGGCTATACCAAGAAATGAAGCAGCAGACATGTAATCTCCAGCGATGGCCAGACCATTTT
>NZ_JAWRXD010001678.1:0-231 GCF_046535215.1 Priestia sp. SIMBA_032 | reverse complement strand
GTGATCGGTGATCCAGGACCCAAGAACATGTTCGACGACCGGGTCTACAAACGCGGCGCACTGACTCTGCACGCATTGCGAAAGCGACTCGGCGACAACAACTTCTTCGATCTTCTCCGTGAATGGACAAGGGAGTACCGCTACAGCTCCGTCACGTCGGCCGACTTCACCGGCCTGGCCGCCAAACACAGCCCGGAGCCGCTGAACGATCTGTGGCAGCACTGGCTCGAC
>NZ_JAWRXD010001677.1:0-231 GCF_046535215.1 Priestia sp. SIMBA_032 | reverse complement strand
CGGATATGCTCCGATGCAGAGAATCAGAGGGTTTCTGGGTGTAAAATATACTTTGAAATAGTAATGTCAATATGTAAGAAATATTTAACCACAAAAGGAACAAAAGAAATGATTGGAAAAAAAAATGATAAAAGTTTACAAAATGTAAAAGTTCTTAGGCTCGATTGTTTTGTAAGCTTTTAAGTATCTAAAAACGACTAAAAATCTTTTGTCTCTTTTGTGGTTAAAAAA
>NZ_JAWRXD010001676.1:0-231 GCF_046535215.1 Priestia sp. SIMBA_032 | reverse complement strand
ACCCTGCTCTGTTCAACACATTCAATGACGCGCACCAGCAGTACCTCGAACTGCAGGTGAAAGTGCTGCAGAACATTGCCGCAGGGCGTATGGACGAGGCCAAGCAGCAGATCAGCGGCCCGCTCACCCAGCGTGCCGACAGCATGATGAAGGCTTTGGTGGCGCTGATCGACTACAACAGCAAAGGTGCCGAAGATGCCTCGCAGCGCAGCAGTGACGTAGCAGACGAAG
>NZ_JAWRXD010001675.1:0-231 GCF_046535215.1 Priestia sp. SIMBA_032 | reverse complement strand
GCGATGTCGTAAATTGCGAAGGCGGTCAAGAGAATCGAGACGATCTCGACAATGATCAGAAGGTTTCGGGTGAGCGTGTAATTCTTTGCGGAATCGGTGGTGGTCACCGGTCGAATATAGCCGGGGTGCGCACTTCACCCGAGGTGAATTGTGGCGGTGACCCTGACATCCGAGTTCAGTGAATTGGCGATGTAGCACCCGCGGTGGGCTTCTTCGACCAGGAATGACAGC
>NZ_JAWRXD010001674.1:0-231 GCF_046535215.1 Priestia sp. SIMBA_032 | reverse complement strand
CCCACCTGCTCGGCGAACGGGTAGCGCTGCCACGCGTCCGCGAGGAACGCCACAGCCTGCTCGAGGTGCCGGGGCGCGTAGTTGTGCACTCCGCGGATGGTGAGAAGCCGGCGCACGAGCTGCTCGGGAACGATGGCCAGCTCTGGTCCCGGCGAGACGGAGCCGACCAGCACGAGCACGCCTCCCACCTCCACGATGCCGAGCAGGGAGCGGACGGCGGCCGGGTTCCCG
>NZ_JAWRXD010001673.1:0-231 GCF_046535215.1 Priestia sp. SIMBA_032 | reverse complement strand
CCCTGGGGTCGAACAGCGCCTCGTCCACGGCCGACTGGACCGCCGCGGTGAGGGTCTGCGCGGCCCCGCGGTGCACTTGCCAGAAACCGCGTGCGTCGAGCCGGAACTCCCGGTCGCCGACCTGCTCCCGGATGGGAACGGGACGTCGTCGGGGTCTGATGGTGCGCTTGCCGGAACGGACGGGGGCGTCGTTGACGAGGACGTGCGAGGCGCCGAGGCCCGTGGCGACGA
>NZ_JAWRXD010001672.1:0-231 GCF_046535215.1 Priestia sp. SIMBA_032 | reverse complement strand
AGTGGCAGCCGAACATCGTGAAGCAGTACACGCTGAAGGGCTCGCTGTGGGGAGTGCCGCAGCTGGCGGACCCCGGCATCGGGCTCTTCTACAACGCCGACCTCCTGAAGAAAGCGGGTCTCTCCCCCGCGTCGCTCGCCGGCCTCCACTGGTCGCCGGACCGGTCGAAGGACACTCTCCTCCCGGTGCTGCAGAAGCTCACCGTGGATGCCTCCGGACGGAACGCGGCCG
>NZ_JAWRXD010001671.1:0-231 GCF_046535215.1 Priestia sp. SIMBA_032 | reverse complement strand
AAGCACAAGCTGAATATGATCAAAACCGTAAACAAGCTGTTGGTACGGGTGATCGTTCAGAGCGTATTCGTACGTATAACTTCCCGCAAAACCGTGTTACAGACCATCGAATCGGTTTAACGATTCAAAAGCTAGATCAAATCTTACAAGGTAAGTTAGATGATTTCATCAATGCCTTAGTGATGGAAGATCAGGCTCAAAGGATGGAGGCAGCTGAGTAATGCGTGTCTA
>NZ_JAWRXD010001670.1:0-231 GCF_046535215.1 Priestia sp. SIMBA_032 | reverse complement strand
CCTGGTCAGCCTGGGAAGACAGGAGCTTCGCATGACTTAGGATTGCATCGTAATCCAGTTGGGAAATGGACCGAACCCCGTCACGCCAATAGTTGTTCACTCGAGTAGCGGGGATCGTCTCTAGGTACACTCCGTTAATTTTCGAGGGGATAGCGGCTTCAAACGGAGTGAAGTTTTCGATCAAAGCAAAAAGGTCACCTTTATCACTCCTCCGGTCTGCGTAGACCTTGC
>NZ_JAWRXD010001669.1:0-231 GCF_046535215.1 Priestia sp. SIMBA_032 | reverse complement strand
CTCCTACCGAAAACGGTATAGTCGTGCGAATGGCAGACCCAGGATTAAATGTACTGAATATTCAAAACGATGAAACTTTTATGCTACGATATATATTGATACCCGCCAACGTGGCCGAGACCAGTGGAATAGCGGACAAAATGCCTGAAAGTTTTGGAGAGGCTGCCGCCTTACTGGGGCTAGATCACTAATTTTAAGATGTGGACAACCCAATAAATTGGTCACTTATAC
>NZ_JAWRXD010001668.1:0-231 GCF_046535215.1 Priestia sp. SIMBA_032 | reverse complement strand
CTCCGCTCATGCGCTCCCGCCAAACATTGGCCGAACAACTTCACAGTCTGCGAGTTCCCACGAAGACTGAAGAATCGTGGGGCTAGAGCCGTATCAGACCATGTTGGACTTAGTTTGAATGCGGTAAATGACCGAATGAAACGAGGCTAGTTCTGCCAATCAAGCAATTATTTTTGTCGGCTTCCCGTTCTCTCGTATCAGACGAATGTCCTCCACTCGCATCGACCATCC
>NZ_JAWRXD010001667.1:0-231 GCF_046535215.1 Priestia sp. SIMBA_032 | reverse complement strand
CTTCAATTGTTGTGCGCTCGAATGATTTAATTTGTTGTACTAAACCGCGAACTGGTACTGGAAGATCTCCCACTGCAATTGGTTTTGGACCTTCTTTCGTAATAATACAGTTCACTTCAACAGCAGAATCATGTGGTAAGCTTGCAATTGTTCCGTTGTTTCGTGTATTAACAGGCTGGATATCACCTTTATTATTGTAAATAGACGTAATTAAGCTACATGCTGCATCAC
>NZ_JAWRXD010001666.1:0-231 GCF_046535215.1 Priestia sp. SIMBA_032 | reverse complement strand
AGGGCAAGACTACTACATTCCAATTCTAAAAAAGCATGGTGATAAAATAAAAATCACCGGAATTGGCCTTTTTAAAAAAGATAAATATATCGGTAAAATTGCGGAAAAAGATATGTTCGTATTTAAAGGACTATTAGAGAAACATAAATTAGATTCACATGAATTTAAAACAGATTCTGCGTACGTAATGATTAATAATATTCGTTCTGTTCCAACTTACGATATAAAAAT
>NZ_JAWRXD010001665.1:0-231 GCF_046535215.1 Priestia sp. SIMBA_032 | reverse complement strand
ACCCGACCCCCTGGTAGGCGGCGACGGTCATCGCGTCCGCCTCCAGCGGCGAGCCGGGCGTCAGCCACGCCTCGGCGTACGCCGTCACGCTGGTGCCGATGTCACCGCGTTTGGCGTCGGCGATCACCAACAGCCCTGCGGCGCGCGCGGCGGCCAGCACCTCCTCCAGCGCGGCATATCCGGCCGCTCCGAAGCGCTCGAAGAACGCCACCTGCGGCTTGACGATCCCGG
>NZ_JAWRXD010000068.1:0-1033 GCF_046535215.1 Priestia sp. SIMBA_032 | reverse complement strand
ATGTTATTTAAAATTGATACGATTTAAGATTTTTGCTTTTTGAAAGTGAAAGATTGACTTTGACCATTCAAAGATTGTTCCGTTCGTTAAACATACGGTATTTTCAATAATCAATGCTGGATCCAATGGGTGTATATTAAGAAGTTCTGCACTTTCTTCATCGATTTTTTCGCAGTTAATGACTTTATCAGCAAATCCAATGTTTAATTCTAAATCATCGATTAGGTAACTATAAATAGAATTTGACGCAATTTCTTCATTTAAATAAGGAACTACATCTTTTTTAAAGTAACTGATCTCAATAGAAAAAGGCTCCTCATCTACAATTCTCAGCCGTTTCACATAATATAGCTTAGTTCCGGGTTCACATCTTAAACTTTTTGCAGTTAATTCATCAGCTTCTACTATATGCAGAGCAAGAATTTTAGTCTCCACTTTTTTAGACTGTAAGTCTTTCGTTAGCCCTCTAAGGCTGCCTAAGTTAATATAGTCTGTGACAGATTCCTCACGCAGAAACATACCACTTCCTTGGACTTGATAAATATAGCCACGATTAACAAGCTGAGTCACTGCTTTTCTTATTGTATTACGACTTACTTCAAATTCTTTTATCAATTCTTCTTCTGTAGGTAGTTTTTTCGTTTGATTAAACTTTCCATCTCGAATTTCTTTTTCTAAACGATCTGCAATTTCTTTATATTTTATAGCCATATAATCTCCCTAGTCTGCATTCTCAATAATTTACTGCCTCTATTATACACAAAACCTCTTGATCAAAATCAAGAGGTTTTGTTTTTCCTTATAGCTCTTCTCCTCTCGTTTCAATAATATGCTTGTACCAATGAAATGAGAGTTTTTTCTTTCGGTTTAAGTTATCGTTATGATCTACGTAAATGAATCCGTATTGTTTTTTATAACCATTTAACCAGCTTAATAAATCAATAACAGACCAAGCGTAATATCCTTTTAGGTGAATGCCTTCTTGTATAGCAAGCTTAATCACTTTTAAATGTTCTTCAATATATTTAATACG
>NZ_JAWRXD010001664.1:0-231 GCF_046535215.1 Priestia sp. SIMBA_032 | reverse complement strand
GGTGATGTGCAACCCTCAAGGGCAGCACTTTCCCTGTGGGAGCGGGCAAGCTCTCGTATGGACCATAACAGTCAAACCCTTCTATCAATACACCTTTTCCGCTATCAACAACACAATCTGTACTACTGTACTGGTGTTTTCAGACCTTCTCGACTGACAAATCCCATTTCTCGAATAAGAATGCACCAAATAAGTGCGGACCAGTACAGTTACGCCTATTTCGAGTGCAAC
>NZ_JAWRXD010001663.1:0-231 GCF_046535215.1 Priestia sp. SIMBA_032 | reverse complement strand
AAGGGGCTGCACTGGGCGGCGTGGTAGGCGGTGCTTTGCCTGTGGCAGCAGTAGCAGCAGGCGCCGTCAAACGCGCCTTGACCTCCTCAGAGAATTCGGCAAACCGCCAACTACAGCGTGCGCTGGAGCGAGACGGAATCAGCCTTGAGGAATGGCAGCGGCGGGTTCAGGCCATGCGCGAGGAGAACCCGGCCGCACTACCCGTCGATGCCGGTGGCGAGAACGTAGCAG
>NZ_JAWRXD010001662.1:0-232 GCF_046535215.1 Priestia sp. SIMBA_032 | reverse complement strand
CGCCATGGATTACACCGTCTTCCTGCTCGCCACCGCCAAGGAGCACTTCGAGCGCACCGGTGACCCCGAGACCGCTCAGATCGACGGCATGGCGCACTCCGGGCGCATCATTCTCGCCGCGGCGGCGGTCATGGTCGCAGTGTTCTTCACATTCGCATTCGCAGAACCCCTGCCACCCAAGGAAATGGGGATCATCCTGGGTGTGGCGGTACTTCTCGACGCAGTCCTGATC
>NZ_JAWRXD010001661.1:0-232 GCF_046535215.1 Priestia sp. SIMBA_032 | reverse complement strand
GGGGCGGGTATCGGGACCGAATTGTTGGACTTCGCCGCGTCGCAAGCCCGCGACATGGGACTGCAGCGCCTGCAATTGCACACCAACGAGCACATGACCGAGAACATCCGCTACTACCCGCGCCAGGGTTTCACCGAGACACACCGCGCAATGCAAGACGGCTATCGCCGGGTGTTCTACACGAAAGCCTTGTGAGTATCTGCCCCACGACTACAATCGAACTGCGCTGACA
>NZ_JAWRXD010001660.1:0-232 GCF_046535215.1 Priestia sp. SIMBA_032 | reverse complement strand
AATCAAAGTTGGATAAGAAAAATACTAATTTTGATCAAGAAAAAATACAAAGAAATAGACGTTTTTTATCAACTCATTCGTACTAAAATAGGAGGATTTTATGAATACATTAGAACAATACCCATCAGTACTAGATGTTGTACATATTCAACAAATATTAGGAATTGGAAGAAGACAAGCATATGAGTTGGTTAACTCTGGGGATTTTCATATAGTTCGCATAGGGAGAAGA
>NZ_JAWRXD010001659.1:0-232 GCF_046535215.1 Priestia sp. SIMBA_032 | reverse complement strand
CAAGGGCAAGGCCTGCCGCCGCAGCTCCCTTCCAAAACATGCTTCCCGGAGCGGCAAGCTTCGGGGCTGTGGCGGAAAGGCCCAGCAGTGCAAGAAGCGCTATGAGCGGCCAAAGATCGACCCGGTAGCGCAATGTGACGGTGCCGTAGGCCAGGGTCAAAAGGGTTGTTGTCAAGCCTCCGATCACGGGGATCGCCAACCGTTTCCAGCTTTGCCGGGATGCCAACGGCGC
>NZ_JAWRXD010001658.1:0-232 GCF_046535215.1 Priestia sp. SIMBA_032 | reverse complement strand
CAAGCGATTCCTGAAGAGGTTATGACACACAGATAAAAGTTACGTAGTTAAATATAGTTATATCGTACGTTTGAATCAGAAGAGAATACAATCGATTTTCATTTACAAAAGAAAAGAAATTATATGGCTGCAAAGTGCTTTTTCAAAAAGTCTTGCGGTCTTTTCATGTTTCAAAGCCCCGTGTTATCGCAGGAGAACAAAATTCAACCTAACCGATTGTAATTGCAAAAAG
>NZ_JAWRXD010001657.1:0-232 GCF_046535215.1 Priestia sp. SIMBA_032 | reverse complement strand
CGCCGGGTGCGCCGAGACGATGTCCCTCATGCACGTGTTCGCCGAACTCGTGCTCGCCGGTCGGGATGCGGCCGCGCGCTATCCGCGCATCGCCGCGCACCTCCGTGGCTGCGACGCGTGCAGCGAGGACTTCCGGGGGCTGCTGGCCGCGCTCTCCGCGTGACGCGGGGCTAGAGTTCGCCGCGGCGTTTGTCCGCCTGGGCTTCCGCCGGGGCACCTGCTGTAATCGCCG
>NZ_JAWRXD010001656.1:0-232 GCF_046535215.1 Priestia sp. SIMBA_032 | reverse complement strand
ACAGCATCGACATACTATAAACGTTTTCAAGCAGAAACAAAAAAATAACCTTGCCTGTGCAAGGTTATTTTTTTCTTCTTGCCATCTCCGTCTTCATCCTCAGATACTAATATTTTCTGTTCTTCGTGAAATTCGCAAATAGTTTGCCCGGTAATATTATCGAAAGGGGTATAAAAAGAAGTGATACTTTTCTTTTTGATGAAGAGTTTGTAGAATCCGATGATGACAAGTA
>NZ_JAWRXD010001655.1:0-232 GCF_046535215.1 Priestia sp. SIMBA_032 | reverse complement strand
CTGCTTTTCTTCTATTATCTGCGCTCGCATTTGCTAAACCTTGTTCTTCCTTTGGCCAGCCAGTATCTCCTGTTAAACCACTTATCCCTTAATCTAGGTTTTTTGCATGCTTTCTAATATCGTTCCAGTTATAATCATCTACTGCAGCCCTGGTTTCAATTCCGTCATATCCCGTTTTGGCTCCAAACTCCATTGTTTTTTCTAAAGGTATATCTCCAAAAGTCCAGCTACA
>NZ_JAWRXD010001654.1:0-232 GCF_046535215.1 Priestia sp. SIMBA_032 | reverse complement strand
CAGAAGCAGCGTTTTTCGCTTTTTTAATCAGCACTTCCGCTTGTTCCCTTAACCCGTATTTTTCTAACACGCCAACGCTAGGAAGAGTAAGTAAAATAGCCATAGCCATATAGCGGTTATCGACAAAGAACTGGCCGAACATCGTAATCACTTGATGCAGTGACAAGCCTGATCCAAGACCAGTTACGATGCCTGCAACAGTTACCACAAGCAGCGTGTGTAACCGAAATAA
>NZ_JAWRXD010000168.1:0-416 GCF_046535215.1 Priestia sp. SIMBA_032 | reverse complement strand
GAACTCGTGCAGGTAAAAGCAAAGGAATTAACGGTAAAGAACATTGAACAACGTTATGTGGAAATTCCTGAGAATCGAAAATTTGATGTTCTTTGCAATCTTCTAGATCTTCAATCACCAGACCTTGCTATTGTGTTTGGACGAACAAAAAAACGTGTCGATGAGCTTGCTGAAGGGCTAAAAAAACGTGGGTATGCAGCAGAAGGCATTCACGGAGACCTTACACAATCAAAACGTGCCGATGTGATTCGTCAATTCAAGGATCATACGATTGAGATTATGGTCGCAACCGACGTTGCAGCAAGGGGACTTGATATTACAGGTGTTAGTCATGTCTATAATTTTGATATTCCTCAGGATCCTGAAAGCTATGTTCATCGTATTGGTCGAACAGGACGGGCAGGTACTAAGGGATT
>NZ_JAWRXD010001653.1:0-232 GCF_046535215.1 Priestia sp. SIMBA_032 | reverse complement strand
GGCTGCCCACATCATGGATTATGGTGTTGGAAAAAGTAATTTGGCTTTTGTTGGCGTTTACTTTTTTAAATATGGCAATACTTTTGTCAGGAATATTTTTTGAATCTGTGGTAGAATCATTTTTCTTTTGCTCATTACAGCTCATCATGAGAATACTCAAAAAAATGGGTATTAGCAGTCTATACATTGTTAAGAAAATTTTAACGCAATATCATAAAATAATCTTAAAAAC
>NZ_JAWRXD010001652.1:0-232 GCF_046535215.1 Priestia sp. SIMBA_032 | reverse complement strand
ATTGCTTCTTTAATTGTTGGATTAGCTGGTGCTTTTACAGCGTATTTTATACCAGATTTATCACTTGCAATTAATATGTTAATGTTACTATTTTTCTTAATAGTGAAGCCAACTGGACTTGTTGGTGAAAAGGGGTGAAATGGTGAACAACACATCGGACCGAATTAAAGTATACTTCGGAGTATGTATGCTCATTTGTTTAAGTGTATTTCCGTTCGTAAATGATTCACGG
>NZ_JAWRXD010001651.1:0-232 GCF_046535215.1 Priestia sp. SIMBA_032 | reverse complement strand
CCTATATCCAGAAGGAGTATACTTCAACCCTATAATTTATAAAGATCTTGGACTAACTGCTCCAGAACAAGTGAAAACTGTAAAAGCACAAGAGAAAATTTCATTTGAAAAACTTGCTGAACTTAACCCAGATTATATTTTCTTACAATATGAGGCAAGTGAAAATAAAAACCCGAAAGTGTTAGAAGAAATTGAAAGTAATCCAATTTGGCAAAGTATGAATGCTGCGAAG
>NZ_JAWRXD010001650.1:0-232 GCF_046535215.1 Priestia sp. SIMBA_032 | reverse complement strand
CTAATGAAAATGCTTTACGTACCTTCGCATTTGTAAACGGCTCTTTTTCTACGTTAAACGAATAAATATAAGATGAGAATCCTGCAACACGCTTATATTCTTTATTTCCTTTTTCTTTTTCAATCATCTCTTGTGGTAAACCACTTAGTAAATCTAATTCTTTTGATTTAAATAATTGATACGCTGTTTTAGAGTCTGGAATAATACGAAACTCAATTTCTTTTAATGTTAC
>NZ_JAWRXD010001649.1:0-232 GCF_046535215.1 Priestia sp. SIMBA_032 | reverse complement strand
CCTCGAGCATCGACCGTTCCGCGCTCTCGCGTACATGGCGCTGGTGTCGATGGACAGGGACGACCCTCCGAAGTACTGGGGCGGCCGGGATGACCTCGCCGTAGCTCTGGGCTACCCCATGCCCCAGGCGCCGGCGGACGACAACAAAGGCCAGAGCGCCACGGAAGCACGGGCAGCCAGAGCACGGGGGCACCACGCCGTAGACAAGGTGACTCAGAGTCTCGTGAAGCAG
>NZ_JAWRXD010001648.1:0-232 GCF_046535215.1 Priestia sp. SIMBA_032 | reverse complement strand
CAAAGAAAAGAGCGCCGGCCGCTTCATGTTCGGCACCTGTCCAGCGGATCAATTCGTTTGCAGTGGAAAGTCATCCGTCAAACCCTTACTGTGGTAGTTGCATCGCTTGATGGCCCCTGCCCCCGCGGCTGCTGCGGCGTTGCTCCTCCATGCCATCCGCTGCATTGCGGCGGGCGTTAACAGCAGACCTGTGCAATTGCAGCGCGACGGGTCGAGGCGGCATGATCACCGG
>NZ_JAWRXD010001647.1:0-232 GCF_046535215.1 Priestia sp. SIMBA_032 | reverse complement strand
CTCGAGTCGCGGGAGTTGTAGCGGTTGTCGCCCAGCACCCATACAGCTCCGGCGGGAACGGTGACGTCGAACGCCGAGGCGGCCGGCTGGCCGGCCGGCACGACCGCGTACGGTTCCTGGATCTCCGTGCCGTTGACGCTCACGCGTCCGGAGGTCCCGCAGCAGGCGACGTGGTCGCCGGGGAGGCCGACGACCCGCTTGACGAGGTAGTCGTCGTCGCCTCCTCCGCCGC
>NZ_JAWRXD010001646.1:0-232 GCF_046535215.1 Priestia sp. SIMBA_032 | reverse complement strand
CCCCTGCCTCTTAATTCGTCTCTGTCATCGCCGTCGCCCGCCTGAATAGACCGGCACATCCTCGCCCCCGAAGATCACCCGGTTGGGACTGCGTTCAAAACTCTCCGCCGCGCGCTGGATCGAGATCAGCGTGCGATTGACCTGGGCAAGCGCCGCGGAGAAATCCGCCGAGCCCTGGGTCGCGAACTTGGAAAGACCACCGGCAATAGTGTCCGCCCGGCTCTCGAAGGCG
>NZ_JAWRXD010001645.1:0-232 GCF_046535215.1 Priestia sp. SIMBA_032 | reverse complement strand
CTCGTCGTCGAGGTCGAGCTCGATGGCGTGCAGGTCAGCTCGCGTTACCCGGGCGGAGTGGCGCTCAGATTCGCCCGCGTACTGCGCTACCGGCCGGACAAGACTGCGGCGCAGGCCGATTCGATCGATACGGTCCGCGCGTTGTTGCCCGGCCGCTGACCGGCAGTGTTCTGGCCATGGGAGAGTGTCAGATCGGAAAGGCGACCCCGGTCAACCTCTCCGAAACCGACCA
>NZ_JAWRXD010001644.1:0-232 GCF_046535215.1 Priestia sp. SIMBA_032 | reverse complement strand
GATGCGGACCAGCTGCGAGAGGTCGGCGATGGTCGCGGGCAGTCCGGCCTCGACCGCGGCGCGGACAGCCTGCTCGGCTGCGGCGGACGTCTCGGTGAAGGTGTCAGAGCCGGCTGAGGCGCCGGTCGGCGCGTCGGCGGGCGAAACGGGGGTCTGCTGGCTCTCTGTCATGCGGGTAATCTTAAGCCGACCCCACTAGCGAAGGCTCGAAGTTGGCAAAGCGACAGAACCC
>NZ_JAWRXD010001643.1:0-232 GCF_046535215.1 Priestia sp. SIMBA_032 | reverse complement strand
CAACATCACTGAAGAGGAAGGAACGCGATGGTCAAGTACGCCAAACCATCGGAGGTGAGCTGGACCGAGCATTACCCCGAGTTGGGTACCGGTCCGATTTCCCTGCGCGATTCGTATTCGCCTGAGTTCTACGAACTCGAACGCGAGGCAATCTTCAAACGTGCGTGGCTGAACCTGGGTCGCATCGAGGACGTCCCACGGACGGGAAGCTACTTCACCAAGGAGCTCGAGG
>NZ_JAWRXD010000067.1:0-1081 GCF_046535215.1 Priestia sp. SIMBA_032 | reverse complement strand
GACGGAGGATCGACTATGTCAAAACATATTTTAATTTTAGGCGGCGGTTACGGTGGTTTATTAACTGCAATGACAGCTCGCCAACACCTAAGTGCGGATGAAGCAAAAATTACAGTAGTGAACCGTTTTGCTACTCACCAAATCATTACAGAATTACACCGTCTAGCTGTAGGCGGCGTTTCTGAACAAGCGGTAGCTTTACCACTTGATAAATTACTTAAAAACTACAATGTTGATTTAAAAATTGCAACGGTAAAAGAAATCTCACCAGATCAACGTGAAGTATCTCTTGAAGATGGTACAAAATTAAGCTACGACTACCTTGTTACAGCTTTAGGTAGTGAAACTGCTTACTTCGGTATCCCTGGTTTAGAAGAGCACAGCTTCGTTCTTAAATCAGTAAATGATGCAAACCGTTTACGTGCACACGTAGAAACTTGTATCGCTGAATACAGCAAAACAAAAAATAAAGCTGACGGTACAATCGTAGTTGGCGGAGGCGGATTAACAGGTATCGAACTTGTTGGTGAATACGCTGACTTAATGCCAAGCCTATGTCTAAAACACGGTGTTGATCCAAAAGAAATTTCTCTATACTGTGTAGAAGCAGCTCCTACAGTTCTTCCAGGCTTCCCTGCTGAATTAGTAGAGCGCGCTCAATCAAGCTTAACAAAACGTGGCGTTACATTCGTTACTGGTACACCTGTAACAAAAATGGATGCTACAACTGTTGAACTTAAAGACGGAAGCAAAATTGAAACAAAAACAATGGTATGGACTGGCGGAGTTCAAGGTAACTCTGTAGTTGCTAACTCAGGTATCGAAGTAAACCGCGGTCGTGCACTTGTAAATGAATTCTTACAATCTACATCTCATAAAGATGTATTCCTTGCTGGTGACTCAGCGGTTGTAATGGGTCCAGAAGGTCGCCCTTACCCACCTACTGCTCAATTAGCTTGGCAAATGGGTGAAGTTGTAGGCGTGAACTTAGCAGTAGCTATTCGCGGCGGAGCAATGGAATCATTCGTTCCTGTCTTCTCTGGTACACTAGGAAGTCTTGGACGCAAAGATGCAATTGGTA
>NZ_JAWRXD010001642.1:0-232 GCF_046535215.1 Priestia sp. SIMBA_032 | reverse complement strand
CGCTACCATTCCTAAGGCCTTAGATGGCGGCTACCTCGATAAGAGCTGGTATTCAAAGCCGCCCTTGGAGCTGATCCAGGCACTCTCTGGCTACCTAGCTAACGACTGGGGAGTTCCAAAGGAGTCTCACCTCCTGATTTTGGATAACACTGAGACTATGGCGTCGAACGATGAAGAAGTCCGGATGTTGTCAAGGCAAATTCTGGAACTTTCGCGTCGAGTCGGTCGAGTC
>NZ_JAWRXD010001641.1:0-232 GCF_046535215.1 Priestia sp. SIMBA_032 | reverse complement strand
AATGGAACGGTCATTGTGAATCCAGACGGCACCTACACGTATACGCCAAATGAAAATTACAATGGGATAGATAGCTTCAGTGTAGTAGTAAGTGACGGCCAGGGAGGAACGGCAGTTTCTACAATCACGATTACGATTCTGCCAGTAAATGATCTGCCAGTGGGGCCAGTAGTGGTAACCTTGGTCACGAATGAAGATACGCCAGTGTCCAGTCAAATCACAGCGTTTGATC
>NZ_JAWRXD010001640.1:0-233 GCF_046535215.1 Priestia sp. SIMBA_032 | reverse complement strand
AGAAAAGAAGCAAGACAATCAATAACATCATAAAATAATAAATGCCCTCTCTCAAATTCGAAAGAGGGCATTTCTTTTTTCATATTATTTCTGTAACTTAGTAATGCAACTATTTAACTATAAGTCATGGAAGAATTAGAATTTGATTATTCGGCAGATTATAATTTTGATATTATGGATGCGATTGTTAAGAAGATGGTAACGGAATATAATGTTTCTGTGCAAAAACATAT
>NZ_JAWRXD010001639.1:0-233 GCF_046535215.1 Priestia sp. SIMBA_032 | reverse complement strand
GCCAGGCCCGCCTTCCGCGCCGTCTCGGCGACCGCCCGCAACGCCTCCGCGGGCCAGACCGCGCCGCCGGCGAGATTGACCGTCTGCTCCGCGACCATGAGCCGGCTGCGCGGCGCGTGGGCGGAGCGCGGGCGGATCGCGTCCTCCACCTGCGCCACCGTCATCATGCCGCGCGGCGCGTCGAGCGGATGCATCATGACCCCGGCCAGCGCCGCCGGCCCGCCGCTTTCGGC
>NZ_JAWRXD010001638.1:0-233 GCF_046535215.1 Priestia sp. SIMBA_032 | reverse complement strand
CACGCTGCTGGAGACCGGTGAGCGGCACAGCCACAGCATTGATCGCACACCAAATGGTCTGGATGCCGAAGCTTCGGCCCGCAGCCGGGAGCGGCTGGCAGCCTTGAAAATTCATCCTCGTGAAACGCTGCCCAATCGAACCTTGCTCGCCAGGCTGGAAAGCGCATGGGCCAAAAGCTCGGGCACTGAGCGAGAACGGATCGGCGAATGGCTGGATGCTTTCAATCAGAGCC
>NZ_JAWRXD010001637.1:0-233 GCF_046535215.1 Priestia sp. SIMBA_032 | reverse complement strand
CAGGCCTGAAAGCAGTTTCGGCACGCTCGACGGCCTGTTCGGCACGCGCGACGGTCGGTTAGGCACGCTCAACGGTCGGTTGGGCACGCTCGACGGCGGGAAGTCTTACTAGGCTCCACAATCGGCGGGCTGGGCTCCGACCACACCGCGAACCGAGAGCAGGCCTTCGAGGGTGTACTGGCCGGGTACCGGAGCCCGCAGGCTGATCCAGCTGTCCTCGGTCTCCTCGATGC
>NZ_JAWRXD010001636.1:0-233 GCF_046535215.1 Priestia sp. SIMBA_032 | reverse complement strand
CGAGCTTGCACAGCTTAGGAGAGTATGTGTGTCGGCGCTATAGTACAGATGTGCTATAGGTGTTCAGTGCCGACTTATCTAGCATGGCGCCACAGAAAATCAGAGGGTTTAATTACTCGTCCCGTCAGTTGCGCTTAATAACGCATTATCGCAGCCGTATGAATGGAATCGAGTGGGAAGTTGGTGGGAAAGCCAGTCACGAAGCAACGTTATCAAACAACATCGGAATTACC
>NZ_JAWRXD010001635.1:0-233 GCF_046535215.1 Priestia sp. SIMBA_032 | reverse complement strand
GGGCCGGGCCGCCCGCCGTCTCCTCCCGCGCTCGGCGCAGGCGGACTACTCGCCATCGCCCGGCCGCGACCCGATCGGGATACTGCGGGCGCAGCACGAGAACCGCCTGCAGAACCTGATCGACCTCCGGGTGGAGCGGATGAGCGCCGACGCCTTCGCGTTCTACCGGGGGACGGCCGCGATCCAGGTGGCCGACCTGGCGACCGCTCCCAGCACGGGAGCGGAGGTGGTGA
>NZ_JAWRXD010001634.1:0-233 GCF_046535215.1 Priestia sp. SIMBA_032 | reverse complement strand
CCTTTTCCGCGGATCGGCCTTGCAGGTGGCCATGGCCAGTTTCTCGAGCCGGGCCATGATCAACGTCAGTTCTTCAGCGGTGGAATGGGCGTCCAAAACTGCCATGCCGTGATCGGTGTTGTTGGCCCACACACCGCGATTGTTTTTCGCGTCCTCCCGGTTCTTGCGGACCAGGTCGGGGTCGCGGCGAAAGATGATGGCGTCGACCATGTCCCGCATGCGGCCCTTGGACC
>NZ_JAWRXD010001633.1:0-233 GCF_046535215.1 Priestia sp. SIMBA_032 | reverse complement strand
CGAAGCCCTCAACGCCTATTTCGAGTATTTAATTCGCTCGGCCAGCGACGAGGCATCCGAGGCGTCGTAAGGCTGTTTTTGCCGCCAACAATATCGATTCACATAAAACTGGTTCTCCAGTGAGTTGTTCTCTCGAAGGCGATCGCCGCCAACGGCACGTCTGTTTCTCCTCGGCGATCGCTTTTTCTGCCAAACCCTTATGAGTGAAAGGAAAGTCGTTCCCATGCAGGCTC
>NZ_JAWRXD010001632.1:0-233 GCF_046535215.1 Priestia sp. SIMBA_032 | reverse complement strand
ATATCCCCCGTCTTTACTAATTGTTGTTATAAGTTAAATTATTTATTGTTACGTTCTGCACTAATTTGAAGATATGCGTTCACAAAGCGGAACATTTTTTGTGCTTGTGGATCTTTTAGTAATTTTAACAGACCGAATAGGCCGATAACTTCGTTGCTTTCGTCAGCACGATCTTTCGCTTCGATTGCAGTTGCAGCCATGCTTTTCACTGTATCTTTTACAGGTTCTACAAG
>NZ_JAWRXD010001631.1:0-233 GCF_046535215.1 Priestia sp. SIMBA_032 | reverse complement strand
CGAGCGTCTCGACGGCGCCCGTCCGCTCGAGCGTGACCGCGAGTCCGGCCGAACGGATGTGGTCGACGGTCAGTTCGAGGTCGGCGAGCGACGGCTGCGGGCCGTCGTGGGCGCCCGGCGCGCGGGCGGCGTCGGCGGGGTGCGACTGCCGCAGCTCGGCGAGCAGCACGCGCACGTCGCCCAGGGCGGAGCGGGCGGTGGAGGCGATCGTGGCGAGCGCCTCGTCGACCGCG
>NZ_JAWRXD010001630.1:0-233 GCF_046535215.1 Priestia sp. SIMBA_032 | reverse complement strand
AACCCGCGTCCCAGAATTTTTGGATCCATCACTTTGATGGAGCCAGGTGAGGGCCATCTCGCAACATCAATCTGCGGAATCTCGGCAATAGCACTGGAACCCGGAATGAGGAACGCCATACTTAGGGAGCCAAAGCCTCCCAAGGAAGATCCGTAGAACAACACCTGTTCGTTGGTGAGGCCAAGACGCTCGATGTACCATCACGTGCTTGCGCTGTTTGACCCCGCGCTTGA
>NZ_JAWRXD010001629.1:0-233 GCF_046535215.1 Priestia sp. SIMBA_032 | reverse complement strand
CAATTGTTTTACCGTAATGACGATCGGAGTATAAAAGCGCTAAATCATGACGCTCATTTTCTCCCATAAAGCTAACGAAACGAGTTTTTGTAGCGACAGTGTCGTCGTACAGAAAGAAACGTTCTTCCATACACATGGCTCCTTTATTAAATATCTAAGTTTAAGTGTGGTTTATGATCTAAATGGTGATGCGTTTTAATGAATCGTACTGTTCTTGTTTTGTAACGCATTAC
>NZ_JAWRXD010001628.1:0-233 GCF_046535215.1 Priestia sp. SIMBA_032 | reverse complement strand
GCGATACCTGCATCGTTCCGGCGATCACCTTCATGGCGACGGCGAATGCCGCCCGCTATTGCTGGGCCGAGGTCGCTTTTGCCGATGTCGATCCGGATACCGGCCTGATGACGCCCGACACGCTGGAAGTCGCGCTGGCGCGGGCGGACGGTACGGCGCGCGTTGTCCTGCCGGTCCATCTGGCCGGACAGTGCGGGCCGCTGGAGGAAATCGAGCGCTGCGCGGCCGTGGCC
>NZ_JAWRXD010001627.1:0-233 GCF_046535215.1 Priestia sp. SIMBA_032 | reverse complement strand
CGCACGACGTCGTCGATGAACGGTTCCCACCGTTTGATCGCGGCCGGCGACAGATAGGGGTTGAGTGCGCCGCGATAGATCTTGTGCTCGGGATCGTCCATCTCCAGCAGGCCGCCCCGGATGCTGACCTCCATCATCTTGGGTATCGAAATTCCCTGGTACCCACGACGTTCACCGTTCACGTCGTGATCGGCGGAGACATCCGCACTGCGGGCGAGCTCGAAGACCGACCG
>NZ_JAWRXD010001626.1:0-233 GCF_046535215.1 Priestia sp. SIMBA_032 | reverse complement strand
ATTGCAATGCATATCCATTCTCTTTTACTGCTGCTAAACATATATCTTCCGTTTGATTTTCTTTTCCTATATATTGTAATGTAAATCCATTTTGTCTTACTGCTTCTAAACATATTTCTTCGGTTTGTTTATCCTTTTCTACATATTGCAATGCATTTCCATTTTCTTTTACTGCGGCTAAACATATTTCTGGAGTTTGTTTATTTTTTTCTACATATTTTCATGCAAATCCG
>NZ_JAWRXD010001625.1:0-233 GCF_046535215.1 Priestia sp. SIMBA_032 | reverse complement strand
CGTCTTCTAAAACTTTTAAATCGTATGCTTTAATTCGACCGTCTGTTGAAAAACCGCTAATAACATCGACGCGATCGTCTCGAATCGCTTTATACATTAACCCCGGTTCGAGTTCCAGAGTCTCTAATTTTAATCCGTAGTGCTGTCGCAAGCCGGGATAACCATCGGCGCGTTCCATAAATTCAGCCGTAAAACCGGCGGTAAAGGAACGTCCGAATAAATTGGGAACCACG
>NZ_JAWRXD010001624.1:0-233 GCF_046535215.1 Priestia sp. SIMBA_032 | reverse complement strand
CACCTCCGACCCGTCGACAGCGTGCCCGGTCACGCGGGAGGTGATATCGGGGACGAAGGCGAAGATCTGCTGCCAGTTAGCCCGGACCTGCTCTGTCCCCCCGAAAGACCGGCCGGGATGCGCGGGGGTCTCGTTGCGGTATCCCGGTGCGAAGCAGGCGACGAGTGCGTCGAGGTCGTGATCGTCGGTCGCCTGCTGAAGCCGGACGAGGAAGGGATGTGTCGAAGTGGACA
>NZ_JAWRXD010001623.1:0-233 GCF_046535215.1 Priestia sp. SIMBA_032 | reverse complement strand
GGATGCTCGCCATGATCTGCGAAAGCGATCGGACGTCAAAACGGGAAAGTGTCACTGAATGGATCTTCATGAGCTTCAACGCCCTCGTTGAGCAAAGCTCTGAACAAAAATCCGTTGCATTCTGCCCAGCAGGTTCGGCAGTAACCCATCCTTCATCCCGTGCGTAGGATTGCCTTTTTATTGTCAGGAGTTCAGCAGAGAAACGAATAAGAGGGTTCGCGAACCAGTTTTCG
>NZ_JAWRXD010001622.1:0-233 GCF_046535215.1 Priestia sp. SIMBA_032 | reverse complement strand
GGGACATAACAGGGATCATCACGCGCATTCTGAGGCACATTCGGGAGCAAGCGTGTCTTCAATTCGGGCAGGAAATTACCGAGACAACATTGGGTCGGCCAGTGAAATTTCGTAGTTCAATTGGTTCGCAAGGAGAGTTTCAGGCTCTCGAAATTCTGAGTGAGGCCGCCAGGGCTGCCGGCTTCAAGAAAACAGACTTTGTGTACGAGCCTGCCGCTGCTGCAGTCAACTAC
>NZ_JAWRXD010001621.1:0-233 GCF_046535215.1 Priestia sp. SIMBA_032 | reverse complement strand
CAGAAAAGGAGAACAAACATGGAGATTAAAGTGAGAAATGTATGTCCGGTTGCTGTGAGTAAAGTAGATCGTTTAGCTAAAGAAAAAGGTCTTTCTAGACAAGCTTTTTTAAAAGAACAAATCGAAACGTTATCCATTATGAAAGAAGTAGAAAAACAAGAACAAGCTATTGATGATTTGTATGATCGAACGATAGATACAATGCAAAGATGCTCAGATGCGATGGCAAATAT
>NZ_JAWRXD010001620.1:0-233 GCF_046535215.1 Priestia sp. SIMBA_032 | reverse complement strand
AATGGAACGGTCATTGTGAATCCAGACGGCACCTACACGTATACGCCAAATGAAAATTACAATGGGATAGATAGCTTTAGTGTAGTAGTAAGTGACGGCCAGGGAGAAACGGCAGTTTCTACAATCACGATTACAGTTCTGCCAGTAAATGATCCACCAGTAGGCCCAGTAGTGGTAACCTTGGTCACGAATGAAGATACGCCAGTGTCCAGTCAAATCACAGCGTTTGATCC